>NZ_VKLR01000062.1:0-1400 GCF_007280595.1 Psychrobacter sp. YGAH215 | reverse complement strand
CTGTGTTTGCTAGTTGGAGAAGGGACGATAGAACAACTTGTAGATTCAGTAGTTGATGGTGGTGGAAAATATTCTGGTGAGTTGTGCAAGCTGGTGTGTCGTTGTCAACTAATGGCAGTTGTAGTAACTCAATGGCAGTGGGAAATGCAACATGAATTGTAAAAGCAGTTGTGTATCTCGTTGTCAATGGCAGTGTCGAAAATTGAACATAGTGGCAATGGGAAATTCAACACGAACTGTGGAGGGAGTTGTGCAAGGTGTTGTATTTGTGTGTTTAACAGTAGTGAACTAATGGTAGTGGGAAATGCAACATGAAATGTGGAAACAGTTGTGTATCTCGTTGTCAATGGCAGTGTCGAAAATTGAACATAGTGGCAATGGGAATTGCAACACGAGTTGTGGAGGGTGTAGTCGATGCATGTTGTTTATCTCGTTGCATTTGCTGTTTTCAATGCCGGTTGTGTTTGCTGGTTGAAAAATCACTAGTCAATGGCAGTTGTAGAAATTGTGGCAGCATGAATTGCGTTATCTGTTGTAGATGCTGCTGTGCTTGCTGGTTGGAGAATGATCAAAAAAACAACTTGTAGTTTCAGTAGTCAATGTGTAAGCTGTTGTCAGATTAGTTGTGAGTTCTGAGTAAACATTCAATAGTCGATGGCAAAATGAACAGTCAGTTGGTGCAACAGCAAACAAATAGTGGTGGATGACAGAGCAACAAGACTTGGTGGTGGCAATGAGTTGTTCAAATCTGGAAATTTGGAGATTCAAAAATGTGGAGATATGTAGAACTGGCACTCTGGCAGGTAGAACATGATTGATGGTGTTGGCGGTGGAAAGAAAAGTGGTGAAAAAAAAAATTTTTTTTTTCTGACGTGGCAAAAAAACTTAGGGAAAACGTGGCAGAAAAGTGTGGAGAAGTCATCGAAAAAAAGCTGGTCAAAAAATGAGCTGGTCAAAAAATATCACTTTTCTTCAACGACAACTCAACAAATCGATCAATTAGATGAGATGAAGAACGCAGTTATAACTGTTACAATAAGAAGTTTGAAATCTGGATAGCAGAGGAAGTCAATAGAGCTAGAAACTGGGTTTGTGAAAAGTAATGAAATCAAGTCAATGATCAGTGTTGTCAAAGCAGAAGGAAGCAAGTGAAGAAAAGCAGTTGTAATGGCAAGAAGGAGACACAGCAAGCTGAGAATTCAAGAGAGGAGTTTGAGAACAGAAAAATGTGAGCAAAAGTAGGGGAACAAAGTCAGTGAAATTGGAAATGTCAATCAACAGCGGGGACGTGGGAGTGAACGGCGCTCGAAAATCACGGATGGGTAGCAGGGCAAGACAGAGAAAAGGGTAATGAAGAACAAAAGGGATCGGGAAGTACTGAGAGAATGGACAAGGGGGTC
>NZ_VKLR01000061.1:0-1482 GCF_007280595.1 Psychrobacter sp. YGAH215 | reverse complement strand
CCCATGTCAATGACTGGTTTGTTGGTAAATTTAAGAACGATGGTGATTCGTTCATGGGTTGATCTAATAGCGTCATCCTTTTTTTGATGGAAAGAAAGGAGTTGTTTTTCAAGCCTCTCTGAGAGGTGAAACCGATCGATTCTTCTATTGTTCAATTG
Source organism: Psychrobacter sp. YGAH215 (assembly GCF_007280595.1). Taxonomy (NCBI): domain Bacteria; kingdom Pseudomonadati; phylum Pseudomonadota; class Gammaproteobacteria; order Moraxellales; family Moraxellaceae; genus Psychrobacter; species Psychrobacter sp. YGAH215. The sequence goes on along the minus strand of NZ_VKLR01000061.1, from coordinate 1,324 downwards.
ATTATGGTTTGTGAAGTTTATTGCCTGGGGTTCAAAACATCGGTAGGCATCTATCAATTTTAGCTGTGTATTTCTTAATAAAGATTCTTCTGTTGTTCTTGTTTCTGAATAGTTGTGCCTTACTTGAAACTGTCGGTCTATTTCTGGGTTGAGGATATGATTAAAATCTCCTCCCATGATGATAGGCGTATTTTTGTTCTTGAGTTGGCGGTATATCATTCTTATAAGTTGCCGCTGTTCGTCGAATTTGTTTGGGGGGTAGTATACGTTGATGATGTGGTATTTTCTCTTGTTGTTTACCCTGATGACAGCATCACTAACTCGTGGAAATGCGACTGGGTCTAATTCAAAGGTGTGTTGGTTGGTGACTTTGATTAAATCATCAATTTTGTGGTGAATGACAATTGCTGTCAATTTCGAATAAATGATTGTTAGTGGTAGTTGTATGATATCAAGCAAAGATCTGGTAGTTTTTCCGAGATCCTGAAGAAGTGTAATGTCGTTGTTTTCAATAAGTTGTTTTAAACCATTGATGTTTGTTGTTCTCTCACAGTTGAGAGACGTGATTTTTAGTTGATTAGTATTGATCATTCTCATTCTCTTTTTGAAGGTCATCGATTTCATTTTCCGAAACCGCATCAATTGACATTTCGTCGTCGTCTTCTGAGTCATCTTCTTCTGAGTCCTCATCCATGTAGTCATCATCGTCTCCGGACTTGTAGAAATCCGAAGGTTCAAAGTAGTCATGAGTCTCAATGTACTCATTTTCATCGAACAAAAGTTTGTCTGGTCCTTCATTGAGCTCAACCTCTTGTGAGGGAGCTTCAGGGATTGGTAACATAGCTTGACTAGCAAGCCATGAGGGGGTGTTGATTTCGTCAAGTTGCTCAACATCCTGAGATGGAGCTACTTTAGAAATCTTTTGTGTGTTATTTTTGTCCAGAGTTTGGACAGTAGACTGAGTGTCTGCTTGGGTGGTGACAGCCTCGGTGGCGTCAGCTTGAGTATTTGCCTGAATGGCCGAAGGCGGAGTGTCAGCCTGAGTGTCAGCTTGAGTAGTTGCCTGAGTGGCAGTAGAAGTAGTAGCAGTGGCTTTAGTAGCAGTGGCAGTTGTAGCAGTGGCAGTATTAGCAGTGGCAGTTGTAGCAGTGGCAGTATTAGCAGTGGCAGTAGAAGTAGTATTGGATTTGGATTTCCGCTTTCTCTTTCTCTTTTTACCAACTGTAGTGTAACCATCATTGTTATCTTGATTATCAGTCTCTTGACGATCATACCAAGCATTATGGTGGCCAGTGGAGTGACTTGGGTCACCACATTTTAAACA
>NZ_VKLR01000060.1:0-1509 GCF_007280595.1 Psychrobacter sp. YGAH215 | reverse complement strand
GAGTATGATAGTGCAGGACGGGTGACGAAAACCAGTAAGCTTGATGACAACGGTCAAGTCATCGCATCAATGTCAACCACGTTCGATGAGTTTGGGCGCATCACTAAGCGCATGATTATTAGTGATGATGCTAGTCCTACCCAGTCCGCTATTCATTACAAGTATGTTTCAAATAATCCTGAAGATAGTAGATTCTCTCTCATTGCCAAAGAATGGCAGGACAGTGTAGCGGCAAATCGGCAAACAGGTATCAGTTATGTTTACGATAACCATGGACGACCTATTGAGAAGACAGAGTTTGGACATACTCCTGATGGCATATCTATTTCTCGTACCTATTTAATGAGTTACGATAGCAAAGGTAATCTGACACAAGTTGCCCTGCGTAATGATGATAATCTTGAGAGTACCATCGTTATAGAAGCTTATACTTGGTTCGCTGATGGTAGTGTCAAAACCTCTGCACGTCCAAACCTTGGCCAAATCACGACCTTTGAGCATAACGCCAATGGTCAGACGACCGCTATAGAACGTAAAAACAATCAAGAAACTATGACAATAAACATAGAGTATGGTGACAACAACCTACCTATGACTATATCTCGCTATCGCAATGGAGAGCTTATAAATGGCGTTAAATATCAGCGTAATAGTCAAGGTGATATCACCAACGTCAGCGATCTAGACAACAACTTTATCGCCAGCTACGCTTATGATGACGCTAGGCGCAATCTAGGTGAAATAACCGCCAAACAAGCTACCCTCAGACATTTGGATACCGAAGGCCGCCCTATTGTAGACTACAAGATGAGCGCTACTGGGACAGATAAACTAAGCTATATCTACGATAACAAAAACCGTATAACAGCAGTAGGACGCGACGATACTCAGCTGGTCGCTGTTAACTATAGCGCTGATAACAAAATCGCCCAGATACTTGGGGCTAGTGGCGAGCAGACCATAGTGCACAATGATAAGTCGCAAATTAGTGATTACTCATTGCCCAATATGTGGGATATGTTAGGTGTCAAAAAAACAACTATCAAAACTGTACAATCAGGCGTAACCCGTGTCGAACAAAACGATAATATCACTACTGACTATGGTGTTGATGACTTTGGACGTATCTCTTATATAGACAGTGGAACAGCAGGGCGCAAACACTATAAATATGACGCTCGCGATCAACTCACAGGTATTGAATTAGCAAACGGCGTTATCATCAGCTACCAATACGACGAAAAAGGTCGTAGAGTTCACAAGACAGTCAAGCAAGAGGGTAAAGTCGTACAGCAAGTCGCTTGGGAGTTTGACGATAAGGATCAACTACTTAGCGCTAAAGGTAGTAATCAGCATATTGAGTACCAATACGACAACCAAGGCCGCGTCACTCAAAAGCGTCTTAGCTTAGCTGATCTTGCAACTCCCTTAGTGACCCCTGCCGTCAAATCCGTACAGTCAAACTTGGGAGATTTTAATTACGCAGCCTGACGATAATAATCAAACCAC
>NZ_VKLR01000007.1:0-173734 GCF_007280595.1 Psychrobacter sp. YGAH215 | reverse complement strand
GGCTGCCTCGGCAAAGGTCATGCCATCTGCTAAGCTTTTAAGAACTTGTTTGCGATAATCTAGTGAGTAAGTCATGATAATTGAGTATATCTGTTGAGATGTTTTATCTTATAACATTTTTATACTTAATGCACTATAGTTTGCATTTGCATAGTCAAAAACTGAACCTTTTAAACTATCAAACCTATCATGTAATTCAAATCCAAGTTTGTTCAAATAAGATGTTTTTTTGGAAAAAGCAATCTTTACGGTTAACTTAGTTCCGTAATCTTTACTCATATTATCTGGCAGCTCTTCAATAAAACAGAAACCACTTTGCTTTGTCAACGGAGATGTTAACTCAATACTATATGATTTATTATCTTTCTTGCTTTTAGTTTCTAATACAATCTTTTTATCTATATCAGGTAAACCTTCCATTAATAGGAATGCACTGTGCATGCCAATGCCAAACTCACCTGATGGTCTCATCCATAAGGGCATAGTTTTTATTATTCTATGCTTCTCAATATTACGACTTGAGCCTGCTATTTGTTGCATGTATTGTAAGTCTTTGAGGCTGATACCTAGCCCTCTGTCTAATACTGAAAACTCCCAAATACTTATTTCTTTATCGTCGTCATCAGATATCTTTGCTAAGTCAATTTCGATAGGATATTTTGAAAGAACTTTTTGAGTAGTATTATGAAAAGGGTGCATATAGGACTGTATGGTTTTAGTTTCGCTTATCTCACCGTGTTCAATCCATACTCTTAATAAGGTAGAGTCTACTGCATTTTGAATAAGTTCGCGAAAAATATTCGCTTTATCATCGTATAAATTCTTACCCTGTAATAGTTCAATAGCATTTTTTTCATCAATGCTAAATTTCATTGGCTTATCGTTAATTAACTTTTTAGCGGTTGTCATTTCAACTGCTAGCTTTTCGACAGTAGGTAATAAACCAAAGCTTCTATGAGGAACTATATTTTTCCACTGTGACATCTGGTCTTGCAGTTCTTCCTTTATCCAACCAAACCAAAGCTGGGTTTCGATATAGGCGCTTTCATTATTACATTCAGCAGTAATACTGACAGTTTGATTATCTAATTGAAACTCTCTAATAGACTTGTGTTTATCTAAGTGTGCCTGACTTATAGAAGGGATGTCATAGACTTGTTTTGCCATAACAGGACAAAATCGATTGTCATCGATATCGAATATATCTCCTAAACGCAATAAACATGCTACAAATCGTGGATGACAATTTTCAGTGCCCAAACCAGTTTGTCTAAAAGGAAGTTCTGTCATAACGCGATGAAAGCTTGTGCCATGAGCAAGACAGATTTGACCTAAATAAGTGTATATTCTATTTGGGAAAAGTTCAGTTCTTGGAGAACTGATACCTAATTCATTAAAAGGATCTCTAATGATTTTTTTAGAGTTTTCTTGATGATGTTTTCTAAACCATTCAGCTATCATCTGTCGGTACTGTTCAATACCTATTTGAGGATGATCATAATCGCTTAAGGCTGCTTTCCAACCTTTACTTAAATAATTAGATGCAAACTCATATAAGTCAGTGGACTTATCCTTTGCCAATGATTCAACGAACTCTTTAAATTCATCTGACTCTGTTACTTTAATTGCTTCTTTAGCATCAAATAACATACCAATATCGTGCCAATAAGCTGATTCAAGTATAAGCCAAGTATCAGTAGCACTAAGCAATTTTAAGTTTTCACCTAAAAGTCTTTCAATGTTTATTAGTATCTGCTTTGAATGAGAAGAGTTATGACTACTGAAATGTGGAAAATACCCAGCAATATTTTCTAATGACTTGCTAACCAATTTTTCGTCAAAACTCCATTGTGCGAGTAGAATTGATGTATTAGAATCTTCTGCTGCTTTATTTTCTAAATGTTTGATTAGTTGAGTACTCATGCTTACTTCTCGATTATTATTCGTTTATTTAATAGTAACTCATTTATTAGTTTTATACTGCTGCAAATATTCAGCCCCGCGGATGATGCTCGGTATGCAATTTCTGCAATCTTGCCGTCGCCACATGGGTATAGATTTACGTGACTAACATCACTTTAATCCTATCTTCTCAAACGCTTCTTTAATAAATGATCAAAGATAAACGGACCAAATGGTAAAAACGAGCCAAGCACACCTGCAGGCATTGCCCATAGCGGCATCTTTATTTTGCTCGTTGCAATCAGTAGCATCAAAATATAGGCGATAAACAATGCCCCATGCGCCATACCGATATATTTTACTGCCTCAGGAATACCCATCATATATTTTAGTGGCATGGCGATACCAAGCAATAATAAAAAAGACGTGCCTTCTAGATAACCCATGACGGTCAGGTTTTTGAGGGCAGAATTTTGCCCTTTTGTTAGGGTAGGCAGAGTAGATGGCTGAGCTTGCAACACGTTATATTCCTTTTACAATCATCAATAAATCTTTAATTTCAGTTTTAACCGCGCGGATGATGCTCGGCATGCAACTTCTGCAATCTTGCCGTCGCCACATGGGTATAAATCTGTGTCGTTGATAAATCACTGTGCCCCAGTAATAACTGCACGCTACGCAAGTCTGCGCCGTGATTGAGCAAATGAGTGGCAAAGGCGTGACGTAAGGTATGTGGTGATAATTCTTTATCGATACTGGCAATTTTGGCGTATTTTTTTAATAGATACCAAAAGTTCTGCCGTGTCATATAGCCGCCTTGCGCGGTCAAAAATACTGCTTGGCAATTACCCGATTTCAAATGCGCAATCAAATCACCACGAGCATGAGTTAGATAATCTTCTAGCGCCTCTGCTGCGTATTCGCCGAGTGGCACTAAGCGGGTTTTATTGCCTTTACCGGTAATTTGTAGCCAACCAGCGTTTAGATTGACTTGTTCTAATGATAGATTAATCAGCTCACTGACGCGCAGACCACAAGCGTAGAGCACCTCTAACATAGCTTTATCACGCAGTCCGAGTGCGGTGCTAGTATCAGGCGCGGCGAGGAGATTATCGACATCTGCCTCACTCAAATCCTTTGGCAGTGGACGACCTAATTTGGGGCTTTTGATACGCTCACACGGATTGTCTTCGCGCAGATTACTGGCAATCATCCAAAGATAAAACTGGCGCAAGCTTGACAGCATACGGGCTTGCGTGCGCGGCGTTTTGCCGTCGATGGTAAGGGTTGATAAACAGTGCAGCACGTCTTCAGGCTGCCATTTCGTCAGTGCAATAGGGTTGGTCAGCTCGCAAGAGCGCAAGTCGCGCACATAAGCATTACGCGTCCGCGTTGCAAGCCCGCGGGCAAGCATTGCTTGCCGAAACTCGGTGATATAAGTTGGCTCGTCATCGACGGCCAGCGCTTTAGGTTGGCGCTGTTGGACGGCGCGGTCGCGGCTCATAATTTGATACTCAATGATTAATTATCAATTGTTAAAGATTAGGCAGGTTCTAAACACCATAAAGAAGTAACCTCGCTACTCCTCGCCGCATATAGTGGGTCAAACTCATCCTGACTGCGACCATGCTTAGGTTTGGTATCAAGGCGGTATTTCACTTTTAGGCCGCTATCAGCAAACCAGCCCAATAGTTCCTCACGAGTGCGCAGTTGCAGGTGCTCAGCCAAATCCGACAGAATCAACCAGACTTCTCCATGCTCAGCTAAATGAGCTTTCGCCCCCTGCAAAAAACCACGCAGCATTTTGCTATCAGCATCATAAACGGCATACTCTAACGGCGAGCTGGGCTTAGCAGGCAACCAAGGCGGATTACAGACAATCAGATTGGCGAGTGGTGCATCAGTTGGATAAAGGTCGGCTTGTTGCAACTGTACATTAGCTAATTCTAATCGCGTAAAATTTTCGCTGGCGCAGGTTAAAGCTCGCGGATTTAAGTCGGTGGCAATTACCTGTTTGACACCGCGCTGCGCCGAGATAATTGCCAGCAAGCCAGTGCCCGTACCGATATCGTAGGCGACATCACAAGTATCTGGCAGTGGCGCCTCGAGTAATAGCTGTACATACTCATGACGGGTTGGGGCAAAGACACCATAATGCGGGAATATTGATAAATCTAAACCATCAATCGGAACGCCTTTTTCGCGCCACTGCGCTGCGCCAAGCGCTCCTTGTAGGTCACGAAACGACAGCACATACGACTCATTTAGTTCATTATCCAACTGACCAAAAGCAGCTATGCAAGCTGCACTCATATCAGGGGCGCGGCGTAATTGGCTGACATAATTGGCATCAAGCTCGAGTAGCAGACGGCTTAATATGCGCGCACGCTGGGCTTGCAATTGGCGCTGCTGATGAAATAAGTTAGGAATGTCTTTGAATAACTCTGAAGATTTATCTACATTTTTATTGGATTTCGCAGATTGATTTGCTGCTTTTTTCATTTTACGTAGCTCAGAGCGCTCATTGGTACGCTCGATGCGTCGATTGAGCGCTTGTAGCAATTGCCGTGCATTATGAAAGTCACCGTGCCACAGTAGTGAAGTGCCTTCGCAAGCCAAACGGTAAGCCTCATCGGCGGTCGTTTTATCATCGACCAACACAATACGCGCAGGTGGCGCATGATTGCTTTCCGACACCCAAAGTGCTTGATGTAACGTCTCGCTGCCGTCTTTGTTTTCGAGCCACTGCACATACTGCTTTTGGGGTGCTAACATGCTATCTACCTTTAATTTGTGAATGATATGTTTCGTACAAAGCAAAGATATCTGGATGCTATTAGTGCGCTGATGCTATGAGTGCTTTAAGCTTAATTAAATGCTTTAAGCATTCTTTTTCTTGACCAAATACCGATAAAGGGTGGCGTTAATAGGAATAGGCGCATCATCATCGTCCGCAATTGTGATTTCATCCGGATCAACATTTAAAGGCACATTTTCAGCAAGCGTTTCTTGCTTTACAAGCTCGTGCCCCAAGTGACGGCAAAAATTAGGAATATCGCGAGTGGTCGCAGGGTCAGTGGCGAGTATCTCAATCACCTCGCCAGCATCGGCATTACGTATGGTTCGATGTAGCATCATCACCGGCTCAGGGCAAATCAGCCCTTGGGTATCTAAATGATGTTGAATGGTACTATCAGATGTTGAAGTTGTCATAGTCGTTTTTTAAATCAATAAAATATGGTGAATGTTTTCAGTTCTTTATTAGTGATGGCATTTTTATCAGGAAGTTTTATGTTTCTTTAACATTTTCAGACGTTTCTTCAGCGTCTAAAAAGTTAAAAAAGCGCTTAAAGCTCACCTTAAATAAAAACGCCACCCCAAGCCAACATGCCAAACCTAACCAAGCAGTATCAGCAAATAATAGCCCGCCAAGTAATATAACCGTCGATACACCAATACTCATGGCAATCATTGACGGCTGATTTAAGCGATAACGATAAATCACCAGCGCATCATAAATAGTAATAGGAATCGTAAGCGCCACCAAAGCGTAGGGCAGGTTATAGAACAATTGATAAAGCAGCTGATTGTTATGAAAGGCTTTGATACTGGCAATGGTGCCAAAGACCATAAAGGCGAGAATAGCGGCATAAATAAGATAAATCGCTATTTGGTTTGCTCGCTGAGCGCCTTTGATACGCGCAATCGCGAGCGGTGCAAAGCCACGTTGCGACTTGTTTTGCAAAGATGGATCTGAGACAGTGGTCATATTAATCAGTCATTTATTCGTTTAGACGATATAAAAAAAGAGGGGGAGGTTAGTCATGGCTTTACCCTACTATTAATCCGCTTTAATGGCGTCGATAGCGATACTGCTACTCGGATCAGCAAAATACGTCGACATTAGGATACAAGCGGAGATATCATCAATCGGATCGCGCTCGTTTTGAATCCAGCCGTTTTCCCACGCAATTTCGCGTGCTGCTACTGAGGTCAGGCGTTCATCACAGAGAGAGACAATGACGGGTAAACGCTGCTCCATAATTCTATGCGCCAACCGACGAGCAAATTTGTGCGCCCGCTTGGACAGCATTGAGCTGCTCCCATCCATGTTTAATGGTAATCCGACCACCACTTTTGCCACGCCCCAAACTTTGATAATACCAAGCAGGTTGTCCCAATCCGGCTGACCATTATTCATCGCCAAAATATCAAAGGCGCGCGCCGTCTCGGTAATAGAATTGCCTAGCGCCATGCCCATCTTTTTGACGCCATAATCGAGCGCCAAAATAAGATGCGGCTTAATCGTTGGCTCTGTAGCGCTATCAGCATTTATAACGTCTGTGCTATCAGTAGTTATAGCGCCCGCGCTATCTGCAAGAATACTATTGACCATAATTTGGGGTATTTCCTATTTCTGTCTTCATGAAGCAAATGCTGCTCAGTATATAGCACTTAATATATAACGCTAGGCATGACCAATATCGCTGCTCAAATAGTCAAAATTAACGCCAATCTTATCGGCAGCGATTTGCCAGCGTTCTGCAAATGGCGTATCAAACAATAAGTTTAAATCAGCCGGGCAGACGAGCCAGTCGCCACTCGCAAGCTCTTGGTCGAGCTGCTTTTTTCCCCAGCTGGCATGACCTAAGCACAGCTGATAATGCCCAACGCCTTGACCGGCGGCGATGCGTTTTAGGATATCTTGACTGGTAGTAATACAGACGTTTTCTGAGATAGCAAAAGAAGACGCCCATTCTGGTTGACCGGTGTGCAAGACAAAACCGACTTCTGGATACATAGGACCCCCTTCTAACGCCATATCTTCCATTACTTGCGGATCGGTCACTTCGATACCTAAGTCTTCTAGCAGTTTGCCGACGCGCGCTTGCTCTATCGGACGATTGACCATCAGACCGAGCGCCCCATGTTTATCATGGCGACAGATATAAATCAGCGCCTGCTCAAACCGTGGGTCTGACAGCTCGGGCGCCGCGATTAAGAAATGATGGGTCAAATTGGCTTTAGACATAGAAACAAACGTAACCTAATATTAAAGGTGAAATTATCAAGAGGATAGACCACTATATGGCGTTTAGGTGTAAAAAATCAACTAAAGCAAATGTTTAGCGATTATTTGTGAGTAATTTGCTATTAATCATTTAGCTGCCAACCATTTCATAACCATCAATCAATAGCCATCAATCAATAATCATTATTTAACATCGCTTAATAAGCTACGCGCATGGTCACGGGTGACATCCGTGATGGTCACCCCGCCAGACATACGGGCCAGCTCATCGACTTGCGCGCTATCGGTTAAGATTAATAGCTCGCTTTCGGTTTGCTCATCATGATGTTTTTGTACCAAGATATGCTGATGCGCTTGCGCCGCAACTTGCGCTTGGTGGGTAATGGCCAATAACTGCTGCGTCTGCCCAAGCGCGCGTAACAGCTCACCAACCACTTGCGCCGTACCGCCACTGATACCAACATCCACTTCATCAAAGACGAGCATTGGCTTGGCAGCATTATTATTAGCATTGGTCGCTTGCAGAACTTGCATGACCAGTGCCATCCGCGACAGCTCACCACCTGAGGCAATTTTATGTAGTGGCTGCATCGGCATACCGACGTTGGCGCTAAACAACAAATCGATATCATAGCAGCCCTGACCATTATACTGGCTAGGATCGGTCTTTTTGGTAAAGACAAACTCGCAGCGCGCATTTGGCAGGGCAAGCGGTTGTAATTGCGCAATCAGCTGTTTACTGACTTTTGGCGCCGCTTTTGAGCGCTGTTTATTAAGCTCAGTGGCAAGTGACAAATACGCTTGCCACGCTTGCTCGATTTGCGCTGCCATCGCATCGCTACTTGGCTCGTTTTCTAACTGTTCTAATTGCGCTTGCCACTGCTTTGCTTCATCAATCAAATCGCTTGCGGGCAGGCCATGCTTACGCGACAAGCGGTGCCCAAGACTGATTAAGCTATCGAGTGTTTGCAAGCGCTCAGGGTCGGGTAATTGCTGTTCCGCATAATCCGATAGCAAGCCTGTGACCTCAGTGATTTGCTGCTGCGCCAAATGCAACTGTTCGGACGCCTGCTCAAAGGTTTGACTGACGCTCATTTGATTGTCGCAAAGCTTAATCGCTTGCCCGAGCAAGGTCATGACATCGGGCTCATCGGTGTCATTATCGAGCAGGTGTAAACCGTGACTGGCCTCCGTCATCAACGCTTCGATATTAGACAGCTCTTCGTGCTCCGCTTCAACTTCTGCATAATCAACTGCGAGTAGCGGCGCAATGTCAGCAAGCTGGCTTTGCAACAATTGAATGCGATCTTGACGCTGAGCTTCGCGGCTGGCGATATCATCAGCGCGGCGTTTGAGCTGCTGATAAGCTTGATAGCTGCTGGCCGTTTGTACAGCAAGTGGCGTGATTTGTGCCATCTCGTCAAGCCATTGCACCACAAATTGTGGCTTTAGTAAGGCTTGCTGAGCATGTTGACTATGAATGTTTACCAATAAAGCGCCCAAGCTTTTTAATTCCGCTAAGCTGACCGGCGTGCCATTTAACCAGGCTTTAGAGCGCCCTGTATTACTAAGCTGACGGCGAATCAGGACTTCAGGTTCTTCTAAAGAGCGCTCGTTTTTTGCAAACCATTCTGCCACGACGTCATTATTTTCTACATCAAACTGCGCATAGATATCAGCATACGCCGCGCCGTGCCTGACCATGGCACTATCAGCGCGCTCGCCTACGCACAAAGACAGCGCATCTAGTAATAATGACTTGCCAGCACCTGTCTCACCGGTGATGACATTGAAGCCTTCAGCCATGCTCAGCTCGTGCTGAGCAATCAATGCAAACTGCTGTAAAGTTAATGATACGAGCATCAATGCCTCTCATGGCAGACAATAAATATCAGCAATTAGGCTGATTTTTAGGTCTACAATAGGATAAATAAAGAAAAACAGCTTTGGTAAATGGTGCTAATAAGATAAAGACAATTGGCAAATATTATGGTGGCAAAAGGTAGGAAATACAAATTTTAAAGGTAAGCAAAGCTAGGTATTCATTTAACAATAAGCACAACTTTCCTAGTGGCTGTAACAAACTTTATAGATATAATGTGGTAGCATAATCTCACATAATGATAAACTCTTACCACCAGATTTTCATACAATCTGCTATCTATGATGTTTCTAGTAAAAGACGAGAAGTGAGTTCATGCTAGACAAAGTAAGCGTTTCATCATTACTTTTCATAGTGTATTCTCTATGCGAGTCTTTATTTGGTTAACAGTTATATCGAGCTAAATATAGAGTAAATCGTCAAAAAGTTGTAATAGAACTGTCAGTTAAGCGATGAGTTATTCTGCTATTTAGTTTTTCAATTTGGTCTTTTAGTTTGGCAATAATTATTTGATAAGGAAGCCACTATGACAGCGGCGCAATTTACCAATGTAACAGTCAATGCTCAAGCCACGATATCCTACGATGGTCGTTGCTCAAGCCATACCATTATGTTTGAGGACGGTCGCCATAAAACGCTCGGGGTTATTTTGCCTTGCGACAATTTGGTTGAGCACTATCACTTTAGCACCAATACTTCGGAGCGCATCGAAATCATCAGCGGTGAGTGTGAGGTCAAAATAAACGGTGAGGAAGAATTTAGTTACTACCGCGCAGGACAGTCATTCGTGGTCGAAGGCAATAGTGGTTTTAATTTGCGCACAGAAGAAATCGTGCAGTATATCTGTCATTTAGAAGGTTAAGCTGGCTAAAAAATCATACGATTAAAGGTGTCAAAAGACAACTTGCCCCACCTTTAAATAAACAAGTTAAAAGAAATAAACCTTATGCGAAGGTTTATTTCTTTTTTTTGGCAATTATTTTAATAATTTTTCGTTTCGCCACGCGTTAATTGCTACAATTATCGTTATATAGGCAGTCCGCTACAAAATGAACATAGAGCTACTGGCATTCATTTTGCGCAGCCTCTGTCTGCGTAGGCATAGCAAGCGAGGAAAATGAATACCAGTAGCGCGTTATCATATTTGTACTGATTTTATTTAGAACTGACTATACTTCCTATTTTTTATCGCCGTACGCGATACCACTTTTATATTGTAGATTCCCTATGGCAAAACCCAGCTATTTTTATGGCATTCACGCGATTGAAGCCTTACTCGAATACCGCCCGCTTGATGGACTCAGTTTATTTGTCCAACAAGGACGTGAGAGCGACAGCCACGTACAAGCGATTATGGCGCAAGCACGTGATAATGGTATTAGTATTCAACCGACACAAAAAGATAAGCTTACTCAGCTGTGCGGCAGCCCGCAACATCAAGGCGTGGTGCTTAATGCGCGTCCGTTAGGGTTCGCTGACGAAGGTTTATTGGATACCATTGCTAAGCGTGAGCAGTGCCTATTATTGGTGCTTGACCAAATTACCGACGCGCATAACTTTGGTGCGTGTTTACGTACCGCAGTGGCCATGGGCGTTGATGCCGTTATTTGCCCCAAACACCATGCGGCAAGCCTGACGCCAACCGTTGCGAAAGTATCGGTAGGGGCTGCCGAGATGATGCCTATCGTTAGTGTGACCAATTTGGCTCGTACGTTAAGCAAGATTAAAAATGCTGGCGTCTTTGTGTTTGGCACCGCATTAAATGCAGAAGCAAAGCCAATACATGCCGCTGATATGACGGGCAAAACCGCGATTATTATGGGATCAGAGGGCGAAGGTATGCGCCGCCTGACAATGGAGAGCTGCGATGAGCTGGTTTATATTCCGATGTCAGGCAACGAGCATGGTAACTTGCAAAGCTTAAATGTGAGTGTGGCGACCGGTATGGTGCTCTATGAGATTAATCGGCAGCGAACTTTAGCTGCTGGGCAAGCGTAAGATAGTTTTGATGTAATGGCTCAAGCTGTAAATATAACGCCGCAAGATCGCTTTCGTTAAGCACCACATCATCTGCATGACGATTACGCTCTTCGCGGCTGAGCTGATTAATCATGATGGCTTTAATCTTTTGTACGCTTTGCTCATCGCGCTGGCTGGCACGCGCAAGCTGGGTTTCCTCGGTAGCATCCATCACCAGTATACGCTGGCATAAGTTGGCAAGCCCTGCTTCTGCGCCTTCAATGAGCAAAGGTGCTGAGAGCACAACATATGGTGACGTACTGGCTGCTAGTTGCAATTTTGCCGCTTCGCGTATCGCTGGATGGGTGATGGCTTCAAGCTCAATTAAGGCTTCAGGATGGGTGAAGACATGAGTACGCACGGCAGCGCGATCCATTTCACCGTCAGCATTTAATACCCAATCACCAAATTTTCTTTTGATTTTGCGTAAAGTGGCGCTGCCTTTAGCGACCACTTGATGAGCAATCACATCTGCATCAATAATATCAATCCCTTGCTGCGCGAACCAATCGCTTGCCGCCGACTTGCCGCTGCCGATACCGCCGGTCAAGCCGACAACTAACGTCTTGCTTTTGGATTGGGGCGACTGTGGCTGATAGGAATAAGATGAAGATGAGGCATAATTTGACATAGTAATGACTTATTTAACCGATAGAAGAGGGAGGCTACAATATACCAATAGCCCATTCTAGCAGGTTAAAGCGCATTTTTGAGAAATTGCGCGTCTACTTGCGTCAGTATAGGGGTTTAAGCGTACATTCCTAGATACCAATTGACGATATCTGGGCCGTATAATAATGCAATGATACCGGCAATCGCGATATAAGGACCAAAGGCAAAAGGGCGGCTTTCCCCTTGTTTTTTCATCAAAATAATCCCAACGATAGAACCAAGCAGTGACGACAGTAAGATAATTAACGGCAACATCGTAGGCCCAAGCCAAGCACCCAATACTGCCAGTAATTTAAAATCGCCTTGTCCCATGCCGTGTTTTTTCGTAATGAGATAAAAGATTTTTACCACCACCCACAAAGATAAAAAACCAAGTAAAAGTCCCCAGATTGACTGCGTAGGTGAGACAAACCAACCTTGCGAATTTACCGCCAATCCTAAGCCCGCCAATGGAAAGGTTAGGCGATCTGGCAATAGCTGAGTATCAAAATCAATACCCGTTAAAGCAACCAGCGTCCAGACTAAAATTAATGCTGATAATCCAGCGGCGCTGACGCCAAACTGATAAATGACCAACATAGATAGCAGAGCAGTTACCAGCTCAACAATAGGATAACGCAGTCCGATAGCAGCTTTACAGTCTGAGCAGCGCCCGCGTAATATAAGCCAGCTTATTAAAGGGATGTTTTCATACCACTTTATTTTATGGGCGCAGTGCGGACAGCGTGAAGCAGGTGTGCTTAGTGTGATGGGAGTATCAGCAGCGACGATATCTGATAATGGTCGCGTATGTTCAGGTGGCATGTCTGCTTGCTCAGCCATAAACTGGCTACATTCTTGCCGCCACGCCGCTACCATCATGTGCGGTGTCCGATGAATCACCACATTTAAAAAGCTGCCAACACAAAGACCAAGTAGACCAAATACGACTAAGGCAAGAGTCATATTTTCTTGTAATAATTGAATAAATTGCATGAAATCGTTTTCCTTGCAGTGGCTGTTAGCCTACCACTGCGCCCATTTGGAAGATTGGTAAATACATGGCAATCACTAAGCCGCCAACCAACACACCGAGCACCGCCATAATTAACGGCTCCATTAAGCTGGTCAAACCATCGACGGCGTTATCGACTTCATTTTCGTAATAGACCGCAACTTTATCGAGCATCTCTTCTAAGCTACCTGATTCTTCCCCGATACCAACCATTTGAATCGCCATACTTGGGAATAAGTTGGTTGAGCGTATCGAAAATTGCAATTGCTGACCGGTTGAAACATCGTTTTTTATTTGCTGAATGGCGTTATAAAAGACCACGTTATTTGCAGCGCCAGCGGTAGAATCTAAAGCATCAATGAGGGGTACACCAGCAGCAAAGGTGGTCGATAATGTACGCGCAAAGCGAGCGATAACCGCTTGATAAGCGATGTTGCCAAATATCGGTGCTTTTAATACCGCCCGATCTAAGAAGTCACGGAACTTCTTAGAGCGTTTTTTAGCTTCTGAAAAGCCAATGACGGCGCCACCAATCAGTACGATTAAAATAAACCACCAAGATTGCATCCATTCTGACATCCCTACTACCATCTGAGTAAACGCAGGTAGTTCGGCACCAAATGAACCAAATAAATCGGCAAATACAGGAACAACTTTAACCAGTAGGATAATAGTGACGATAATGGCAACGACAATAACGGCGATAGGATATTTCATCGCCTTTTTAATTTTGGCTTTTAACAGCTCACTTTTTTCTTTATAGGTTGCAACGCGCTCTAGCATGGTCTCTAACGAACCGGACTGCTCGCCAGAGTCTACAAGAGAACAAAACAGATCGTCGAAATAACGCGGATGTTTACGCAATGCCGAAGCAAAAGTGCCGCCCGCTTCGATATCGGCTTTTATTTGTAAGACCAAATCTTTCATGCTCGGGTTATCAAGAGAGTCAGCAACAATCTCAAAGGATTGGGTTAACGGCACGCCAGCTTTCATCATAGTGGCCAACTGCCGGGCAAAAATAGCAATATCAATCGGTTTAATAGACTTTTTAAAAGTGTATAAAGGCTTGGGTTTTTTCTTGATACCTTTGACAGTGATACCTTGTTTGCGCAAAGTGGCTTTCGCCAACTCCAAGCTACGACTGGTGGTTTCGCCTTTGACTTTTTGTCCGCGCCGGTTTACTCCATCATAGACAAAGTCTAATAGCATGTCGGTTTTAGCTTTTGCCATGTTGATACCCTCAAGATTCATCTAATAAAGATGTTATAAACCGATAAAAGTATGTCAAATTTAATACCTCATTTCGGCATACTTCATTTCTATAAGAAAAGCCAGTATATATCTGTTTTATATTTAAGTACATCTGTTAGATAACATTGCTAGTTTATAAGTATAAAGGTTTAAAATCACGAATTAGAATTTTAATTTTGCAACGGTTGCTATTCAGAAGTCACGCGCATCATTTCCTGAATACTGGTTACCCCTTGCAGTACCTTTAAAATACCCGAGCGGCGTAAATCTCTAAAGCCGTTTTTAAGGGCAGCATCTTTGATATCTATGGCGTTACCATCTTCCATAATGATACGTGAAATATCGGGACTGACTTTCATGACTTCATAAATACCGACACGGCCTTTGTAGCCTTCACGACATTCATTACAGCCAATAGGTTCATAAATGAGGTTATCTGGATTGTCTAAATCAGCATCGGTAAAACCAAGCTCAAGCAGGCTTTGCCGTGGTATATTGATGGGTTTTTTACAATTTTTGCATAAGCGCCGAGCTAGTCGCTGAGCGATAACTAAGTTGACTGAGGTGGCAATATTAAATGAGGCAACACCCATATTGCGCAAACGCGTTAAGGTTTCAGGGGCAGAGTTGGTATGCAGGGTAGAGAGTACCATGTGTCCTGTTTGTGCTGCTTTAATCGCAATCTCAGCCGTTTCAAGGTCACGAATCTCACCGACCATGACGATATCAGGATCTTGACGTAAGAATGATTTAAGCGCATTGGCAAAGGTTAAACCGACTTTCGGGTTAACGTTGACCTGATTGATACCTTCAAGGTTAATCTCGACAGGGTCTTCTGCCGTTGAGATATTGGTCTCGCCAGTATTTAAAATATTAATACCCGTATAGAGCGAGACGGTTTTACCAGAACCAGTAGGACCTGTAATCAGCAGCATGCCTTGCGGTTTATGTAAGGCTTCTAAAAACATCTCTTTTTGGTCGGGCTCATAGCCTAAAGCTTCAATACCAAGCATGGCTGAGGACGGATCCAAAATACGCAAAACCAGCTTTTCGCCAAACAAGGTAGGTAGGGAGTTTACGCGGAAATCAATGGCTTTATCTTTCGAGATTTTAAGCTTGATACGGCCATCTTGCGGTATACGGCGCTCAGAGATGTCCATCTGTGACATGACTTTTAGACGCGCGGCAATTTTACCCGCAAGCTGTACCGGCGGACTGGCCATTTTTTGCATGACGCCATCGACACGAAAGCGTACGCGATAGGTTTTCTCATAAGGCTCAAAATGTAAGTCTGAGGCACCCATACGAATGGCGTCAACCAACATTTTATTGACAAATTTTACAACTGGCGCTTCATCAACGCCGTCGCTGAGTTTGGTTTCGCCTTCATCTTCTTCGCTTTCATTAAAGCCAATATTTAAATCGCTGTCAGAAAAGCTATCAAAACTTTGCATGGTATCAGCGTACAGATTCTCAATATGCTTTTTGAGCTTATCTTCTTCAACGACGATCGTTTCGACAGACAGGCGCGAGTTAAAGGCAATAGCGTCGATGGCATCGATACGGGTCGGGTCACTCAATGCCACAAATAAGCGTTGCCCGCGTTTAAACAGTGGTAACGCATTAAACTTACGTACGATTTTTTCATCAACCAAGTCTTTTGGAATGACGTCTGAGCTTAGGGCATCAAGATCAAACAAAGGATCACCAAACGCTTGTGATAGCATCTGAGCGACCTGATAAGCATTAGCCAACTTATTGTCAACCAAATAAGGCACCAATCCGATTTGCTGCTGTTGCGACTCTGTTTGCGCGGTTTTCATATGTGCTTCGCTGACGATACCTTCGCTAATCAACTGCTGCGCTAAACCACCGTACTTACTGGCTGTGATAGACATTAAGACCTCTCTATGCGTGATACCAAATGGGCTGTATTTTTTACCAAAACCAAAGCATCTACTATATATAACACCAGTAGTTTATTTATAATCGTTACATTGATTAGTAACATTTATTCTAAAAACAACTGATTGATTGCCTTGGTTTTATTTTTTATAAATAGAATGATATAGGAATTTTTTAGAGTTAAAAGACTTTATATAGCGTATAAGATAGTTAATCTGCAAAAAATGTTGGTTTGATAAATACTTATTTAAAATAATTTTATGCAAAATCGGTTCCAATGCTAAGCACCTCATACTATAGCAACGCACTATAGCACTTGGGAAATATTTGTTATACTTGCGCGCATATGAGCCATATTGGCAGCAATACATAAGATAAGGTAAATGGGTATGCAAGCTTGGGTAATTGGGAATTGGAAGCAGAATCCAGCAACGAGCCATGACGTCAAGGCGCTACTAGATGACTTATTAACGGCTGTTAGCACAAAAGAGCAGGCGGATATCGATAACTGTCAATTGATGGTCGCCCCGAGTTTGATTCATTTAACCGCTGTCAGTGAGCGTCTAAAAGGTAGTTCAATACTGAGCGCCGCTCAAGATATAAGCGCCTATAGTCCCAGTACTGGCGCTTATACTGGTGATTGTTCAGCGCAGCAAATTGATGATGCGGGCGCAACATGGACGATACTGGGACACTCTGAGCGCCGTCAGTATCATCAAGAATCTCATGACTGTTTATTGCAAAAAATGACTCACGCCCTCGCGCAAAACTTAGGCGTCATATTTTGCATTGGCGAAACCCAAGCGCAGTATGATGCCAAAGAAACGCTGGCAGTCATTGATGCGCAATTAGCGGTGATTAAAGATTTACTTGCGCAAAATCCTGAACTTGCTACAGATTTGTCAGAGCGTTTAATCATCGCTTATGAGCCAGTTTGGGCAATTGGTACGGGCAAAGTACCAACCGTCGCTGAAGTAAGTGCGACACATCAACATATTAAGCAAACCCTTGCGAGATTCAATGGCGAATTAGATAACATAACGGTTTTATATGGTGGTAGCGTCAATGCTGACAATGCCGACAGTTTTGCTGCTGATAGCATGATTGATGGGGCATTGGTTGGCGGCGCATCGCTAAAAGCAGAAAGTTTTTTAGCGATTGCTAAGGCTTTTGGCGGCAATAAAGCGTAGTCGTATTCAGTAAAATTACAATTTAATCCATATTGAACAATGACTTTGCTCAAAAAATGTCTTTCGCAGTTGGCAAAAGTGGCTTTAACAGTGCCCTTGCAATCGTGTACAATGCGCCTTATTTAGATAATTGCTTTATTTACACAACTGGTTTGGCGTTATTGGCGATATTAGATGTCAATCGTTAAACGCCAGTTATTTACATTATTTAATCCTACGATTTATTTTACGTTATCAGTCGTCATTACGCGGCAAAAGAGGCCACCATGTTTACGTTTATATTAGCCCTGCACATTATCGTGGCAATTGCCATGATTGGCTTGATTTTGATACAGCATGGTAAAGGGGCAGACGCCGGAGCTTCTTTTGGAGCGGGTTCATCGGGTACCGTATTTGGCGCCGCCGGCACTGCAAACTTTTTGACGCGTGCCACTGCAGTATTAACGGTGATATTTTTTATCACCAGTATGACGCTTGCCGTACATGCACGTAAACAAGCAGAAGACCAGTTTCGTTTAGATGCGCCAGTATCAGCGCCGCAAACGCCACGCCCGCTGACACAAAATCCTCAGTAACTATATTTACGTTAAAGTCTGTCTTAATTTTTTGACAGATAATTTTAACCGTTATCTTTTAATGCAGGCAGTACTTGCTATTTTAAGACGTTAGATTTACAATGCTTCTCTGTTTTTAGCCGTCTTTAACTTTCGTTGCCTTCCTTATGCATCGGTTATAAAATGTTAAAGCTCAAAAACAGAGTAGTAAGAAAAATGCGATTGTGGTGGAATTGGTAGACACGCCATCTTGAGGGGGTGGTGGCGCAAGCTGTGGGGGTTCAAGTCCCCCCAATCGCACCAAGCTTTATGTGTATGATGTTTTACTTAAACGTTATTGTACTCAAACATTATAGAAAGCAGGGTTCATCGTCATTAATGCTTAATTTGATTGTTATCTAAAACAAGTATTGACAGCCCTATAAAACCTCTCTATAATATGCGTTCTAGATTGATGCGGGGTGGAGCAGTCTGGTAGCTCGTCGGGCTCATAACCCGAAGGTCGTTGGTTCAAATCCAGCCCCCGCTACCACTTTTTATACTGATGTTTTGTACACTAAATTTGTCAGTAACGATTAGCCCACCATTATGTTTGTGGGTTTTTTTGTATCTGATGGTCGGTGTTATCGCGATATCTGTCCTACTTATGCTAAGCTCTATTTCTATAGAGTACGATGCTATTCGTTATCCATCGTCATTCGCCGCGATGCTTGTTAAGCGTACTATCCTTTACTTCTCATACCTTTACCGATAGTTCTGCTTTATACATAATAAAAGCATTGTCTGGTTGAGCTTGATGTTTTCTAGGCTCATCCTTATATAAAAGCACGAGTTATAAAACATCTTATTTATATAGTGACGCGTTTAAGCGTTAAGAACAATGTAGGTTTATAAGTTAAGGCGCGAATTGTCTTAATTTGACGGCAGCCAGTTTTTATAAAAGTTAATTATTAACAATAAATATTGTTATCGATAAACAACAAAGTGCTATCAATACAAGCTTTACGATATAGAATACAGTTTGCTTAGTACGATAGTTACGTGGATAAGAAAAGATAAATAGATTATGAAGCTTTCGACAAAAGTTACAGAACTGACCAATATTATTGCGCCTGCGGTAGCGGCTTGTGATGTGGCGCTGTGGGGTATTGAATTTGCGCCACAAGGTCGTCGCTCGTTGTTACGCATTTATATTGAGGCATTGCCAGAAGACCAAGCCCAAGATAAGCAAGTGACTATCGAGGACTGCGCCGCGGTAAATCATCAAGTGAGCGGTATTCTTGAGGTTCATGACCCGATTGCTGGCGAATATATTTTAGAAGTATCGTCGCCAGGTTTTGATCGTGCCTTTTTCTCAGATGAGCAAATGCGTGATTATGTCGGTCAAACCGTCAGCTTACGCTTGATTCAAGCGATTGGTGAAGGGGATAAAAAACGCCGCAAAGCAACTGGTACTTTAGACAGTATTGATGATACTTCTTTAAAGCTAACCGCCACTGATGGTGAGCAGTTTGAGATTGCATTAAGCAATATTGACAAAGCCAACTTGATTTATGAAGATGCTTAGTTTAAAAACAGTAGCTTGATAAATGAATATTTTACTCTCCAAACAGCCTTTGGCTTACGGTGAAAATATAACGTCAACACATTAACGATAAAGTTTAAGTCAATTATAAAACGATAGGACAGGTATAGCATGAGTCGTGAAATCTTAACGGTAGTAGAAACTGTCAGTAATGAAAAGGGCTTAAATCCTGAAGACATCTTTGAAGCAATCGAAGATGCTTTGGTGGTATCCACGAAGAAAAAAGTCTATACCGATCAGCCAGAAGTAGCGGTACGGGTTGCTATTGACCGTGCGACGGGCGATTATGATACTTATCGTTATTGGACAGTGGTTGCAGATGAAGACCATGAGATGCCTGCGTGTCAGCTGGCGATTACCGATCTTGACCAAGACGAATGGTCAATTGGTGATATCAAAGAAGAGCAGATCGAATCGATTGAATTTGGTCGTATTGCTGCGACGCAAGCCAAGCAAGTTATCATTCAAAAAATCCGTGAAGCAGAGCGCAATTTAGTAGCCGACGCTTTTGAGCCACGTATTGGCGAGATGATGTATGGCGAAGTTAAAAAACAAACGCGCGATGGTTATATCATTGATTTAGGTGATAACGCTGAAGGCTATTTATCACGTGATCAGATGCTACCTCGTGAACAATTGCGCCCAAAATCTCGTATCAATGCCATTTTGTACCATGTTAACCGCGAAAACCGCGGCGCTCAATTGTTACTATCACGCACGCATCCTGAAATGCTCTCAGCATTGATGCAAAAAGAAGTGCCTGAAATTGCTGAACAAATTATTGAAATTCGTAATGTCGCGCGCTTGCCGGGCACGCGTGCTAAAATAGCAGTTAAAACCAACGATCATCGTATTGATCCCGTTGGCGCTTGTATTGGTATGCGTGGTACGCGTATCCAAGCGGTACAGCAAGAGCTTGATGGCGAGCGTATCGATGTGGTGGTTTGGTCAGATGATCCAGCCCAATTTATCATCAGTGCGCTAGAGCCAGCGGACGTCAGCAGTATCATCTTAGATGAAGACACGCAAACGGCGGATATTATCTTTAGCACCAATGATCAATTGGCGCGGGCGATCGGCTCACAAGGTCAAAACGTGCGTTTAGCGTCTGAATTAACCGGCTATAAGCTCAATATGATGTTAGAGGAAGAGTATCAGCAACGTCAAGAAAACGAAAGCAAGGCCTTTATCGAATTATTTTATGAGCGTTTAGAGGTCGATAAAGATCTTGCCCAAGCGCTGGTTGATATTGGTTTTACCAGTATTGAAGAAGTCGCTTATGTGCCAGTCGAAACCTTTTATGATATCGAAGGCCTAGACGATGAAGCGATTGACATGATTCAAGAGCGTGCCAAAGAAGTGGTCATTGCCGATGAATTGGTCAAACAACAGAACATGAAAGAGCCAAGTCAAGAGCTACAAGATCTTGAAGGAATGACGGTCAGTTGGGCTTATAAAATGGCACAAAAAGACATTATTACCGTGGATGACTTGGCAGAACAAGCCGTCTTCGATCTAGAAGATATCGAAGGTTTAGATAGTGAAACCGCAGGAAAACTCATCATGAAAGCTCGGGAATCTTGGTTCAATGAATAAGCGGTAACTGCATATCGCTGTCTTTTAGTGATATGCTATCGATAATAAGGGCTGGTATGACGTAACCCAATCAAATGCGTTACAAATACTAGCCTTAACCCAATCATTTGTAGCCAACAACTGAATTGAACATATAGCAAATAATAGACAGTAGGTGATAATAAATGGCAGATAAGACCGTCAAAGAACTGGCAGATATGGTAGGCAAAACCGCAAGTGCTGTACAACAGCAACTGGTAGATGCTGGACTGCCTGCTCGCGCAGAGGATGACCTAGTCACCGAGCTTGAGCAAGAGAAGTTGGTGACGTATTTAAAGCAAAGTCATGGCCAGCAAGAAAAGCGACGTATTAGCCTGAAATCTAAGACGACCAGCACCGCACGCGTGACCGGCTCTTCAGGTAAATCTAAGAGCGTTAATGTAGAAGTGCGCAAAAAGAAAGTATTCGAGAAGCCTGATCCAGAAAAGATGGCGGAAGAATTGGCAGCGCGCGAACAAGCCATGATTGAAGCACAAGAGCGGGCAACTAAAGAAGCAGAAGAGCGTGCCGCTACTAAGAAAAAGGCGGAAGAACGTCAGGCGGCTACGTTGGCAGCGATGCGTGCAAGCTTAGGTTCGAGCAAGAAGTCAGACGATAAGAATGACGATATCTCAACCTCAGTAGTGGTGAAAAAAGGCGGTAAAGCGGCGGTAGAAGTTAAACCGAAAGAGCAGCCGAAGAAAAAAGTTGCCGCCACAAAACCAAAAGTTGAGACCGCAGCTGAGCGTAAAGCTCGCGAAGCTCGTGAAGTCGAGGAAGCGCGTCTGCGTGAAATCGAAGCAGAAACTCGCCGTGCGCAAGCCGAAGAAGCGCAAAAGCGTACCCTTGAGCAAATGCGTAAAATGGCTGGTAAATATACCGATCAGCCGGCTACTGAAGTGCGTAAAGATGAGCCGTTAGCCGAAGGTTTGGTCGGTGATGCGCTAGAAGAATCGTTTGAAAAAGAACGTCGCGAAATCAAACGCGGCACCAGTAGCACCAGTGCTCGCGGTCGTGGTCGCCGTAAGAATCAAGACGAGCGTGAAATCAAAAACCGTAAAAACGGTTTACGCTCAACGCAAGCCTCACAGCATAAGTTTGAAAAACCAGTCGATAAAATCGTTTACGATGTTGAAATCAGTGAACACATTACGGTTTCTGATTTGGCACAGCGTATGGCGGTTAAAGCTCGCGAAGTGACCAAATTGCTCATGAAAATGGGTGAAATTGCACGCGAGTCCGACACTATTGATCAAGCAACAGCTAGTCTGATTGTTGAAGAAATGGGTCACAACCCAGTACCGGTTAGTGATACCAAGGTCGAAGACGATCTACAAGATGCGGTAGATGAGCGTAGCAGTAACGTGCAAACGCGTCCACCAGTTGTCACTATTATGGGTCACGTTGACCACGGTAAAACATCATTACTCGATAAAATCCGCACAACGAAAGTTGCTACCGGTGAAGCGGGCGGTATTACCCAGCATATCGGTGCTTACCATGTGAAAACCGATCGCGGTGTTATCACTTTCCTTGATACCCCAGGTCACGCCGCCTTTAGTGCCATGCGTTCACGCGGTGCACAGGCAACGGATATCGTTGTCATCGTTGTCGCTGCCGATGATGGTATGATGCCACAAACGGAAGAAGCGATTGATCATGCGCGCGCTGCTGGTACGCCTATCATCGTTGCTATCAACAAAATGGATAAGCCAAGCGCTGATCCTGATCGCGTACTTAATGAACTCACTGCTAAAGAAGTGGTTTCAGAAGAATGGGGCGGCGATACCCCAATGGCACGTATCTCAGCCAAAACGGGTGACGGTATTGATGAGCTACTAGAACTTATCAGTCTACAAGCTGAGCTAATGGAGCTAGAAGCACCGTTAGATGGTGCTGCTCAAGGTGTTGTTATTGAGTCACGACTTGAAAAAGGTCGCGGCCCAGTTGTCAGTGTCCTAGTTAAAAAAGGTACCTTAAAACAGGGCGACTTGGTATTAGCAGGTGAGCATTACGGTAAGGTTCGTGCCATGACAGACGAAAATGGTCAACGAATCAAATCTGCTGGTCCGTCTATCCCTGTAGAGATATTAGGTTTACCTGAAACACCTGCTGCTGGTAGCGAGTTCTTAGTCTTAACCGATGAGAAAAAAGCCCGTGAAGTGGCAGATTTCAGAACCAACCGTGAGCGCGAGCGCCAGCTTGAACGTCAAAATGCGATGCGCTTAGAGAGCATGTTTGATCAGATGGAACAAGGCGATGTGTCATTCTTAAATATCGTCTTAAAAACTGACGTGCGTGGTTCGCTTGAAGCGTTACTTGCGGCTCTAAATGAGTTATCGACGGATGAAGTTAAAGTTCGAGTGATTAGCTCAGGCGTTGGTCCAATCTCTGAATCTGATGTGACATTGGCTGAATCTAGCGAAGCGGTATTGCTCGGTTTCAACGTCCGTGCAGATGCAACCGCACGCCGTAAAGCAGACGCTGCTAAAATGGATATTCGCTACTATAGCGTTATCTATGGTTTGATTGATGATGTCAAAGCGGCGATGAGTGGTATGCTAGCGCCAGAACATCGTGAGAAAATCTTGGGTGTTGCTGAGGTTCGCGAAGTATTCCGTTCTAGTAAGTTTGGTGCTGCTGCCGGTTGTATGGTGGTTGAAGGTACGATTTATCGCAACAAACCTATCCGCGTCTTGCGTGATGACCAAGTTATCTTTACGGGTCAATTGCAATCATTACGTCGTTATAAAGAAGACGTTAATGAAGTACGTACCGGTATGGAGTGTGGTCTAGCGGTTCGTGGTTACGACGTCGAAGCGGGCGATAAAATCGAAGTCTTTGAAATCCAAGAGTTCGCCCGTACTATCTAAAGCAGTCGTTTGACAATTCTTAATATTCAGCTGTACTTAGGCCTAACAGGTACACCCTGCTAGGCCTTTTTTAGCAAATGCTAGTCCTAAAATTTGTTACTAAGCAAACCTACTCATCAATAAAAAATAAGCTACATTAAAGTAAGGTAATAACATGAATCAACGTTTACAACGTTTGGCTGATCAAATTCAGCGTGAGCTTGCGGTTCTTATCCGTGACGAAGTCAATGACCCGCGTTTGACGGGCTTTGTCACTATCTCTAGCGTTAAAGTCAGCCCAGACTTGGGTTATGCTGATATTTATGTCACCATCATGGAGCCTGAGCTTAACGATGCGATGACCAAATCTAGCCACGAAGACAGCATCAAGGTCCTCAATAAAGCGGCGGGTTTTTTGCGTACCGAATTAAGCCACAGTCTAAAAACGCGTACCACACCGCGTTTACGCTTTCATTATGATGAAGTGACGGCGCGTGGCAACTATATGATGGATCTTATCAATAAGGCTGTGACCAAAACTGAGCAAAACGAGTCTGATGAGCAAGAAATTAACGAGTAATAGCTATTATGTCGATCACCTTTACTAACACCTCTACGCCAGCTGCTGCAAAAACGCATAAAACGCCTGAGAAAATCAAAGTCTCGGGCGTAATATTAGTGGATAAGCCGCAAGGTATGACCTCGCAACAAGTAGTGTCAAAGGTGAAGTATTTGTTTAAATCACCCAACCATGACAGTAAAAAAGCTGGTCATACAGGCACACTCGATCCGATGGCAACGGGTTTATTGCCCATTTGCTTAGGTGAGGCCACCAAGTTTAGTCACTATCAACTTGATGCCGATAAAACCTATCAAGCAACCATTCTTTTGGGTAGTCAAACCGATACGGGTGATGCCGACGGGCAGATTGTTGCTGAAGCACTTATTCCACAGTTTGATCATGCCATATTAGAAAACATTGCTCAGCAATTCTTAGGGCCACAGCAGCAAATTCCTCCGATGTATTCGGCGCTAAAAAAAGATGGCAAAAAATTGTATGAATATGCGCGAGCAGGTATTGAGATTGAGCGGCCCGCAAGAGATATTGTCATTAAAGCCATTGATTTAACCGCAATCGATGCGCAACAAATTCAGTTGACAGTGACTTGCTCGAAAGGTACATACGTACGAGTATTGGCAGAAGAAATCGCTAAAACCATTGGCACGCTAGGGCATCTCACCGCTTTACGGCGCCTAAAGGTTGGTAGTTTTAAGATTGATAATGCGATTGGTTTGGCCAATCTAGAAGCGTTGTCGCTTGAGAGTCGCCTAACGTATTTATTGCCCGTTGATGCTTGTATCACCCTTGATACTGAGCTTAGCTTAACGGCCGAGCAGTGCGCCCGTGTCCATATGGGACAGCGCTTAAATGTCACCGAGCAGCTGACGGACGATATACGAAGCTATATTACAACGGCTATCGAACAACAGCATTATGAGAATGACGGTGACAAAGAAGATAGTGAAACCTTATTACCTCGCGAAATGCCCGTAGATATTCGTCTTATAGATGAGCAAGGGCGGTTTATAGGTTTAGGAGCGGTAAGCTTAAACGGGCGCTTACAGCCGAAAAAGCTTATTCAATTGTAGCGTTAATGCTTAAATAAACGGTAGTAACCATAACTGTAATTGGGTAAAACTTACTAAGAGTTTACACTAATCACATATCATCACATTTTATTGCAGGTTTCACCTATAGTGAAACCTGCTTTTTTTGTACCTTAGTTAAGTCAGCTACGGAAAGCGAGACAAGGATATAAAAAATATAAGATAATAAAAATTATAAAAATGGGATTTTATTAAATATTAGAATTATAAAAAAGCAGTATATATAAAAATAAAAAGACATTAACTAATATAAAAAGTATCTGAGATTAATAATAAAAAATGTATTTTAAAAATACTCATACCTAAAGTTGAAATCTAAAGTATAAGGATTATTATGAAAACTATTGCTTTCTTATTACATAATAACTTCGAACAAGCTGAATATGAAGAAGTTAACAACCAATTAAAAGATAAAGGTTATAAAACAGTCCTCATTACGACCAATAAAGACAAAGAAGTCCAAGGCATGCAGCAGGACGTCAATAAGGGTGATACCTTTACTGCAGATATATTTGCTAAAGACGCTAACGTTGCTGATTATGAGGCACTGGTTTTGCCAGGTGGCACGGTGAATGCCGATACCATACGCGGTAACGAAGAAGCGCATAGTATCATTAATGCTATTAACGATGCAGGTAAACCATTAGCGGTCATTTGCCACGCGCCTTGGGTATTGATTAATACGGGCATTGCTAAAGGTAAAACCTTAACAGCTTATCACTCGTTACAGACCGATTTAGAAAATGCGGGCGCAAATTTCGTCGATAAAAGCGTGCAAGTGGACGGCAATCTAATCACCTCACGTAATCCAGATGATATTAACGATTTTGTCGCTGCTATTGATAAAGCGCTATCTTAGATTAATAAGCCAATTAAATTTTATAGATTAACTTAAAAAAAAGCAGCTACTATTTAATAACGATTTATTTATACTGATTTTACGAAATTACCATAACTTTAAAATCATAACTACAAAAAAGGAAATTATTATGTCAAATCCTAATCCGAACGATACCAAGCTTGAGCAACAACGTTCAGAATCAGCAACTGCTGCCCTAAAAGGTCAAACAGAAGATAATCATACGCAAGATACTGAAGCGGCTGCAGACCGTATTGCTGATAATTTAAGAAATGCTAAAGAAGAAAAATAGTTAATCTTATACTTCATTAAATTTACAAATGATTAATAAATTAATTGGTAGGAAGATAATGATAACTAGGAGTATTTATGACCGACTCAAAAGACAACATGGACGCGCAAGAGAAAAAAATTAAACAACAAGCCGAAGATATTAATCCTAAAAAAGATAATATTCCAGATAGTTTAGCGGAAGCAACGACGGCTCCTCTTGAAGATAATGAGCTTGGCGGTAATGCTACGCAGGACGACGTTAAGAAGGATAAATAGTTGCTGAAACGTTAGTCTTATAAATTTAGACCTTAATCAATTTTTCTCTGCAAAAATTGTAAAACTACTATAAAAACTGCTGCTAGTTCAGCAGTTTTTTGTTATAATCGCTGTCACGTTTAATTTTCGCTTTATTCTTAACTAAACGTTCTAATTAATAAGTTTGTCGTACACTAGGTCAACTCTAGTAATGCAGGGTTGTCCTGAATGACGGTTAAACTTTTTATTTTTATTCTATTGTGCCTAGATGCTTTAAATTGAAAGTATCTTAGTACATTTAGCATTGCCGGAGAGATTTATGCTAACCAATTCTGATCGTGAACAAATCATTGCTCAATACCAACGTGGCGAAAACGACACTGGTTCTCCAGAAGTTCAAGTAGCACTATTGAGTGCTCGTATCAACGATTTACAGAACC
Source organism: Psychrobacter sp. YGAH215 (assembly GCF_007280595.1). NCBI lineage: Bacteria > Pseudomonadati > Pseudomonadota > Gammaproteobacteria > Moraxellales > Moraxellaceae > Psychrobacter > Psychrobacter sp. YGAH215. The sequence goes on along the minus strand of NZ_VKLR01000007.1, from coordinate 146,787 downwards.
ATTTTAAAGAGCACAAAGCGGACCATCATAGCCGTCGTGGTCTTATCCGTATGGTTAACACGCGCCGTAAACTGCTTGACTACTTAAAAGGTAAAGACCTTGGTCGTTATACCACCCTTATTAGCCAATTAGGTCTACGTCGTTAATTTGGCGACAATAGTACGAGTGGTCGCTAATATAGAATATGCCAGAATGTGGCAAGATTTTAGATTTTTTGCTAAGCCACTTGGTATTTGCTTGCTAAGCTCGATAAAATAGATTTTCTCTAAAGACGGTGTGGAATAGTTTCACGCCGTTTTTTTATGCGTATTTATATGAGTTTGACTGTTAAAAAAATTATGCCTTAGCGGCATACGTTTAATGTGACAAACTCCTATTTTAACCGACTTTTTTATACTGAAATGCTCATAACGGTAATGCGCAAACAGACAGTTTGGCATTTCATTGGTCAATGGCTATAAATCACTGTAAAATAATGCCTTATGAGTTTGAGAGTAGTATTCGCGCTCGATTAATTATTTATAAGGTTTAACTTTATGAGTATTATTTATCAAACAGTGGCCAGCAAAGCAGATTTTAGTCAGCAAATAACGTGAAATCGTTATTTAAATAAATGTATCAAATAAATAGGTAACAAAATTGCTCTAATCGATCCAGTTTCCAATTATGTTAACGTCAATTATTAGCTAATCACGAGTAACCAGTTACCAAGAATTTTTAATGACAGATATCAGCTTTTTATGATGCTGATATCCCTTTCGTCAGTCAATATTAGGAAAATTATATGACAATGTTTAATACCATTAAGCGTGAATTCCAGTACGGCGACCAGCAGGTCGTTATTGAAACGGGCCGTATCGCGCGTCAAGCAAACTCTATTTTGGTTCACATGGGCGGCGTGACTGTCCTAGTAGCGGCAGTAGTAAAGTCGGATGCTAAAGAAGGTCAAAACTTCTTTCCATTGACCGTCAACTATCAAGAAAAAATGTATGCGGCTGGTAAAATTCCAGGTGCATATGGTAAACGTGAAGGCCGTGCCAGCGAAAATGAAACCTTAACGTCGCGTTTGATTGACCGTCCGATTCGTCCGCTATTCCCTGAAGGCTATGTGAACGAAATTCAAATTACGGCGACGGTTGTCTCGTCTGATAAAACTCAGTCGGCAGATATCGCGGCACTCATCGGTGCTTCAGCAGCGCTGGCTATTTCTGATGCACCATTTAATGGCCCGGTAGCAGCAGCGCGTGTTGGCTTTATCAATGGTGAATATGTTCTTAACCCAACGCTTGAGCAGCTCAAAGACAGCGACCTTGACTTGGTGGTTGCGGGTACCAAATCTGCGGTATTGATGGTTGAGTCAGAAGCGAAAGAATTGTCTGAAGACCAAATGTTAGGTGCGGTTTTATACGGTCATGAACAGCAGCAAATCGTCATTGATAATATCGCGTCATTGGCAGAAGAGGTTGGTACCGCTAAGCAGCAATATACCGCGCCTGTTCGCGATCAAGCGTTAGAAACCAGCATGAAAGAGCAGTTTGGTGAGCAAGTGGCTGATGCTTATACTATTACCAATAAGCAAGAGCGCTATAGCAAACTTGACGAAATCAAACAAGCGATCATCGAAGCATTGGCAGGTGACGCCGAAGCAGAAACGTATAACGATACGGTATCTGAATTAAAAGAAATTTATGAAGAGTTAAAATACCGCACCGTTCGTGACAATATCTTGTCAGGTAAGCCGCGTATCGATGGCCGTGATCTTGAAACCGTTCGTGCGCTAGATGTACAAGTAGGCGTATTACCATATACCCATGGTTCAGCACTATTTACTCGCGGTGAAACACAAGCATTAGTAACCACCACGCTTGGTAACACCCGTGATGTAAACATGATTGATTCATTGGCTGGTACGATTCGTGACCATTTCATGTTGCATTATAACTTCCCACATTTCTCAGTTGGTGAAACCGGCCGTGAAGGTGTGCCAAAACGCCGTGAAATTGGTCATGGTCGCCTAGCGCGCCGCGGTGTTGAAGCGATGTTGCCAGATAGCGAACGCTTCCCGTATGTGATTCGTGTAGTATCTGAAATCACCGAATCAAATGGTTCATCTTCAATGGCTTCGGTTTGCGGCGCAAGCTTGGCATTGATGGACGCTGGCGTACCGCTAAAAGCACCAGTTGCGGGTATCGCAATGGGTCTGGTAAAAGAAGGCGAGCGCTTTGCGGTATTGTCTGACATCCTAGGTGATGAAGATCATCTTGGTGATATGGACTTTAAAGTAGCAGGCTCGAAAGACGGTATTACCGCGCTACAGATGGATATTAAAATCGAAGGTATTACCCCAGACATTATGGAGCAAGCGCTTAAGCAAGCCCATGCTGGCCGTATTCATATCCTAGAAGCGATGAATAAAGTACTGCCTGCAAGCCGTACAGAAATCAACGCTCATGCGCCTAACTATGCGGTCATCGAAATCAACCCAGAAAAAATCCGCGATGTGATTGGTAAAGGTGGCGCAACGATTCGTCAGCTAACCGAAGAAACTGGCGCGGTTATCGATATCGATGATGCTGGTACCATTCGTATCTTTGGTGAAAATAAAGCAGCCACCAAAGCGGCTATTGGTAAAATTGAAGCCATCACCGCAGAAGTGGAAGTTGGTAAAACTTATCAAGGTACGGTTGCGCGTATCGTTGACTTCGGTGCTTTCGTTAACGTCTTGCCAAACACCGATGGCCTCGTACATATCTCGCAAATCGCCGATGAGCGCGTAGAAAATGTTTCTGACTATCTAAAAGAAGGTCAAACCGTCAGCGTATTGGTACAAGATGTTGATAACCGTGGTCGTATTAAGCTGACCATGAAAGGTATCGAGCAAAGCTAAGCATCGATATTTGACGCAACTTGACCTAGTCAAGATATAAAAAACCGCTTTGGTTGCTGAGATTAGCAAACAAGGCGGTTTTTTTATGTCTTCAAAAAGGTGAGGATAGGGAGAAAATGATTTATATGCTGATATCTTTAGGAAGGTGGATATCGATACGCAGCTTTGGTAAATCTTGCAAATGCTGGTTGATGAGCGGCAAGATATCGCTATGCCAGTCTAAAGCAATAGACGTTGTCATTTCAGCGTTATCAGCAATATTATTTTGAGCAGAATTTTTTTGCGAATAATGAGCAATAAGCGGGCGCGCTAGCAAGGCAATCCTACGTATACCTTGATAACGGATAAGCGGGATAAGTTGCTGTTGTAAATCGACTAGAGCTGCGCTTAGCCAACTTACCCTCGGAGAATGATAGGGATGATCGGATATCACTAGGTTGGCAATATAACTTGGTTGGCTACCGTTGCTACTGACGCCAAGTCCAGCTTGCTCACGTGCGCGCTTATGCATCAAGCAGCTACCAAGCATTAAGCTACCATCGCGGCAGGCACGAAAGTAATGTTGGTAGTTATCAGGATATAAGTTTTTGCTGCGCGTAAGGATAGGGTCTAACAGAATACCGGCGTTATTCACTGGCAATACCAGCAATTGGGCGCTGCTATTTAAAATAGGGGCGTGAGTAAGTTGTAGACTTGCCATTTATCTATCTGCCCCTTTGTGAAATGAATATTATTCTACTCTGTTTTTCGCGCTTTCAGCAGCTTCTAATTGGGCAATTTGCTCCTCCAGGAGGGCGATTTGCTCTTCTTTCATCTCTGTCAGCTGCTTATTCATTGCCAACTGTTCCGCTGCCAGCTTCTCTTGTTCTGCTAAGCGCTGACGCTCATCTTCTAAGCGATCTATTTCTTCTTTTGCTAAACTATCATTTTCCGGCAAGGGCGCATTTAGAATAGCGTCGGGATCAGGGATTTGGCTGTTTGTACTTATCGAGCTATCGCTATCCAAAGTTAGTTCACCATCATCTAATGAGGTGGTATCTGCTTGCGCAGCGTTATTTTGCTCAATAGACTCGGCAGTAGGTGTTGTGCTTTCGATCGGCGCCTTTTCAGTGTCTAGCGAATTGTTTTTCCAAACCAAGTAGCCAATTAAGAAAACAGCTAGTATGACAATTGGCCACCATTTATTGCGTTGTTTCACTGGTTGTTTTTTTAATGGTTTAACTGATAAAGGCGGTGTTTGTTTTTTAGTCATACAATGGTCGATTTATGTCAAAAATATAAGTAGGCATACTATAGCAAACTCAAAATAAAAAGCCTATCTATTGGTAGATAGGCTAAGTGTTATTAGGACTTGACGATACAGATTTTATGACTTATGGCTTGAATTTGACTGTCCCACTGGTACCAGTCGACATCGCATCACGCGCGATCTGGTCCTCTAAATGGTTTTTAGCACTGATAGTATCGGGATCGGGGCGGCGCTCTGTATGTCCGCACTGCGTACATTCGATGTATTCGTCAGGTTCGGGTGTGACGATATTTACTTGCATCACTGCATCCATCGCCTGACATTTAGGGCAGCGAACGCCTGCTAAAAACCGGCGCTTTGGCGTTGATGATTGATAGCGCATTTAGATGACCTCGCGCGTCGTTTGAACATTGGCTTTAGCAACGTCATTTTTAGCAACGTCATTTTTAGTATTGTCAAAACCACTATGCCGTAGTAAAGCATCGATACTGGCGCTGCGACCTCGGAAGTTCTCAAAATTGGTCTTAGCAGGAAAACTACCACCGACCGATAAAATAGTCTCGCGAAAGGCTTTGCCGGTAGTTGGGTTAAAGATACCTTCTTCTTCAAACTTACTAAACGCATCGGCAGACAATAGCTCCGCCCATTTATACGAGTAATAACCGGCGGCATACCCACCAGCAAAGATATGGCTAAAGCCATTAGCAAAACGGTTGTAATCTGGCGTCTGCACAATCGCAATATCATCGCGCACGGCGTTTAACGTCGCCAAGATACCATCATAATCAAGTGCTGGCGTCTGCGCATGAATCAATAAATCAAAAAGTGCAAACTCGATTTGACGTAAGGTTTGCATGCCGCTTTGGAAGTTTTTGACCGCTAGTAGGGCGGCAAGTTTGTCTTTTGGCAAGGGTTCGCCGCTTTCAACATGGCTACTTATTAAAGCAATCCCTTCGGCATCCCACGCCCAGTTTTCCATAAATTGACTGGGCAATTCGACTGCATCCCACTCAACGCCATTGACACCAGCGACATCACCAACAGTTACTTGGGTTAATAAGTGATGTAAACCATGACCAAACTCGTGGAACAAGGTCAGTACTTCATCGTGAGTCAATAGGCTTGGTTTACCATCGAGGGCAGGGGTGAAGTTGCCGACCATAAAGCAGACCGGTAGCTGCTGATGGTCTTGCTCCGTATAGGTATAACGTGATTGAAAACCGCTCATCCACGCGCCGCCGCGTTTGCCGCTACGAGCAAATAAATCAAAGTAAAAGCCACCAAGCAAGTGATCATCGGCGTCAAATAATTGATAAAAACGTACGTCATCGTGCCAGCGCGACACAGACTCACTGTGCTCTTGTACCTTGATACCGTATAAGCGCTCAACGATCGTAAATAATCCGCTAATCACTTTCGGTAGTGGGAAATAAGGACGTATCTCCTCTTGCGATAAACTAAACTCGCTCTGTTTTACTTTTTCGGCAATATAAGCGCTGTCCCATGGCTGCAAGTCATTAATACCATAAGCCTGCGCATACTTTTGCAACTGCGCTAAGTCTTGCTTAGCGGCTGGGGTTGCTTGCGCGGCTAAATCGCGTAAAAAGGTTTCAACCTCTACAACGCTATCTGCCATTTTGGTCGACAGTGACACTTCAGCATAATTATTAAAGCCTAATAACTTGGCTTTTTGTGCGCGTAATTGTAGGATTTGACTCATGATGTCGGCATTATTAAGCGACTCACCTTTGGCATTGGTATGCTTATCAAACTCAGAAGCGCGGGTCACATAAGCGCGGTAAAGCGTTTCACGCAGATTGCGGTCATCGGCATGGGTCATGACGGCAAGATAAACAGGAATATTTAAGCTTGCCACATAATAAGGCGTCGGCAACGCATCAATTTGTCCTTGGGTAAGCGTACCGCTGGCAAGCTCACGCGCTTTATACTGTTCACCTGCGTCCGCTAATAGCGCCAAACCACTCTCAGTTAACCCTGCTAATTGGCCTTGTTCAAGCGGTAAGGCATACGCCTGAGTAGCATCCAAGATATGGTCTGAGAACGTCGCTGATAAAGTCGACAATTCACTTTGAATAGCAGCAAAGGTTTCTTGTTCAGCTTTGGGTAGCGCAACGCCTGATAGCTCAAAGCTACGCAGCGCAAGCTCAATCGCTCGCGCCCGCGCAGGTTCTAGAGCAGCAAAGAAAGCCTGATCATTGACGATCGTCTGATAGCGACTAAATAGCGGCTGATGCTGACCAACACGCGTGCCATAAGCAGACAGCTTGGGCAACAATTCATGATGGACATGACGAATCTCATCGCTACTCATCACGCTATTAAGATGCGACAAAATTCCCCAACTACGATCCAACGCCAAGTTTATATGGTCAAAGCTCATCACCTCTGCCAACGCCTGCTCAGCGCTAAGCTTGCTATCTGCCGACATCTCATCTAAAAAACGGTTGGCAGCATCGATAGCACTGATGACCTGGCTTTGTAAGGCATCAGGTGTGGTACTGGAAAAATCAACAAGGTGTAGGTCTGGAGCAATAGAGTTCATAAAGAAAGGTATCCAATGTCTGTTAGTCAAGGTCTGTTAGTAATGAATAAATTATTATAATTTAGATAAAGTGCTATGAACGTTATTTAAAACGTAGTTTAAAACGTTATGTAAAGTAAAGGTTATCTAAAAGATGGGTATGACGCGGTTGAAATACAAGCCAGCGTTATAATTGGTTTTAGAGTGTTCATTTTACAAATGGGATTTTTAGAAATGTCCAATTGGATAATAACCCGGCGCTAATTATCGATATGACTGATAGTTTGCTAAGTTTCACTTACAAAGAGTCATCATTTACTTGCAAATTAACCCTACAGGGAGTGAGGACAAGTTGTTAGCATCTTAGTAATACAAGGACTTAATATAATAAATTAAACACAAGGCAGTTATTAAAAATAATTTTCAAATTCTAAGACAATTTTGCAATACCAACCAATCATAATAAGATAAGGAGCAGTATTTATGAAAGCAACTCTTAAAAGTCTACGTGAGACCAAAGCCAATCCAGCGGTCAGTATTTTTGTCAAAACCCACCGTGAGCATCCTGACAATCAAAAGGATCCTATCGCCCTTAAAAACCAACTAAAAGTGGTCGAAGAGCGCCTAAATAACGAGTACGACAAAAGTACCGCCACCTCTATTTTAGAAAATATCAAAAATAAAACCAGTGACCTAAATCACAACTATAACTTAGATACCTTAGCCATATTTGCTAGCACTGACGATGCTCAAATCGTCCGTATGCCTATTGATACCAAAGAGCGCGTGATCATCTCTGATAGATTTGCAACGCGTGATTTGGTGCGTGATATGGCCAGCGCCGTGCATTATTATACGGTAGTATTAACCCGTGATAAGGCGCGCTTGATTGAAGCGTCTAACGATCGTGTTGTCAAAGAGTTTGACAAAGATGATGATGCGCAAAAGAACATGGAGAGCATTCCATTTCCTATCGAAAACAATAGTTTATATAAGACAGGTGATGGTGGCTCTGATCGCTCAGCAAATAACGAGAGTAGCTATCTAAAAGAGTTCTTTAACCAAGTAGATAAGAGCGTACAAGAGCTATGGGGCGAGCATAAAATGCCTTTAGTCATCGTTGGGGATACCAAAAATATCGGTTATTATAAAGATGTTTGTGATCGTCCAGATAATATTATTGCTACCGTTTCAAATGCCACCAATTTGGAAGAAGGCAGCGCGCAGCATATCGTTGATAGCGTACAAGAAGCGGTTGAAAATTATCGCTCGTCATTACATCAAGCCGCTATGGGTGAAATTGACAAAGCGCGCGGTGCCAATATGCTGCAAACGGATTTACAAGAAGTGTACCGCAGCGCCTTCCAAGGGGTTGGCGAGACTTTATATGTTCGTCGCGGTTACATGCAACCGGCTATGATCGATGAAGCGGCGCAGACTTTAAGCATGGCTGATGATGCGACTGCCCAAGGCGTGACTGATGATGCGGTTGGTGAAATCATCGAACACGTCATTCATAACGGTGGCAAAGTCGTATTCATGCCGCAGGAGCTGATGGGTGAAGATCAGCCAATTGCTCTGGTAACGCGCTATTAATTGATAGCTGCTATTCGTTAATGAGTTAGCCATCGTTACGACTTAGGTATAATATGGGAGCATTGGTTCGATATGAATCAATGCTCTTTTTTATAATAACCTAGGTTCATGTTTATCTGATGACCGGTGTCATTTGATAAGTTTTTAATAAAACGCTGTTCACCCTTACGCTATCCATATTGAGTTTATAACTGATAAATTTATGACTAATACCACCTCTTTTGTTTTAACCAGCTACAACATTCATAAAGGCATGTCGCCGATGAATCGCCAAGTGAAGATACAGGGTATCGCCCAAGCGCTTGATATCATCGGCTCAGACATTCTTTGCCTGCAAGAAGTGCAGGGGCAAAACCTCAAGCGCAATATGCAATATAACGAATACCCCGACCAATCACAGCACGAATGGTTTGGTGAATATCTGCAACTGCAAAACAGCTATGGCAAAAACTCAGAGTATGAAAACGGTCATCATGGCAATGCGGTGTTGAGTCGCTTTCCGCTAGACCCAAAACATAACGTCAATATTACGGTGAATAAACTTGAGCAGCGCGGTGTCTTGCACTGTGAAGTGCAGCCGCTAGGGTGGGAGATGCCAGTAGTGGTGTTATGCGCCCATTTAAACCTCTTTGAGCGCGACCGTATCAAGCAGTACGAAGCCATCTCCAATTATGTGCGTAATGAGATTGCTGCCGAACAGCCGCTGATTTTGGCAGGTGATTTTAATGATTGGAAAAAAATGTCTTGTGACAGGCTCGCTTCAAGCTTAGGGATGACCGAAGCTTTTAAGCATTGTCATGGCAAATTGCTACCGACTTTTCCAGCAAAACTGCCTGTGCTCAGTCTAGACCGCATCTATGTGCGCAATCTAAGGGTAAAAGACGCGTGGGTACATACCGGTAAGCCTTGGTCAACACTATCGGATCATTTGCCGCTAAGTGCAGAATTAGCATTGTTATGAATTGCTGTTATCAGTTAATGGATAACAAGTAAGAAACTAACCAAAAAAGAGAAATTAGAATAATACAAGGATGAAAAATCATGTCTGATAAACACCTACCAACGACGCAGCACGCCGTACAGATAGGCGAGTTTGGCGAACCTGAAGTCATGACATATCAAGACGGCGTGGCTATTCCTGAATTAAAGGACAACCAAGTATTAATACAAGTCGCTTACGCTGGTATCAACCCCGTCGATTATAAAACCCGTCAAGGTAAAGGCTGGGGCGCCGATGCGATTCAAAAAAATAACTTTGATAAAGACGAGCCCGCTATTTTAGGCTTTGATGTTGCAGGGATAGTGGTCAAAAGTAATAGCGATAAATTTACCATTGGAGATGACGTCGCGGCCCTTAGTTTTGATGGCAGCTGCTACGCTGAATACGTGGCGGTCGATGCTGATTTACTGGCAAAAGTACCACAGGCGGTGACATTAGAGCAAGCAGGAGCATCGCCTTGTATCGGGCAAACGGCGCTACAGTTTGTAGAATTTGCCGACATTAAAGACGGTGAACACGTGGTAATAAACGCGCCAGCGGGCGGCGTTGGACATTTAGCGATTCAGTTTTTGCTGAAAAAGGTAGCGTCAGATAATGTCAAAGTCACGCTTATTTGCTCACCAGAAAAATACGCCAAACTTGATAAATTGATAGATAAAAGCAAGTTGAAAGGTTGGATAGATTATACCAAAGACCAAGATTTTCCTGACTTACAAGCCGATGTACTGATGGACTTGGTCGGTGACGATGCCGGCGTGCGCGCTTTGAGCACACTCAAATCTGTTGGTCGCGTTAAAGTGCTACCGACCATTTGGGTTGATAAACTAAAAGCTGCCGGTAGTAATAAAAGCTTGAGCGTCGACGGCTACGCGGTAAAGCCAAATGGCGAAGATATGGCAAAGGTTTTACAAGATGTCGCTGATGGCACGCTAATTTTACAAATTCAGCAAACCTATCCATTATCTGAAGTAGTTACTGCCCATCGCGAGCTAGAAAAAGGCGATACCTTTGGCAAGATTGTGCTCAAAGCAAGCTAAGGCAGAGTTGCTTAAATTAAGCCAAACCCGCTTAACCTAATATCATTTGCCTAAAGGTTAAGCTAATACGTCCCTCTAAAACTGTTTTCGTCTTAGTGACAGTATGTTTCCAATATTTTTGCGTATCCCCATGCATGACGATAAGCTGACCGGACTCAAGATAAAGCTCGACTTTATCTTGAGTTTTTTTATGCTTCAAGACAAACTTGCGCGTCGCTCCGAGTGACAAAGAGGCGATAATCGGCTGCTCGCCAAGCTCCCTCTCATCATCGGCATGATACCCCATACCATCGTCGCCGGACGGATAGTAATTTAGCAAACAAGAATTAAAGTGGGTATTGATACCGATTTTTGCTAGTTGTTGTTCAATATGATGTTTCACATGAAACACCGAGTCTGTCCATGCAATGGCTTGCCGCCTGTGTCCAGAATATTGATAACTGGCAGCGCTGTCGCCCATCCATACTATTTGCCTAGTGGTGACGTGGGTCTTACCAAATAAAGTGACGATATCAGATTGCCAAGGCAGCGTCGTCAACAAGGCATAATATAGGGCACTTGGATAGTCAATCACGATTCCTAAATCATTTACCTTGCCATCATAAGGCAAGAAATTATCGGTCGGTGCAGGGGCAAAAAGGTCGCTCATCGCTCATATTCCGTATATCCTACATTCCACATCGCTCGGCCTATTTATTGCTCTCATAATGTTCATTAATAATTTGCGCGCACAATTCAGGTGCTTCCATTGGCAAAAGATGACCGTAATCTGGCAAAGAGATAATGCTATCTGCGGGAACAAATCCTTGCCATTGTTTGCGTACTTTATCATTGATAAACAAAGTCGGTTTGCCGGTGATTAAGGTGTAAGGGCAGTGCAGTTTTTTTAATGCTGCATCGATATGAGGCGCACCAAAATAATTGGCAAGCTCTTGCTCGGGGGCAAACATCAAGCTATAGCTGCCATTATTATTGGCCGTCAAACTTTGCTCAGCAAATACTTTTAAGTGCTCATCACTGATACGTTTATAAGCCCGTTGTGCGCGCAAATGCTCATAATAATCATCGATACTTGCCCATGTAACCTGCTTGGTTAGGGTGCTTTTAAAAGGTTCACGGCTTAGCAATATCTTGCGCGGTAGTAAGTTATAAAGCGTTGCTTGTTTTTTAGTAAAGGTGACAGGCTCGATAAGATATAACTGCGAGAATAAATCGGGGCGTTTCGCTGCTGCTATGGCGGTCGCTGTTGCGCCTTGTGAATGTCCAATACCAACGATAGGCGCGTTTTGGGTTTTGTCCAAAAACTCAATCAGTATATCGGCATCTTGCTCGCGGGTCAGACGCGGCGCTTGCGGTTTGTCATACCAATAGCCACGTAGCGCTAGTGCCGATAAATCAAACTCTGTTGCGAGCTCATTTAACAATGGCGCATAAGTACCAACAGTGAAACTATTGCCGCCATAAAAATGGGCAGGCGGGCGTTTATGGTGGTTTGGTTTGTCTGCGTGATTTACAGCTTGGTTCAACTGCTCTAAATCATAATAGCGCGCTTGCTTGCCACTGATATTAATGCGTTTGGTAAAAGTTTCCATAAAAATCACACTTCCTTGTGGCGGTTTTTTAACCGTTATCTTACATTTTATTGTTAGTTTTCAATTAGCTGTCTTCACCTAAGAAGCCGCCACTTTGACGCTGCCATAAACGCGCATAAACGCCATTTAACGCCAGTAGTTCATCATGACTGCCTTGCTCGATGATACGGCCTTTATCCATGACCACCAATCTATCTAGCGCGGCAATGGTCGATAATCGATGCGCAATCGCAATCACAGTTTTGCCGGTCATGATATCGTTTAGGCTTTCGGTAATGGCAAATTCAATCTCAGAATCAAGTGCACTGGTCGCCTCGTCCAGTAACAAAATCGGCGCATTTTTTAGCATCACGCGTGAGATAGCGATGCGCTGACGTTGACCGCCAGAGAGCTTAACGCCGCGCTCGCCGACTTGGGTATCAAGACCGGTATTGCCTTTATCATCGTATAAATCTTTGATAAAGTCCCACGCTTGCGCTTGCTTAGCAGCTGTAATGATTTCCTCATCGGTTGCGTCAGGACGACCGTAAGCGATATTTTCGCGCACAGTACGGTGCAATAACGAGGTATCTTGCGTGACCATACCGATTTGCTGACGCAGCGATTCTTGGGTAACTTCGTCAATCGCTTGCCCGTCGATATAGATTTTCCCTTTATCAACATCAAAAAAGCGCAGGAGTAGATTAACCAAAGTTGATTTACCAGCGCCAGAACGCCCAACCAGACCGATTTTCTCGCCCGGTTTGATATCTAAGTAAAAGTTATCTAATAGCTTGGCGTATGAAGTTCCCGCTGCAGAATCCGCAGCAGGAATAGCAGCATCTTCATTCATGTTATCTAAAGGCTTGCCTGATTTATGCTTGTTTAAACCTGTGGCATCGTCTTCGCCTTCATAACTAAAATCAACGTGGTCGAAAACGATATGACCATCGCTGACTTTAAGGATAGAAGCATTTGGCTTATCGACGATGGTTTGCGGGGCAGATAAGGTGCGCATCCCGTCTTGTACTGTCCCGATACTTTCAAACAGGCTAGCAGTTTGCCACATAATCCAGCGCGTCAGGCCATTTAATCGCAGCGCCATCGCCGTGGCAGCGGCAATTGCCCCAACACCAACAGCGCTTTGTTGCCATAAATAAATTCCGATACCGGCCGTACTACTGACCAAAATCACACTGATTAGGTGGGTTGATACCTCAAGGTAGCTGACCCAGCGCATTTGCGCATGGACCGTACCCAAAAACTGTCCCATGGCGTTTTTGGCATAATCGAGCTCGCGGCGCGAGTGGCTAAACAGTTTGACCGTCATGATATTGGCATACGCATCAGTGATGCGGCCCGTCATTAATGCGCGAGCATCGGCTTGTACAATCGCCGTTTGCTTTAGCTTAGGAATAAAGTACCACATCGCCAGCCACACCAAGACAAACCACACAATAAATGGAATCAATAATAAGCTGTCTAAATTAAATAAAATAATGCCAGAAGTAATAAAGTAAACGGCGACGTACATAAACATGTCAGTGACCGTCATCACGGTATCGCGCACCGCCAACGCCGTTTGCATCACTTTAGCAGAGACGCGACCTGAGAACTCGTCTTGATAAAACTGCATCGATTGCCCAAGCATACGCTGATGAAAACGCCAGCGCATCTGCATCGGGAAGACGCCTTGCAAGGTTTGGAAATGAATAAATGACGATAGGGCAATCCAAAGCGGACTTAAAATCATCACGGCCAGTATCAAAAGCAGCATATCGCCTTTTTCTGCCCATAGATTTTGCGGCGTATAAACGCCAAGCCAATCGACGATATTGCCAATCCACGCAAATAGCATGGCCTCGTAGATACCGATGCCAGCGGACAAAATCATAAATAGCAATAACCAACCGCGTAGCCCTTTGGTACATGCCCACATAAATTTGAGCATACCTTCACGCGGCGAGGGCAGCGGCATAGGCGTCTCAGGAAAGGCGGGCAGACGAGTTTCAAAAAATCGAAATAGAGCATTCATAGGCAGTCAGGGAGCATTCATAGCAGTACGCCAAGATAAACGCCGTTAAGCGCTATCGTGAATCGTTACTTTTGTTATTAGGATTGCTGGTTATTTTAACAAAATTCGTCCTCATGCTTGCATGCTAATTGTAAGCTGAACAATCAAGCGCACAATAATTAGATTGCTGCAGATGAAATATTTTGTTACATTCCATTATTTCTTTTAGTTTATTGCTTGCCTTTATTTATACGTTTTAGTAAACGAGAAATCAGCTAATGAATAAGTATTTTTTACTCATATAAAAATAATAAACGCGCAAAGTTGCGACTTAACAAGGATAAAGTTGATGATGTATTTAACGATAGCGGTGCTCTGTAGCGTCGCTGTTTCCGTACTTTTAAAAATATTACGCCAAAAAAATATCGATATTCGCCAAACCATCGTGGCAGGCTATCCCGTGGCATTTCTATTAACTTGGCTGTTATTAAAACCAGATGTCAGTAGTATCGGCGCACTTGGCAATGCCTGGGGCATCATTATTGCGCTTGGTATCTTGTTGCCAGCAGTGTTTATTATCCTTGGGCGGGCGATTGAATCGGTCGGGATGGTAGCAACCGATGCTGCTCAGCGTTTATCGCTTATCATTCCTATCGTTGCTGCATTTCTATTATTTGGTGAAGTACTGACGGGTACGCGCATATTTGGCCTGTTGTTAGGATTTTTGGCGCTTGGGGCTTTGGTTTATCGTCCGCAGCATGGGCTTATAAATAGCCAAGCAAAGCAGACGCCACTTTGGTTATTTGGCGTTTGGCTAGGCTATGGCGTGATTGATATTTTGTTCAAACAAGTTGCCAAGCAAGGCGCGGCGTTTCCTTTAACCTTATTTGTGACCTTTGGGCTAGCAGGTTTGCTGCTGCTCGTTTACCTGCTTAGCACTCGCGTGCGCTGGCAGAGCAATGCCCTTAGCGCAGGATTATTACTTGGCGCGCTCAATATGGGCAATATATATGCTTATATACGCGCCCATCAAGTATTGTCTGAGTCGCCAAGTATCGTCTTTACAGGCATGAACGTCGGCGTGATTGCGGTGGCAACTTTAATTGGAGTAGGCGTATTTAAAGAGCGCCTTAATCGTATCAATATCGTCGGTTTATTACTGGCGATTGGCTGTGTGGCGGTATTGTTTTTGCTTTAATCTTGTCACTGTGAAATAGATAAAATTTTAACTTATCAACAATAGGCAGGTGGCATGTCCTATGATAAGGTAACTGACAGTCAGGCTCATACTATTGAGGGCTGATTGACTTATTATAATAACGTTTGACCCTTATTAATTAGGATAGGATACCCATTCAATGGAATACGAAAAACAACTACAGCATATAAAAAATGGCTCAGGATTTATCGCCGCGCTTGACCAAAGTGGTGGCAGCACGCCAAAAGCATTAGAGAACTATGGCGTCAGCGGCGATGCTTATGACAATGACGAGGCGATGTTTGATTTGGTGCATGAGATGCGCGCGCGTATCATGACTTGTGATGCCTTTGATAATGAGCGTGTCCTTGGCGCGATTTTATTTGAAGATACCATGGAGCGCGAGGTTAATGGCAAACCGACCGCCAATTACCTATGGGAAGATAAAAATATCGTACCGTTTTTAAAGGTAGATAAGGGTTTGGCTGAACACATGAACGGCGTACAGGTGATGCGTCCGATGCCAAATCTAGACTTGTTGCTGGATAAAGCAAAAAATTATCCGGTATTTGGCACCAAAATGCGCTCAGTCATTTATGAGCCAAGTGTCGATGGTATCGAGCTTGTCGTACAGCAGCAGTTTGATGTCGCAAAGCAAATTCTTTCTAAAGGTTTTATGCCGATTGTTGAGCCAGAAGTCGATATCAACAGTAGCAAAAAGCATGACTGCGAAATCATCCTTAAAACCAGTATTTTGCACAATCTTGAGTTTTTAGACGATGATCATCAAGTGATGCTAAAACTGACTTTGCCTGAAGAAGACGGATTTTATCAAGAGCTGATTGATCATCCAAAAGTGCTAAAAGTGGTGGCGCTATCTGGCGGTTACAGTCGTCATGACGCCTGCGAAAAATTGAAGCAAAATCCCGGTATGATTGCGAGCTTCTCGCGTGCTTTTACCGAAGGCTTAAGTAAGCAACAAAGCGACGCAGAGTTTGCTGATACGATTAATACTTCTATTAAAGAGATTTACGAAGCATCAAAGATTTAATCTACTATAAAGATAAAACAGTTTGCAATAAAAAGCGCTACTTATGAGTAGCGCTTTTTTGTGAATTAAGCATTAACGTTAATCGCTTAAACTTCTTTATACAACTGGCGACCCTCGGCATGATATTTTTGCATCATCTCGTCCATGCCTTTTTCAATATCAGCGCGGCTCATCGCACTAGTAGCCTGAACGCCGTTTTCTTTTGCATCTAAACCTTTAGCATACTCGCGCACGTTTTGAGTGATTTTCATCGAGCAGAATTTAGGACCACACATCGAGCAAAAGTGCGCCGACTTATGGGCGTCTTTTGGTAGCGTCTCGTCATGATATTCACGCGCCGTATCAGGGTCGAGCGCCAGATTAAACTGATCATCCCAGCGGAACTCAAAACGCGCTTTGGACAAAGCATTGTCACGTGCCTGTGCACCCGGATGGCCTTTAGCAAGGTCGGCAGCATGAGCGGCGATTTTATAAGTGATGATGCCGTCCTTGACGTCTTTTTTATTGGGCAAACCGAGATGCTCCTTTGGCGTCACATAACAGAGCATCGCTGTGCCAAACCAGCCAATCATTGCCGCCCCAATGGCACTGGTGATATGGTCATAACCAGGCGCAATATCAGTGGTTAATGGCCCTAAAGTATAAAAAGGTGCGTCGCTACATAGCTCAAGCTGCAAGTCCATATTTTCTTTAATACGGTTCATCGCCACGTGTCCAGGGCCTTCAATCATCACCTGTACATCATGCTTCCATGCGACTTGCGTCAACTCACCTAGGGTACGTAGCTCACCAAATTGTGCTTCGTCATTGGCATCTTGCAAACAGCCCGGACGTAAGCCATCGCCTAAGCTAAATGCCACATCATACTGCTTCATAATCTCGCAGATATCTTCAAAATGCGTGTATAAAAAGCTCTCTTTATGATGGGCCAAACACCACTGTGCCATGATAGAGCCGCCACGCGAGACGATGCCCGTCAAGCGATTTGCCGTCAGCGGTACATAACGTAGCAGTACGCCAGCGTGAATGGTAAAGTAATCAACGCCTTGCTCGGCTTGCTCAATCAATGTATCGCGGAATATCTCCCACGTTAAGTCTTCGGCAACGCCATCGACTTTCTCTAAGGCTTGATAAATCGGCACCGTACCAATTGGCACTGGCGAGTTACGAATCAACCATTCACGGGTCTCATGGATATGATTACCAGTCGATAAATCCATAATGGTATCGGCGCCCCAGCGCGTTGCCCAGGTCATTTTTGATACTTCTTCATCGATAGATGAGCCGAGCGCTGAGTTACCGATATTGGCGTTAATTTTCACTAAAAAATTACGCCCGATAATCATCGGCTCAGATTCTGGGTGATTAATATTATTGGGGATAATGGCGCGACCAGCCGCGACCTCGCTGCGCACAAACTCAGGGGTGATGATTTTTGGCGTATTGGCACCGAAGCTCTCGCCGTCATGTTGGCGCATATCGGTCAGTTCATGCTGTTTTTGCGTCTCACGAATGGCGATATATTCCATTTCAGGGGTAATAATGCCGCGACGTGCGTAGTGCATTTGCGTGACATTCTTTCCTACTAAGGCACGACGTGGTTTATCAATATGCGCAAATCTTAAGTTAGCAGTACTGATATCACGGGCGCGCGCTTGTCCATATGCGCTTGATAAGCCGTCTAACTGTTCAGTATCGTCACGCTCAGCTATCCAGCCTTCGCGTAGCTTTGGTAAGCCTTTGGTCAAATCAATCTCGACATTGGGATCGGTGTAAACACCAGAAGTGTCATAAACATAAAATGGTGGGTTTTGTTCCCATTCGGACTCGCTTGCCCCTTGTATGGGGGTAGGGTCAAGGGTGATCTCGCGCATCGGTACTTGAATGTCAGGACGTGAGCCCCCGATATAGACTTTTTTAGAAGCGGGTAAGATGCGGTGTAAGTCGCGGGCGTCTTCTTCAAAGCGAGTATCATTGGCCGTACGATGGGCAGGCGTTTTTAGAGTGTCGGCTTTTTTATCGACAGTTTTAGTAACAGGGGTCGAAGGGGGTTGGGCTGTTTGTAAATCTGAAGTAGTCATATGCTGTCCTAGCGTGTTGGTTTTTGAATAAAAGCAACACCGCCAGTAGCTGCGGGACAAGACGATGCAAGATAGACAAATTCAATCATCAAACACGTGCACTACTATTAAATTCAACTTTCATTGAAAATTAATCTAATGCCATGTTAAATGATTGGTAGGCGCCGCTTTTTATTGCTTGCCTCATGGCCGCGTAAAAACGCTAGCATATAAAGTATGAGCAATAATAAAAAGGCATTTCTGCGCGCCCTTTGTATATAAAACATAGTCTTAAGACTTCCCTGCGTCGGTACTAACCGCATCAGGTTCGGCGGGTGATCTCTCAGCGAATGTATGACAACCTTATAAACTAAGCTTGTCATACACCGCACCCCGAGTCTGTCAGTGTTGTAAATCAGTCTCATACTAACAAATTATAGGGATGATGCCTAGTCATTTGCCGTTTGTTAGTAGAGAGGCAATCTTGCTGTTATTAATGTAATCACTGTCTTTTAATCAATGACAGTTTTTCAATTAATGACATTCTTTTTAATTAATAAAATCACCGTGCGTATTATTTTTCTGGTGTCCAGCCCTGCGCGCGCTCATAGTCTTCGTTGTCCAAAAACTTCTCGCGTTGCTCGGTTAAGAACTTTTTGGCTTCAGGGTCCATCATGCTGAGATGGTTTTCGTTAATCAGCATGGTTTGCTGCTCAAGCCATTCTTTCCAAGCTTTGTCAGAGACGGTTTCTTGTAGCTCTTGACCTTTTTTATTAGGAAATGGCGGATGCGGCATTTTTGGCAATTCTTGCTTATATTTGCGGCAAAAAACGGTATTGGCTTGTGGATTAAAAGTTTCAGTCATCAGGCAATCCTCATTAATTAGGGGTATTAAATTATCGTGTCGAATATTGGTATTCATCTATCATAACGCGCTTGCACGATTTAGCAAAGCGTATCAGGTGTAGAGAAGGTAACATCAAATCTATCTAATTCTGGCAAAATCAGGCATGGCAAAAAAACACCCGCACAATGGCGGGTGTTAGAGAAAAGCGATGGTTTTAAAGCACAGTTTTATTGCTAGCTTCAACTTTAAAAAGGCTTTTAAGCAAACGCTTTTAGGCGCGCGCGTCCATTAACCACTGCTTGTTTGACTTGATTTGGCGCGGTACCGCCTAAATGGTCACGAGCGGCCAATGAGCCTTCTAGCGTTAGATAGTCAAAAACATCATCGCCAATCGCATCGCTAAACTGCTGCAACTGCGCCAATGACAAATCGCTCAAATCAACACCCTCGTGAATACCCAAAGCAACGGCATTGCCGACCACTTCATGGGCATCACGGAAAGCAACGCCGCGGCGCACCAAATAATCTGCCAAATCGGTCGCAGTTGCATAGCCTTTCAAGGTGGCGGCGCGCATGTTTTCCTTATTCGGAGTAATATTCGGTAGCATATCGGCAAAGGCGAGTAGCGAACCCGTCAAAGTATCGACGCAATCAAATAGCGGCTCTTTGTCTTCTTGGTTGTCTTTATTATAGGCAAGCGGCTGACTTTTCATCAGGCTAAGCAGCGTCATTAGTTGGCCAAACACACGCGCCGCTTTACCGCGTACTAACTCTGGCACGTCAGGGTTTTTCTTTTGTGGCATGATAGATGAGCCAGTACAAAAGCGATCTGGTATCTGCACAAAGTTAAATTGCGCTGACATCCATAGGATAATCTCTTCGCTCATACGCGACATATGCATCATTAAGATAGAAGCCGCCGAGGTAAACTCAATGGCAAAATCACGGTCTGAGACGGCATCGAGCGAGTTTTGGCAAATACCGTCAAAACCTAGCAATTTGGCTGTGATGGTGCGATCAATCGGAAAGGTCGTGCCAGCAAGGGCAGCGCTACCAAGCGGCATTTGATTGATACGGCGACGGGCATCGACCAGACGCTCGGTATCGCGGTAGAGCATCTCAAACCACGCCATCACGTGATGACCAAAGCTCACTGGCTGCGCAGTTTGCAAATGGGTAAAACCCGGCATGATGGTATCGGTATGCTGCTCAGCTAAATCTAGTAAACCGCTTTGCAAACGTACCAGTAGCGCGATGATATTGTCGGTTTCTTCACGCAACCATAAACGAATATCGGTCGCAACCTGATCGTTACGGCTACGGCCAGTATGTAGTTTCTTACCAACCGCACCGACGATATCCGTCAAGCGCGATTCGACATTCATGTGCACGTCTTCAAGCGCAATTGACCAGTTAAACTCACCGGCTTCAATCTCGCGCAGCACTTGCTGTAAACCATCGATAATGGTCGCAACCTCATCCGCACTTAAAATGCCACATTCTTTCAGCATGGTCGCATGGGCGATTGAGCCTTGGATATCGTGACGAGCAAAGCGTTGGTCAAAGCCGACAGAAGCGGTAAAGGCGGCAACGAAGCTATCAGTCGCTTCACTAAAGCGCCCGCCCCACATCTGCTGACCCTGACCATTTGTAGCACTTTGCGGCGCAGGAGTGTTGGTTATAGAAGCATCTATGCTAGAATCAGGAGTAGATGAATTTTTATTTGAATTAGGATTAATACTATTTGAAGAGTTGGCGTTCATATCGGTACAAGACAAGTCAAGAGAATAAGAACTCAAGTATAGCAAATGATGAGGTTGCCTTGCTAGCGGAGCGCTTAGAGTTTTTTATGCCCAAGCTCATGGAGATGATGAAGCCTTGGCAATGGCTGCTGGCAATCTTTTTTTGGTCGCTGTTTGTGGCGATTGTCGATCGTCATAGCGTGGTTAATGAGATGCAGTTTATTATCAAGTTTATGGCAAGATTCATTCAAACCAGCTTGGCCTTGATTCCTTCTTTTTATCTCATCGATTATCTACGTCCAGTTTTTAAAGGCTTACGCGTAACGACCGTCAGTATGTATGTTTTACTCATTTTGACCACTGCCATGGCGGTGACCGTCGCGTTGGCCTTGCTCATTATGATAAACGCTGGCTGGTTTAACTATAACTTGGCGGATTTTATCTCAATCATTGTGTTTAATACGGTGATAGCCGCCGGATTTACCGTTGCCGCCTTGTTGTTTTTTTTAAGGCGTTATCGTGAGCTAAATGCGCTAAAGCACTCATTTGAGCAAAAATTGAGTGCCCAAAATTATGTGTTAAAAGCTCGCCTAGCGCCGCATTTCTTTTTTAATACCATCAATACTTTGATGTCGCTGATTGAGTCTGAGCCGCAGCGCGCCGCTATTTTATTGCAGCACGTCTCAGCGCTATTTCGTGCCAGTTTTAATGGCGCGCGTGAGATCAGCTTTGAAGAAGAGATTGCCCTGTGTAAGCATTACTTGGCTATTGAATCCATCCGCTTGGCAGATAAATTGGTAGTAAACTGGCAATTGCCAAAAGAAGACGTCATGTATGACATGGTGATTACCGCTTTAACCTTACAAAGCGTGATTGAAAAAATGCTGGTGAACGTCATTAGGATGACCACCGAAACCATTTATATTGATATTAAAGTCACTTGGTTGCAGCATCGGGTCGACATTACCATTAGCGTGCAGCTGCCGAAAAAAACCTTGTTGATTAACCATGACTTACGCCAACATATGGATTTTATGATTCAGGCGCAACGTCTGCGCGCCTATTTTGGTCAAAGTGCCGACATTCAAAGCAGCATTATGAATAAACAAATTCTTACTAATATTAGCTATCCGCTGCAAGATGTCAGTTTATAATCCTTTCTTTCTTCCTTTTTAAAACGTTTTCCCTAAAAATCTATTCTCTAAATTGTAAGCGTCAGTCATTTATTGCAAAGTATTTATCGTGGCATATTTATTGCACAGTCTAAGCTGTTATGCACGGCTAAAGCATTTAAACGGCAAAGTTAGATTCGTGGCTTGCACAAGTATGGCAGTTGGTTTATACCTTAAGTAGGGAGTTGCATTCTTACTAAGGGATAAGTGTTAAAGATTGATAGGTTATTAATACTTTAAAAGATTTATAGGTAGGCACTTATAAAGGAGTTTGAATGCGGATTGTTGTTTGTGATGATGAGCCCTTAGCTCGCGAGCGTTTGGTTAGAATAGTCAAAGAGTCAGGTCATGAAGTGGTTGCCCAAGCAAAAACGGGCATAGAGGCCATTATCGCCGTAAAATCTGAGCAACCAGACATTATATTGCTCGACATTCGCATGCCAGAGATGGATGGCGTCGAGTGCGCGCAAGAGCTTGCAACGTTAAACCATCCACCTGCCATTATCTTTGTCACGGCGTATGACCATTATGCCATCGCGGCGCTCAAAGCCAACGCCATCGGTTATCTGTTAAAACCTGCCAATAAAGATGAATTACTCGAGGCGCTAAAAAAAGCCACCAATCTCAATGCGGCGCAATTAAACGAGATTCGCAAACTTGAGAATCCAACCGCGCGCCCAGTGCGCGAACATATCGTGGCGCGTACCCACCGCGGTGTAGAGCTGATTGAGCTCAAAGACATCTACTATTTTACCGCCGATCAAAAGTATGTCAAAGTACGCCACAAAGACGGCATTGTACTTATTGATGATACGTTAAAAGAGCTTGAGCAAGAATTTGAAGGCAAGTTATTTCGAGTCCATCGCAACGCCATTATCAATATTAAATATCTAGATTTTTTAGAAACACTCGATGCCGGACAGTTTCAGCTGCACTTTAAAGGTATTGATGAAACTTTAGCAGTCAGTCGCCGCAATCTACCGGCTTTACGTGAAAAAATTCAAAATATGTAGCGGCAAACTGTCTACAGGTAAACTATCCTAGAATGCACTAAGCAGCAAGCGCAGTAATCTGTTGAAATAATCCTGCCATATCATCAAACCCTTATTTATGCTTAAATAGGGGTATTTTTTTGTAGCACTCAGTTTAAAGACATTTAACGTTTATATTGAATACTATAGTGAGAGAAAAGTAATATCAATGCATCACGCACTGCTGATATCAATTTTTCTTGCTTGCTGTGCCTGCGCAGACAGAGGCTACGAAAAATTGATATCAGCAATACCGTAGCGTTTTTAGGGTATTTTGACTATACATTCGCATTATTGTAAAGATAATGAATCCTTTGTTGTTGAGCGACCGTTGTTGAGCGGTTGTCGTTAAGTAACTGTTATTCAGCAACGCGATTTTATATCGAATCTATTGAGGCCTTTTATGAGCACCATGCAGCAACCTGCTTTGACTACCTTAAATATCGCCACCCGCCAAAGTCCATTGGCATTATGGCAAGCGGAGCACATTCGTGACCGCCTACTGACGCTGTATCCTGAGCTGACCATTAACCTGCTAAAAATTGTCACCAAAGGCGATAAGATTTTGGATACGCCGCTGGCAAAAATTGGTGGTAAGGGTTTGTTTGTTAAAGAGCTTGAGCAGGCGTTATATGATAAACAGGCAGATATCGCGGTACATTCTTTAAAAGACGTGCCGATGGAATTGCCAGAAGGCTTGACGCTTGGTGTTTATTGTAAACGCGCTTCGCCAACCGATGCCTTTGTATCGAATACTTATCATAATATCGATGAGTTACCACAGGGAGCAGTGGTTGGTACCGCAAGCTTGCGTCGTCAATGTCAAATCAAAGCCTATCGTCCCGATTTACAAATCAAGACCCTGCGCGGCAACGTTGGTACGCGTTTAGGTAAGCTCGATGCCGGCGAGTATGACGCTATTATTTTGGCAACCAGTGGTTTACAGCGTATCGAGCATGACGAGCGCATTCGTAGTGAGCTGGATATTGATGTTTGCTTGCCAGCGGTTGGCCAAGGGGCACTTGCGATTGAATGTCGCGAAGGTGATGACGAAGTGTTAAAACTGCTGGCACCGTTAAACGATGACAAAGCTCGTATCCGTCTTATCGCTGAGCGTGCGTTAAACCGTCATTTACAAGGCGGTTGCCAAGTGCCGATTGCCGCTTATGCTGTGTTACAAATGGCTGATGCAGACGACGATAGCAGTAGCAAAAACAATGGCCAAAACGGTAATAACGACAATGGTAATGTATTATGGCTACGCGGCCGCGTCGGTCAAGAAGACGGTAGCGAGCTACTCAAAGCTGATAAACGCTTGACCTTAACTGGCAGTCAAGTCGAACAAGAAGCGCAAGCCAATCAGTTAGGTATTGAAGTCGCTGAGATGCTACTAGCCATTGGTGCGGGTGATATTTTATCAGCGATTTATCAGTCTAAATAAAGCTTATAAAATAACTTTTAAGTTGCATAACAATAAAATGTCGCTGTCCAGTTACGCATAAAGTCGCTGCAATGACTGTATGCGTAAGCTTACTTTCCAAAACTTCTGTCACGGTATGTTTATGTCTTGGTCATCCTCTGAGTCTACTGCTTCAAACCAAACCATTAATAAGCCAGCATCGCTGCCGCCAGTGGTCATCAATACGCGTCCAGTTGAACGTGCGGCGCCGCTGACCAATCATTTGCAGGCGACAGGATTTTCAGTGGTTGATATACCAATGTTGTCCTTAGAGGCGCGGCCAACGACCGAGCAAGACATGGCATTGATGCGCCAATGGTTTGCCGGTGATTATCAGGCGCTTGTTATTGTAAGTCCGACAGCAGCAGCTTCTGGCTTAGCCGTTTGGCAGGCGCTTGAGCATGAACGCCAAGCTCAATTGGCTGAGGTAAATAATAGCGCGCAAAAAGACGTTAGTTTTAAAGGTTTAACAGCACCAAGCCATCTGATAGCGGTAGGAGAAGCCACGGCAGCGGTATTAAATGACGCTAAACTCGATGCGACGAATTATCAAGTATTGCAACCTCTGATTGCTAATAATGAAGGTATGTTAGCGATGCCAGAAATTGACAGCCTGCAGGCTGGTGATAAGCTGCTGGTATGGCGCGGGCTTGGCGGGCGGCGTTTATTGGTCAATACCTTACAGGCGCGCGGTGTCCATATCGATAGCATCGCTTGGTATGAGCGCAAAATGCCCAATGATGCTATGGCGCAGTATAAAGAATGGTACGCCCAGTATCTTAGCCAAAAGTCTGAGCAGCCCAGACCCATCGTGATTGTCAGTAGTGGCACAGCGTTTGAGCATTGGCAAGCGATTGTTACAGAAGTGGCAGCGCAAAAAGCCAATGCAGAAAAATCAAACCGTGCGCCGCTGCAACTCAACGATTTTGCTTATGTCGTACTAGGTGAGCGCTTAGCCAATATGGTTGCTAGTCAGGATTTAAGTTATTGGCGCGTGGAAGATTTGGCGCCCGAAACCATTGTTGCGGCAATCCATACACCGCTAGTTGGTTGCAGTTAAAAAACACTTCCTTTTCTCAAGCCATTTATTTTATATTTGCTTAAAAAATTATTCACCAACGGTGCTGCCTTATGTCCATGAATTCTGACTCGTTAGCTAAGGAGCCTTCTGCTATTCAGCAGCGCCGGCAAGCAAATATGTTTTTGGTACGTTTGCAATGGCTGGTCATATTATTGCTTATTGCTGCTCTGCTGTGGTTGTTTATTAGTCAACAGCGCTTTGAGCGCAGTATAAATGAGCGCTTGCAAAGTAATGAGCAAGTCGTCAGCCGCCTAAATGAGATGGACGATCGCATCTTTGCGATGAGTCAGCAGACGCTGCCAGAGCCGCGCGTCGCTGCTAGTAGCCAAGCGCAAAACCAGCTTGATTTATTGCGCATTCAGATACAGGCGGCCGATAGATTATTGGCGGATAATAACGAGAGTGCGGCGATTGACTTGTTGCGCGGTCTGCATTGGCAACTGTCTCAAAGCAGTAATGAGATTGCGCCTGCGCTTACCGTGGTAATTAAGCAAAGTTTGATGAAAGACATAGAACGCTTGCAAGCAAGAAGCTCGCAGCCGAGTCCTTGGCAGCTACAAAACTTAGCCATTCAAAATATCCAAGCGTTTTTGCATAATTATCAGCGTCCTGCTCGTGCAGCTGGCGCGTCTAATACTAGCGCTAACGATGTCGGCGTCACCCGCAAAGAGCTTATCATTCATGAAGTGATTATGACTTTAAACCTTGCCAGTCAAGCAAGCAATATGCGTGAAAAAGATCAGCTGGTTGGCTATCTGCGGCAAGCACGTAAACAGCTACAAACCTTAGTAGATACGTCTGCGTCAAAATCCGCTACCGATAATAAAAACGCTCAAACAACGAGCAACGCAACTTCTAAAGATAAAGATCAAACCAAATCTGCCCCTCATAATATCGCAGAAGTTGTTGACTGGTTAGATCGCCTGATTGCCACGGCGCCACAGCCAACGCCATTATTGACCACGCAAATTTTAGATAAGCCTAAGCGTTAATTGTCGTTTTTGAAATTCTATAAAAAAATAAGAGAAATGCAGTGATGAGTGCTTTTGAACAACACACAAACGCAAATAATAATGGCGTAGATGATAGCCGTCCTAGCGAGCTAGCGCATTATCCAATCATTCATCAGCAGCCGATCCATTGGGGCGAAATGGATGCCTTTAATCATCTAAATAACGTGGTCTATTATCGTTATGCGGAGTCAGCACGGATTGGCTATCTGCAAGCGCTAGGTATGTTTGATGGCAGTATGGTGACAGTATTGGCGCAATCAAGCTGTCAGTATTTACGCCCGGTGACCTATCCCGATACGTTATTATTAGGCGTGCGTTGCCAGCGCTTGGGCAATACCAGTATCGTGATGGAATATAGCTATTATAGCTGTGCTCAAGAGGCGATTGTCGCGATCGCTGATGCCGTTATCGTCCGTTTAGACAGTGATGGTAAGGATAAATTGCCGTGGAGCAATGAGGAGCGTGAGCGGTTATTGAAACTAGAGGCAAAATTTAACCATACGCCCGAATTTTAAAAAATTTAAAAACTTTGAAAAGCCGGCCAAATTATTAAGTATCAATATCACTAAAATGATACCGTTAAAAATAAAAAGGCACGCTAAATGATATTAGCGTGCCTTTTTCAGGTTGCTGTGCCTTTTAATTTCTAAGCTTCATTTTTGCTTAGGCGCATGAACAAAGTCTACTACATTTAAATCAAAACCTGACAGCGCATAAAACTTCATTGGTGACGACAGTAAGCGCATATCACGTACGCCCAAATGACGTAAAATCTGTGCGCCAACCCCGATACTGCGATAAGGCTGCTGAGCGATGGTAGACATGGACTGATTTTCAGCCGCTTTATCCAATGCCTCTCCCAAGTCAATCGGCTGATGATTGCCGATCCAAACCAACACGCCGCGCTCTGAATTGTTTATTTCTTCTAGTGCTGAGCGTACGCTCCAGCCGCTACGACCAGTGGT
Source organism: Psychrobacter sp. YGAH215 (assembly GCF_007280595.1). Taxonomy (NCBI): domain Bacteria; kingdom Pseudomonadati; phylum Pseudomonadota; class Gammaproteobacteria; order Moraxellales; family Moraxellaceae; genus Psychrobacter; species Psychrobacter sp. YGAH215. Next base: position 119,272 of record NZ_VKLR01000007.1, on the reverse strand, counting down.
GTCGTTTTTCGCCGCAAACAAGTCACGTAAAGGATGGAAGCCATGTACACGAACGGTACTGACGCCTTCGCTGACATCACCTTTTACCAAAGCTAAATGAGTTTCGTCTGCACCAAACTCGCGGAAGCGATGCAAGGTAAAGGTACCGTATTCGGTCTCAAACGGATGGGATTCAACCTCTTCGACCGTTTGCTCATTGGCAATCCGGTAGTTAATCAAATCGGCAATCGTCCCGATTTTAAGACCATGCTCTTTAGCAAATATCTCAAGGTCATCACGGCGCGCCATCGTGCCATCGTCTTTAATGATCTCAACGATAACGGCTGCTGGCTCCAACCCTGCTAGGCGAGCCAAATCACAACCTGCTTCGGTATGACCGGCACGGTGCAGGACGCCACCATTTTGAGCCATAATCGGGAAAATATGCCCAGGCTGGACGATATCTTCTGGTTTTGCTGAAGAAGACACTGCTGCTTGAATGGTACGAGCGCGGTCAGCGGCAGAAATACCTGTGGTCACGCCTTCAGCCGCTTCAATAGAAACGGTGAAGTTGGTGCTAAATTTTGCCTCGTTGCGGTCAGACATGAGCGGCAATGCCAGCTGTTGGCAGCGCGCTTCTGACAAGGTTAAGCAAACCAAACCACGCGCGTGGGTAATCATAAAGTTGATATCATCAGGGCGCACGTGGGTCGCGGCCATGATGATATCGCCTTCGTTTTCGCGATCTTCGTCATCCATCAAGATGACCATTTTACCAGCACGAATGTCTTCGATAATCTCAGGAATCGTATTTAAACTCATAGGAAGTCTCAATATTTTATTATGTATAGATGGGTTTGATGATAAGGTTAAATTATTATTTGTCTATTGTAGCAGCAGAGGGCGTCAAGCGCTGTTGTAAAGCATGGCGTGGCTTAATAACAGCAATAAGCAATAAGCAATAAAATTGCTGCGCTCAATTGACTTGTATATATCATTATGAGGCTATTTTAACGCTTTTCATCCTACTGTGCTGCGTCATCTTACCAATATGTCTATTAATCGCTTAAAAATAGCGATAAGTATTATCAATGATGCAAGCAAATATGCTGCTATTCATTACTGGCTGCTTGGGTTTTTAGCCAGTCCATAAACTGCTTGCTGTGCTGCTCGCGCTGATTGTCCGCAAATTCATAAAAACTTGTGCCGATTAAATTGTTCGGCAGATAGCTTTGCGGATAATAATGATTGGGATAATTGTGCGGATATACATAACCTTCACCATAGCCCTGATTGCGCATCAATTTGGTCACGCCATTACGCAAATGTAGCGGTACGGGTGAGGCGTCTTTTTCTGCCAAGGCCATTGCCGCATTGATGGCCTTATAAGTGCTGTTACTCTTGGCGCTGGTCGCCAGATAAACTACCACTTGCCCCAAGATAATGCGCGCTTCTGGCATGCCGATAGACTGTACGCTACGTAGTGCAGCATCGGCAAGGAGCAGGGCGTTTGGATTGGCATTACCAATATCTTCACTGGCTAAAATCACCAAACGCCGTGCGATAAAATCAGCGGGCTCACCGCCAACTAGCATCCGTGCCATCCAATATAGCGCCGCATCAGGGTCTGAGCCGCGTACAGATTTTATCATGGCCGAGATGATATCGTAATGCTGCTCGCCATCTTTATCGTAGCGCACCAGCGCCGTCTGAGCGACCCGAGCGACCAATTCATCATTGATAATTAATGGCGATTGTTTGCTATCTGCCGTTTGAATGGCAAGCTCTAATAGATTGAGCGCTTTTCTGGCATCACCGTGTGCCAATTGGCTAATCGTCTCTTGCGCCTGCAAATCAACTGTCAGGTTTTTAAGGATATTGTCTTCTAATAGCGCGCGCTGCAATACGGCGCTGATTTGCTCAGGTGTGAGCGGCTCTAGACGATACACTTGGCAGCGCGATAGCAGGGCGTTATTCACACTAAACGACGGGTTTTCAGTCGTCGCCCCAATTAACGTAATATCACCTGACTCTACCGCCCCAAGTAACGCATCTTGCTGCGCTTTGTTAAAGCGGTGAATCTCATCGATAAATACCACCGGCGATTCAAAACTTAACGAGTCTTTTGTTTCTAGCACTTCACGTAATTGCTTCACGCCCGTATTTAATGCCGATAACGCATGAAAAGGTCGGCCAACCGCATCAGCCAATAGCATCGCGATGGTGGTCTTCCCAATGCCTGCTTCGCCATGCAAAATAATCGATGGCAGGTGCCCTTGCTCAACCAAGCGCCGTAACGGTGCGCCTGCTGCTAACAGGTGCTCTTGGCCAATAATAGCGTCGAGCGTTTTTGGGCGCATGCGCTGAGCAAGGGGCGTATCGGCATGAAAACTGGGTGGCATAAAAATCTCTATTATCAATTAAACGACTGTTTTTTTTGTATTGTTGTGACTATAGCTAGGCTAACGCAGATTTACGTTAATAAAAGTCAGCTAAGTGTACAGCTTATGTCTTAAAGGCTTTGTTTTAAGCAATTTCGACCTTATTAATGGTTTAGCAGTGATGACCAATCATGTTATGACAAATTATCAAATATAAAACGAGCAACCAATACGAGGTAAGACATTTATGCTGTCGCTATCTGCTTTCAAGCGTTTATTTAAACGCGCTGAGTCTCTTCGTGCTAGGCCTCTTAATGCTACCAAGCAGCGTTCGCGTCAGCTGGCGGCTGGAGAGATAGCACTGGCTCGTTCGGTGTTTGGTGATAGTATCCGGCTTGAGCAAGTTCAGCTAAAAACCGCATGCTGGGTACTAAAAAACTACGCTGTCAGTCCTAATGGTAATATTTATTTCCACCCGGACGACTGGGTCACAGATTTTAGCCAATCATCATTGGGTAAGCAAAGCTGGCTTATTCATGAATTGACCCATGTGTGGCAATTGCAGCAAGGTCTTAAAGTCGTGCGCGGTGCTATGATTGATCGCCGCTATGATTATGTACTTGCCGCTGGCAAACCTTTTTTCAACTATGGTATTGAGCAGCAAGCACGCATGGTACAAGATTATTTTATCAGTCGGCAGCAAGGTCGCGATTGTCAGGGTTTTGAAAGTTGTATTCCATTTTTAGCGTCACAAAAAATCGATAAAAGCCATGACCATAATAGAACCCGCGACGAACATAAAACTCATGAGACATTTAAAGTTTAATCTTTCTTTTATCTTATAATATTTATATGATGACTGAACCTTTTTATAATAATAACAAGCTGCTAAACATACAGACAAAATAAAATAGCTAGTAGCCTCAGCATATAAGCGCACTGCTTTTAATAAGGATGAGAACTCGGATGTTTAAAAATTTGTTCGTAAAGCCTGATGGTGAGACTCATCATACCTATATAAATACAAGGTCGCTAAATGAAGCAATTATGCCGCCGCGTACGCGCTCCTTGCTAGCGGCCGCCATGACTGGAATTTTATTGCTAAGCGGCTGTCAGCAGCAAGCAGAAGCACCAGTAGCTGATAATAGTCAACCCAAAGAAAAAACCAGCGTAGAGGACAGTCAGCCGATGCGTAAAAGTGACTCCGCTGCTGCGCGCATAGAGCAATTTCAACCCTTGTATCTTGTGCAAGCGAAAAGTTTACAGCAGCGTCTACAAGCCGAATATGAATCGCTACAAGCGGCAGACGCCTCAGACAGTGGCAATGATTTGTTGCCAGATAATACCCCTACTGCGTCAGTAGACAATGCTAAGCCGTCTAATGCTGCTAATCCAGTTGCAAATACTACCGATTCTGAGCGAATAGCAAAACCAACTGCTACGAATTCAGCTGCTGATACGAACAATAGCAATAGTGAGTCAGACGTTAGCAATGACTCTGAGGTTGACGCTGATGCGAGTACGGACGCGGATATCAATACCAGTACCGAGGTTGGCGAGCGCGATTTAACGGTGCTTAAGCGTATCAGTCTTGAGCCGCGCAAACCTGTGATGCTGACAGATGAGCAGATTATAGACAGTTATCAGCAAGCGATGGACGCGCTTTATCAACCTGTAACTACGCCGCTTAATGTAGAAGAAGTTGATACCTTGATTAACATTGCCACCTTGACGCCGCAGTTATTTGAACATGCAGAAATCGCTGGTCGATTGAGTGCAAAAAGTCCGGCGCTGGCGCGTTTGATTATCCAACATCAGGTTTGGGAGCAAATAGAAGCCCAACAGGTCATGGATATGCAGCAAATGAAAATTGACCAACAGCAAGAGTTTGAGAGACTGATGGCAAAATTTAATGAAACCATCCAAGGTTATGATGAGCAAATTGCAAAATATGAGCAGACCTTAAAAGAATTTCAATAAAGAATAAGTAGTCATCATTTTATTGAATTTAGACCATAAAAAAATCCCGCTCAGTCGCGGGATTTTTTATGCTGCCAATAACAGCTTACTATTTGCGGTCTTCAACTTTAATGAAGTCGCGATGCGTCTCACCAGTATATAATTGACGTGGGCGACCGATTTTGAACGGAGCGCTATGCATCTCTAACCAATGGCTGATCCAACCAGAAGTACGCGCCAGTGAGAAGATGACGGTAAACATTGACGTTGGGATACCGATGGCTTTAAGTATAATGCCTGAGTAAAAATCAACGTTTGGATACAGGTTACGCTCAACGAAGTACGGGTCTTCTAAAGCGATTTTCTCAAGTGCCATAGCAAGCTCAAGCTTAGGATCATTGATACCCAATGCGCCCAATACTTCGTCACAAGTTTCTTTCATCACTTGTGCGCGTGGGTCAAAGTTTTTGTAAACACGGTGACCAAAGCCCATCAGTTTTACTTCACGGCTTTTCACTTTTTCCATAAATTCAGGAACGTTTTCTACCGAACCAATTTCATCTAGCATCTCAAGGACAGCTTCGTTAGCGCCGCCATGTGATGGACCCCAAAGGGCAGCGATACCGGCAGCGATACACGCATAAGGGTTGGCACCAGTAGAGCCTGCTAGACGTACCGTAGAGGTTGAAGCGTTTTGCTCGTGGTCAGCATGCAAAGTAAAGATTTTGTCCATCGCGCGAGTAATCACGTCATTGGTTTTGTAGTCAACATCAGCAGGGGTTGCAAACATCATGTATAAGAAGTTTTCTGCGTAATTAAAATCATTACGTGGATACATGAACGGTTCGCCTTGCGAGTATTTATAACTCATCGCTGCAAGCGTTGGCATTTTAGCGATTAGACGAATAGCGGTGATTTCACGGTGTTCTTCGTTGCTGACGTCTAAGTTGTCATGATAAAACGCTGATAAGGCACCAACGACACCAACCATAATCGCCATTGGATGCGCGTCACGGCGGAAACCTTCAAAGAATTTACGTAATTGGTCATGAACGCCGGTGTGCTTACGAACCTTTTCATAGAAATCTGCTTTTTGCTCAGCATTTGGTAGATCACCATGAATCAGTGCATACGCCACTTCTAAGTATTCAGCATTGTTGGCTAACTGGTCGATAGGGTAGCCACGGTGTAATAACTCACCTTTACCGCCATCAATGTAAGTAATCTTAGATTCAACAGGAGCGGTTACTTTAAAACCTGGGTCATAAGACCAAAAGCCTGAATCTTGTAGAGCAGCAATATCGATAACTGGACGCCCTAAAGTACCTTCAATAATAGGAAATTCGTATTCTTTACCATTTACGCTTAATTTGGCATTGTTGTCAGCCATAAACTGCTCTCCATTGTTTTTAACTTGTTGGAATAAAATTATATCGACGCATACCCTCGCGTCTTCACTTGTTAAACGGTCAAAAAATTCTAACCCATTTAATATGCAGGCTATATTAGCAGTAATTACTGAGGTTTTGAAAAGACTTTTAGCAGTAATGTCTGTAATAGGTGTGCATTAGTCGTACTAAACGACTGTAAACTTTGTATCAAAATATGTCTATTTGGTAAATTAACCGCATGTCTGCTGTTTACTTCTAAAGTAATGATTCTCATTAACATTATAGAAATTAACACTTTATCGTAAAATAAACGCTTTTACTATTTGCCCCAATGGACCATGCGTTAGACAGAGTATGAGTAGCCGACAGATTAATTTGGATCAAAAATTGATTCTGAAATACCAATACTAATAAATTCGTCTTACCAATAGCTAGCTTTTTGTTAAATAATCACCGATAACCACTATTTAGGGGATAAATTTGTAATTATGGCGCAGTCATTTTATAATTGGAGGGATTTAACTGGCACTAGCTTTGCGCAAATGAATAGGTTGCTCTGATAAAACTATTGATAAAGCCCAGCTTTATTGAGACTTTTTGATGATTGACTGTTCGGTTGATAGACTAAATCCCGACTTATCGTTTGAATATTCTTGTTAACTGTTCTATTTTTAAATAGCCAACAGTGAAGTTTGCCTTAATAAAAAATGATACTCTACAGATGATATTATGGCGTTATCTTTTTTGTTGATGCAACGTCGTAAAAATAGAATAGTTAATCGATTTATCCCATATTATGAACTCCATGTAACCTCTTTATTTTGTATAAAGGGCGTGAATGATTTGTCATAAAAAGGGATTGTCACTTCAGTGAGCGATAGGAGAGTCTATAACCACTTTATAAATGGAAACGACCCAAATAGCAACTAAATAAACAGTCGCTATGGGCATAGATTTTATTTATAGAGTTTATCTGAACGTCAGATAAATAAGACTTATCGACCTTGCATATTTAGCGCAAATGAAAGGACGTCAGCTAGCCCTTCCTTACTTTATTCATCTCATGTGTTGCTTGCTGCTTGTAGAATAGTATTGATAAATAGTATTCATATAATGCGTTGATAGCTGATACAGGAGTATAACCGCAAAAAGGATGCCCGCTGTGAAAAGCAACCGACCTATTAATCTGCCCTTAAGCCAAGTGATTAGCGTTAACCGCTCACCGATTGCAATTGCTTCTATCTTGCATCGTATCTCTGGCATTGTTTTATTTCTACTTATCCCAGTCATGCTGTGGTTATTACAGAACTCTTTGGCATCGCCTGAGAGTTTTGAAACCGTGTTTGACAATGTCTTTATTCGCTTTTTAGCGTGGATTTTCGTCGCCGCCATTGCTTATCACTTCGTGATGGGCGTGAAGCATTTATTTGCTGATAATGGTCAAAATGAAGAGCTACAATCGGCGCGTATGGCGTCTGTTGTCAGCTTAGTGATTGCAGCGATTTTAATTGTCGCGTCATTTGTATGGGTGATGTTCTAATGATAAAAAATGATTCAGGAATCAAAAGCGCCACCGGTCTAACAAGCTCAGGTACCCGTGATTGGATGGTCCAACGTATCAGTGCGGTTATTCTAGCCGTTTACAGTGTGGTGTTGCTGGGCTTTTTCTTAACCCATGGCAATGTAACCTTCATTGAATGGTCTGATTTTATGACCAGTTTACCGATGCGTCTGTTCAGCTTGTTGGCTATTTTGGCATTGGCTGGTCACGCGTGGGTCGGTATGTGGACGGTATTTACCGACTATATTACCTCTGGCAAGATGGGTGAAAGCGCGCCTAAACTGCGTTTATTTTTACAAACATTGATGATTATCGCTATTTTAGTCTTCCTATTTTGGGGCATTATGATTTTTTGGGGTAACGGCTTCGGTGTTGTTGCTGTTTAACTTTTTATCATACCGGTAAATATTTATTCATCGGCTATTTATAAGCGTAGTATTAGCAGCCATATATCGATGAATAATAACGGATGAATCTAACCGCATTTATAGCCTTACTGATTTAAAAGCGTTTAGAGAATAAAATCCGTTAGTAGCCAAAATAGACAGAGCCAATCATAGCGTTGGGTATTTCTCAATTTAACTTATCACTGATACCAGTGCATTATTAAGCAGTTGCATGACAGTTAGACCGATAGTTAAATAAACAGATAAGCCCAATATAACGATAGATATGCAATTTAAGTGGTTAAAAGGTATTGATAGCAGATTTTGATGGTTGAAATTATTTTCAGTAGCGTGAGCGCAAATATTAGCCGACGTTGCCGCATGATAAGACAGAAACCAGCATAGACATCAGCCTTTTTATTTACTTCTAAGCATTAACAGGCATTAGGAAAACCGTAATGGCAACTAGACAAGATAATACCATTAGCAATATTAAAACCCTGAACTATGACGCGGTCATCGTTGGTGGCGGCGGCTCAGGTATGCGTGCTTCATTGCATTTGGCCGAAGCGGGCATGAAGGTTGCAGTCTTAACCAAAGTATTCCCAACCCGTTCACACACCGTTGCAGCGCAGGGCGGTATCGGCGCAAGTTTGGGTAACATGAGTAATGACAACTGGCACTTTCACTTTTATGATACCGTGAAAGGGTCAGATTGGTTAGGTGACCAAGACGCCATTGAGTACATGTGCCGTGAAGCGCCGAAAGTAGTATATGAGCTTGAGCACATGGGTATGCCGTTTGACCGTAACGAAGATGGCACCATTTATCAGCGTCCATTTGGTGGTCATACCTCAAACTATGGCGAAAAAGCTGTACAACGTGCTTGCGCTGCTGCTGACCGTACGGGTCACGCGCTATTGCATACGCTTTATCAGAAAAACTTGCAGCAAGGTACTGAGTTCTTTATCGAGTGGATCGCCCTTGATTTGATCAAAGACGAGGCCGGTAACATCAATGGCGTTATCGCGCTTGAGCAAGAAACTGGTACGGTAGCGGTATTCCAATCACCAATCACTGTATTAGCGACAGGCGGTGCTGGTCGTATCTTTGCGGCTTCTACCAACGCTTATATCAATACGGGTGACGGTATTGGCATGGCGGTTCGTGCAGGTATTCCATTGCAAGATATGGAATTCTGGCAGTTCCACCCAACGGGCGTTCATGGTGCGGGCGTACTATTGACCGAAGGTTGCCGCGGTGAAGGCGCTATCTTACGTAATAAAGATGGTGAAGCGTTCATGGAGCGTTATGCGCCCACCGTGAAAGACTTGGCACCACGTGACTTGGTATCACGCTCAATGGACCAAGAAATCAAAGAAGGTCGCGGCTGTGGTCCAAACGCTGACCATATCGTAATGGATATGACCCATTTGGGTGTCGACACCATCATGAAGCGTCTGCCATCAGTTTTCGAGATTGGTAAAAACTTCGCCAACGTTGACATCACTAAAGAGCCAATTCCAGTTATCCCAACCATTCACTATATGATGGGTGGTATTCCAACCACGATTCATGGTCAAGTGATTGTACCGGATCTAGAAGCGGGTACCGATGAAGACGGTCTATATGCCAAAGGCAACGTCGTTAAAGGTCTTTATGCAATCGGTGAGTGTGCGTGCGTTAGTGTGCATGGTGCCAACCGCTTAGGTACCAACTCGCTACTTGATTTATTGGTTTTTGGTCGTGCTGCTGGTAAGCATATCGTTGATGAATTCCATCATGCTGACCATAACTACAAGCCGCTTGATCCACACGTGCTTGATTTCACTGTGCGTCGTTTAGACAAATTGCAACAATCAACTTCAGGCTACAATGCGCAAGACGTGGCTGACGAGATTCGCGCCATTATGCAAAAGCATGCCAGTGTATTCCGTACGCAGGCGATGATGGATGAAGGCGTTAAGCAGATTCTAGCGCTTGCTGATAAAATCGACCAAATCCATTTGGCTGATAAATCACAAGTATTTAATACCGCGCGTATCGAAGCATTTGAAGTAGCCAACTTGTATGAAGTGGCAAAAGCGACGATGATATCGGCCGCTAACCGTCATGAAAGCCGCGGCGCGCACAGTGTGTCTGACTACGATCGCCCAGAAGATGATGATTATGCACCAAACGGCCGTAACGATAATGATTGGATGAAGCATACCCTATGGTATTCTGAAGGCAATCGTATTATCTATAAGCCTGTACGTAAAGTGCCATTGACGGTCGATTATGTCGAGCCAAAAGTTCGCGTTTATTAATTCTAGCCCTTGTAGTTTTGAGCATACAGTTTTGTATATACATAGAATTAACGTTTTATCCCTTATTTAATAAAAGGTGAGCGCCAGCGATAAGCTTTTATCAGTGCTATGAAATAGTCATACTAGCGCTGATAAATAGCAGTCTTTAGACTGTACGCTTGTTAGCCCGCATCACCAATGTGTGGAGTTTAGCATTATGAGCCGAGGTACTCGCACCATCGAAATCTATCGCTACGATCCTGATGTGGACGCAGCGCCGCGCATGCAAACTTATACGATTGAGTTGTTAGATTCAGATCGTATGTTGCTTGACGTGTTATTACGCCTAAAGAAAGAAGACGAAACCCTTACTTTCCGTCGCTCGTGCCGTGAAGGCATTTGCGGTTCAGATGGCATGAATATCAATGGTAAAAATGGTCTAGCCTGTCTGATTAACATGAACACCTTGCCTGAAAAAGTAACGGTTCGTCCGTTACCAGGTTTGCCAGTGGTTCGTGATTTGGTCGTCGACATGAACCAATTTTATGAGCAATACGAAAAAGTTCATCCGTTCTTAATCAATGACCAGCCAGCGCCAGCAACCGAGCGTTTGCAGTCACCTGAACAGCGTGAAAAATTGAACGGTTTGTATGAGTGTATTTTATGTGCGTGCTGTTCAACCAGCTGCCCATCATTCTGGTGGAACCCTGATAAGTTCTTAGGTCCAGCAGCACTATTGAATGCCAACCGTTTCGTTTCTGACAGCCGCGATACTGATATCCGTGCTCGTCTATCACGTTTAGAAGACCCATTCAGCTTATTCCGTTGCCGCGGAATCATGAACTGCGTATCTGTATGTCCAAAAGGCCTAAATCCAACCAAAGCCATCGGTCATCTGCGCAATTTACTGATCGATCAAGCAGGTTAGTCTACCATTTATTGGTAATTAGCTTTATAATAGCGCTGTTAAAAAAACACCACCTCTCATTAGGTGGTGTTTTTTATTCAAGGTTATCAGTATTAAACTGTCAGTTATAAAGCTAGCATCACAAAACTGATATTTTAAAAGCTATTGTTGATGGGCAGTGGTGCGTCAGTCAATGAAAGTAAGGCTGTATTAACAATACGTTGCTTGTATGTAAGAGGGCATGCTATATCGTGCGCATGTCTATATAATTGATTATAACCGTATATTTTCACGCAGATTCATTTAATGGTAGTGATTAACCATAAATGTTTATATCGCTCAAAATCTATAGAAATGCAAAAAGCAGGCTATAAATTTAGCTAAATTTGTTCAAATAAAAGTTAACTAGTTGCGAGGAATGATAGTTGATATTCATTTCGTAAATACCTAGTATTGAACAAACAAACTATGGCGTGGTAGGCAGGCATGTTACCCTATACATCACTATATCTTTGGCGTGATATCGCCTATATTTTTCTACCATAGCAAGCCACTTCAGCGAAAATAGCCAATTAAAAGGCTAACTGAAGACAAAATTTTTTGAGTAAAACCATGCTATTAATAATTTAGTTATAGTTGCAAGCATTATATATAAATTAATGTTGTCAAACGAGCCACTAAAGAAAACCGACCGTTCACAAATAATTTTAATAGTAAGCGTGGTATTGCAATTATCTTTTTTATAACGACATAGCTTGGGTACGATGTTTTTAATTGACCAGAAGCGGTAACTTATAGATATGGTTAATAAAAAGATAATGTTAAGACAAGTTTTAACGGTAAAAAGCGACGATTGATGTCGCTAACCTATAACGAACAACACAATAATAAGCACGATTCCATTCATTTATCTATCAAATAGACGATTATTATGAATAGTATAACTAAAGAAACTGCGAGCCTAGATCATACTGAACTGGCTGCCGACAATGCTCAATATATCGAAGCGCTCTATGAGCAATATCTAGATGATCCTAGTAGCGTTGATAACGATTGGCAGGCGTATTTTGAACAATACAAGACGCCAAATGATGCCAAGCACAATGCTATTAAAGATCAGTTTTTGTTGCTTGCGCGCAATCAAACGGCGAACAAAGTAAATACTGACACCTCTGGCTCACAAGCTGGCGATTCAAATTGTGCTGACCCAAAACAAATGGGCGTGCAGCAGCTGATTTCAGCCTATCGCCGCCGTGGTCATCGCCGCGCTAAGCTTGACCCATTAGATTTGCATCCACGTGCAGAAGTGGAAGATTTAACCCTTGCTTATCACAATCTTTCTGAAGCCGACCTTGATACCGTATTCCCAACCAATGATTTAAATATTGGTAAAGATGAAGCGACGCTACGTGAAATCATCGAGATCATGGAGCGCGTCTACTGCCGTCATATCGGTACGGAATATATGCACGTGACCACCAGCACCGAAAAGCGCTGGATGGAAAAATACCTAGAAACCAATCTGGGTTATATCGAGTTTGATAAAGAAAAACGTCTCTCAATCCTTGAGCGTTTAACCGCTGCCGAAGGCTTAGAAAAATATTTGGCTCGTAAATATACGGGTGTTAAGCGCTTTGGTCTAGAAGGTGGTGAGAGCTTTATTCCTGCTATCAATGAAATCATCCAACGTGCTGGCGGTTATGGTACTAAAGAGATGGTTATTGGTATGGCTCACCGTGGTCGTTTAAACCTATTGGTTAATATCTTGGGTAAAAACCCTGCCGATTTGTTTGATGAGTTCGATGGTAAAGTACAGCCGGAAAAAGGCTCAGGTGACGTTAAATATCATAATGGTTTTTCATCGAACGTGATGACACCGGGCGGTGAGGCGCATTTGGCATTGGCGTTTAACCCATCGCACCTTGAGATTGTCGCACCAGTATTGCAAGGTTCGGTACGCGCGCGTCAAGTTCGCCGTAATGACCAACCACTACAAGATAATAAAACAGGCAACTCTGTACTACCGATCGTTATTCATGGCGATGCGGCTTTTGCAGGTCAAGGTGTGGTTCAAGAAACCTTCCAGATGTCACAGACGCGTGGTTATACCACGGGCGGTACAGTACATATTGTTATTAATAACCAAATTGGTTTTACCACCAGCCGTCAAGAAGATGCACGCTCGACTGAGTATTGTACTGATGTTGCAAAAATGGTGCACGCGCCTATCTTGCACGTAAACGGTGACGATCCTGAATCAGTAGTTTTCGCGGCACAATTGGCATTAGATTACCGTCATGAGTTTGGCAAAGACATCATCATTGACTTGTTTTGCTATCGCCGTAACGGTCATAACGAAGCCGATGAGCCATCAGCGACTCAGCCACTCATGTACGCAGTGATTAAAAAATTACCAACCACTCGCACTATCTACGCACAGCAACTGATCAAAGCCGGCGTGTTAAGCGAGAGTGAAGCTCAAAAGTACGAAGATGAATATCGTGAGTCGTTGGACCGCGGTGAATACGTTGCCAGCTCTCTAGTGAGTCAGCCTAACGAAGAGCTCTTCGTTGATTGGAAGCCTTACTTAGGCCATGATTTGGTTGACGATTGGGATACCAGCGTCGATATCGAAGTGCTAAAAGGCTATGGTCGCCGTATGGCAGAAATGCCAGAAGGTTACAAGCTACAACGCCAAGTACAAAAAATGGTCGAACAGCGCCTAGCTATGCAAACTGGCGAAGAGCCACTTAACTGGGGCGCTGCTGAAACACTTGCTTATGCGTCATTAGTCGATCATGACAATGTCTTGGTACGTATCACTGGCGAAGATGTGGGTCGTGGTACGTTCTCGCATCGCCACAGTGAAATCTATAACGTCAACGATGGCAGCATGTATGTGCCGCTTGCGCATATCAGTGAGACGCAAGCACGCTTTGCTACTTACAACTCACTGTTATCAGAAGAAGCGGTACTAGCCTTCGAATATGGTTACGCAACGACCGTGCCGAATGCGCTAATCGTTTGGGAAGCACAGTTTGGTGACTTCGTGAACGGTGCACAAGTGGTGATTGACCAATTTATCTCAAGTGGTGAGACTAAGTGGCAGCGCGTTTGTGGTTTAACCATGTTATTACCACATGGCTTTGAAGGTCAAGGCCCTGAGCATTCATCTGCTCGCCTAGAGCGCTTCTTGCAGTTATGTGCTGAAGACAACATGCAAGTAATTACGCCAACGACACCAGCGCAAATCTATCATGCCCTACGTCGTCAAGCGGTACGTCCGATTCGTAAGCCATTAATCGTCATGTCACCGAAGAGTTTACTACGTCATAAATTGGCAACTTCAACCCTAGAAGAGCTGGCGAACGGCAAGTTTGAGACAGTATTGCCAGAGATCGATCAGCAAAATGCCGACAACGTAACGCGTATGGTGCTGTGCGGCGGTAAAGTTTACTATGACTTATTAGAACAACGCCGTGCGCTAGGTTTAGATCACGTAGCGATTGTGCGTATCGAGCAGCTATACCCATTACCAGAAGAGCGTTTGATTGCTGAGATTGAAAAATATAGTAACTTAGCTGAGATTGTTTGGACGCAAGAAGAGCCACTTAACCAAGGTGCTTGGTACTATTTAGCGCCGCATATGTTCCGCATTGTTGTGCCGCATCCAACCAAGGCAAAAGTCATGGAGCCAGTTGCGCGTCCTGCTAGTGCGGCGCCAGCGACAGGATCTCCAAAACTACATGCTCAGCAGCAGCAAGCGCTTATTGCTGGTGGTCTTGGTATCAGTGTGGATGAGCTATCTAAATAGTAGTTGGCTTAAGCAACAGATTATATAAGATACACGAATCAGGCGATAACAGTCCGTACCGCTATTACCATTAAAGTAAGACGATTGAGAATGGTATTGACTGCCTATCACGACTTAATAATAAAGAGTAATATCAATATCTAAGGAGTATATCGATGGCTGAAATCAAAGCCCCCGTTTTTCCAGAATCGGTTGCCGATGGCACCCTCGTGGAATGGCATGTCACTGAAGGTCAAGAAGTTAGCCGCGACGACTTATTGGCTGAAATCGAAACTGATAAAGTAGTATTAGAAGTGGTTGCACCTGATAACGGTGTGGTTACCAAAATCGTTAAGCAAGTTGACGATACAGTTTTGTCAGACGAGCTAATCGCCGAGTTTGAAGCTGGTGCTAGCGGTAGTTCTGCTGGTGGTAGCAGCGATAGCGCGGATGAGCCTGCAGTTGACCCAGACCAACCAGCAGCGCCAGTACAGCCGAAACAAGCTACCGATGGCGGTGAGCCAGTCCAAGCCACAGATAAAAAAGACGAAGCGGATCATAAAGACCAAAGCCCTGCGGTACGAAAAGCGGCGAAAGAATCTGGCGTTGATCCTAAAAACGTCGAAGGTAGTGGCCGCGGTGGTCGTGTAACCAAAACCGACATGGCAAACCCAACGCTAAAAGCTGATAGCTCTATCAAATCTGATAGCGGTCGTCCAGTTGCTGAATCAACCGGTGAGCGTACTGAAAAACGCGTACCAATGACGCGTTTACGTAAGACAGTTGCTAACCGTCTACTGGCTGCCTCACAAGAAACAGCGATGCTAACCACGTTTAACGAAGTCAACATGAAACCGTTGATGGATATGCGTGCTAAGTATAAAGAGCAATTTGAAAAGCGTCATGGCGTACGTCTAGGTTTTATGTCATTGTTTATTAAAGCGGCGACTGAAGCACTAAAACGCTTCCCAGCGGTTAACGCGTCACTAGACGGCGATGACATCGTTTATCACGGCTACTATGATATCGGTGTTGCCGTATCTTCAGATCGTGGCTTGGTGGTTCCTGTATTGCGTGATACCGACCGCATGAGCATGTCTGATGTTGAAGCTAAGATTCGTGAGTTTGGTGGTAAAGCACAACAAGGTAAACTTGGTCTTGATGATATGACTGGCGGTACGTTCACCATTTCAAACGGCGGCGTCTTTGGTTCACTCATGTCAACGCCTATCTTGAATCCACCACAAACTGCTATCTTAGGTATGCACGCTATCAACGACCGCCCAATGGCAGTCGACGGTAAAGTTGAAATTTTACCAATGATGTACCTAGCACTATCATATGATCACCGTATGATTGACGGCAAAGAAGCGGTACAGTTCTTAGTTACTATCAAAGAGTTGGTCGAAGATCCAACCATGCTACTCCTAGACCTGTAAGCTTTTAAGCTTGTATCGGTAACCACTGATACAAGCTTTTTTTCAACCAATAGATAATATTTTTCTGTATTCATAGTGTTGCGTGTGTAATAAGGAGTAGGAATGCTTTTTTCTAATGCCATCAACGGATTGCCAAATACCGATTTGACCGACGAGCAAATGACTGAGTTACATACTGGAATAAAAGGTTTAGATAGTTTTTTTAACGAAAATTATGAAGAAGGCGATAAATTCTCTAATGCCTTTTGGGATAAGTTCTCAATATTGATTAATAAATATGGTTTTGATATAGATACGCAAGAAACTATACTTGATAGATTATATGAAGTAGAAGAACTCAAAAATTTTGCGATGAATATGATAATAACTATTAGAAATATATCAGGTGAAAGTGATTTTTGTGAATACACTTATGAACAAATGTTATCCGATATGCAAGACGATTATGACTCTTAAATGAGACTGTTTATAACAAATTAAAGTTCACATGTTTAGAAGGAACGTACTATGAAAGACAATTATGACCTAGTCATCATCGGCGGCGGTCCTGGTGGTTATGAAGCCGCTATCCGTGCAGGCCAGTTAGGTATGAGCGTTGCTTGTATCGAAAAACGTGTTTATAAAGGCGAGCCCGCACTCGGTGGTACTTGCTTAAACGTCGGTTGTATCCCATCAAAAGCCTTACTTGATTCATCACATCGTTATGAAGCGACCAAGCATGACCTTGCTGAGCATGGTATCAGCACCGGTGACGTTGCTATCGATATCGAGCAAATGATTGGCCGTAAAGAAGCTATCGTTAAGCAATTGACTGGCGGCGTGGCAGCATTGCTAAAAGGCAATGGCGTTGACTGGCTACAAGGCTGGGGCACATTAGAAGACGGGAAAGGAGCGGATAAAAAAGTTAAATTTACTGCTCTAGAAGACGACAGTGAAACGACTATTACCGCCAAAAACGTCATTCTTGCAGCAGGTTCGGTGCCTATCGATATTCCTGTGGCAAAAACTGACGGCGACCGTATTGTTGATTCTACTGGCGCGCTTGATTTCACCGAAGTACCAAAGCGTTTAGGCGTCATTGGCGCAGGCGTCATTGGTCTTGAGCTAGGTTCAGTATGGCGCCGCTTGGGCGCAGAAGTGGTTGTCTATGAAGCGCTACCAAGCTTCCTAGCAGCGGCTGACAAAGACATTGCTAAAGAAGCGGGTAAAATGCTGAAAAAGCAAGGTCTTGATATCCGCGTTGATACCAAAGTAATCAATGCTGAAGTGAAAGGCGATCAAGTTGTCGTGACCAGCGAAGCAAAAGGTGAAGCCTCGGATGAAAGCTTTGATAAACTGATTGTTTGTGTTGGTCGCCGTGCCTACTCTGAAAAACTATTGGGCGCAGACAGTGGTATCACGTTGACTGAGCGCGGTCTTATCGATGTCGATGACCAGTGTAAAACCAACCTTGACGGCGTTTATGCAATCGGTGACTTGGTTCGTGGCCCTATGCTTGCGCATAAAGCGATGGAAGAAGGCATGATGGCGGTTGAGCGCATTCATGGTGAAAAAGCACAAGTTAACTATGACACCATTATCAACGTCATTTATACCCATCCAGAAATTGCATGGGTTGGTTTGACCGAGCAAGAAGCGACTGAAGCGGGTTATGAAGTCAAAACTGGTTCATTTAACCTAGCAGCTAACGGTCGTGCGCTTGCACAAAGTGAAGCACAAGGCTCTATCAAAGTTGTTGCTGATGCTAAAACAGATCGTTTGTTAGGTATGCATGCCATTTCTGCTGGTGCGGGCGATATTGTCCATCAAGGTATGATTGCGATGGAATTTGTATCTAGTATCGAAGATTTGCAGTTGATGACATTTGCGCATCCAACCATTTCTGAAGCGGTTCATGAAGCCGCTTTATCAGCAGATGGCCGTGCGATTCATGCCATACAGCGTAAAAAACGTAAATAGTTTTTGAGATTAACTTGCTTAAAATGAAAAGCATTTGAGTCAATATCAAGTTTAACCGGATGGTGCGGCCGCTATCACTATTATGATAACGGTCACCGCCATCATAAGTGTGGCAGCGTTATTCTGCCTTGCACTTGTTTTCACTTTTTATTAATTGTAAAAAATAAAGGATACAATCAATGAATTTACATGAGTATCAAGCAAAAGAGCTATTAAAAAGCTACGGTTTGCCCATTCAAGAAGGCATCATCGCCCATAATGGCGACGAAGCTGCTGCTGCTTTTGATAAGACGCCTACTGATATTGCGGTTATTAAAGCGCAGGTTCATGCTGGTGGCCGTGGTAAAGCGGGCGGTGTGAAGCTCGTTAAAACTCGCGAAGAAGCAAAGCAAGTTGCTGAAGAGCTTATCGGTACCAATCTGGTTACATTCCAGACTGACGCAGAAGGCCAACCAGTTAACTTCGTATTGGTTGCAGAAGATATGTACCCAGTACAAACTGAGCTATATCTTGGTGCAGTTGTAGACCGTTCTACGCGTCGCGTCACTTTTATGGCATCAACCGAAGGCGGCGTTGATATCGAAGAAGTCGCAAGCGAAACTCCAGAAAAAATCTTTAAAGTAAGCGTTGATCCATTAGTTGGTTTAATGCCTTACCAAGCACGTGAAGTGGCATTTAAACTGGGTCTTGAAGGCAAGCAAATCAACCAGTTTGTAAAATTGATGAGCGGCGCTTATCAAGCATTCGTTGACAATGATTTTGCATTATTAGAAATCAATCCATTAGCGGTTCGCGAAAATGGCGAAATCGTTTGTGTTGATGGCAAAATCGGTATTGACTCAAACGCTTTATATCGCCTGCCTAAAATTGCAGCACTACAAGATAAAACGCAAGAAAACGAGCGCGAGCTTAAAGCCGCTGAATTTGACCTAAACTATGTTGCCCTAGAAGGTAACATCGGTTGTATGGTAAACGGTGCTGGTCTTGCGATGGCGACCATGGACATTATCAAATTGTACGGCGGCAAACCTGCTAACTTCTTGGACGTTGGCGGCGGTGCAACCAAAGATCGCGTTGTTGAAGCGTTCAAAATCATTCTAGAAGACAGCAGTGTTGAAGGCGTTCTAATCAACATCTTCGGCGGTATCGTACGTTGTGACATGATTGCCGAAGCGATTATCGAAGCAGTTAAAGAAGTGAACGTAAAAGTGCCTGTCGTTGTCCGTCTAGAAGGTAATAACGCTGAAAAAGGTGCTGAGCTACTAGAGCAATCTGATGTGAAAATCATTTCAGCTCAAGGCCTAGCAGATGCGGCGCAAAAAATTGTCGATGCGGTTAAAGCATAAGCCTTTAATATAAGTCGTGCGGTTAAGCGCTGTTTTATTCATAACTCGCTTAACCAGACGCTTAAGCATTATAGTCACAGCGTGATGGCAGTTTTTAGCAAAAGCATAAATCGTTAACATTTAACGATAAGTGAGCGAGAAAACTGCTATTGCAAGACAACCGAATAAGGAAAAAATAATGAGTGTATTAATTGATAAAGATACCAAAGTATTGGTACAAGGTTTTACTGGTAAGAACGGTACATTCCACTCTGAACAAGCAATTGAGTACGGCACTAAAGTAGTTGGCGGCGTAACCCCAGGTAAAGGCGGTCAAACGCACCTAGGTTTGCCAGTCTTTAACACCATGGCAGAAGCCATGGAAATGACCCAAGCTGACGCTTCAGTTATCTACGTACCAGCTCCATTTGTATTAGATTCTATCGTTGAAGCAGTCGATGCGGGCGTAAAATTGATCGTCGTAATCACTGAAGGTGTACCGACTATCGATATGCTAAAAGCCAAGCGTTATATCGAAGAAGCAGGCGATGTACGTATGGTTGGTCCAAACTGCCCAGGCGTTATCACTCCAGGTCAGTGCAAAATCGGTATCATGCCAGGCCATATCCATTTGCCAGGTAAAGTGGGTATCATTTCACGCTCTGGTACGTTGACTTATGAAGCGGTTGCCCAAACCACTAAGCTTGGCTTTGGTCAGTCTACTTGTATCGGTATCGGCGGCGACCCTATCCCAGGTATGAACCAAATCGATGCGCTAAAACTGTTCCAAGACGATCCACAAACCGAAGCCATCGTATTAATCGGTGAGATTGGTGGTACAGCTGAAGAAGAAGCGGCGGCTTATATCAAAGAGCACGTAACCAAGCCAGTGGTTGGTTATATTGCTGGTGTGACTGCACCTGCTGGTAAGCGTATGGGCCATGCTGGCGCGATTATCTCCGGTGGTCAAGGTACTGCTGAAGAGAAATTTAAAGCCTTTGAAGACGCTGGTATTGCTTATACCCGTGATCCATCAAAAATCGGTGATAAGTTAAAAGAAGTTACCGGTTGGTAATTTAGGTATTAATAGCTAGTCTAATACCAAAACATCGTTGAAAAAAAACAAAGGCACTCCTACAATGGGGTGTCTTTTTTTATTCTAAAAATAACTTTCCTTTGATTAAAATGTAGCAATTATGAAAAATAAGATATTGGTAACCGGTGGTGCCGGATATATCGGCTCACACACTTGTATAGCTTTACACGAAGCAGGCTATGATATTGTGGTCTACGACAATTTGTCTAATAGTAACCGCGAGGCCATTGAGCGCGTATCCAAGCTCATTGATCAACCCATCGAGTTTGTTGAAGGCGATATTCGTGATATTGATCTACTCAAACAGGTCTTTGCCGAGCATCAGTTCTTTGGTGTGATTCATTTTGCGGGACTAAAAGCCGTTGGAGAATCGGTGGCCAAGCCATTGCTGTATTATAATAATAATGTCAGTGGCACCATTGCTTTATTGGAAGTTATGAGAGAAGCCGATGTTAAGAATTTGGTTTTTTCATCTTCTGCGACCGTCTATGGAGATCCTGAATCCTTGCCCATCAATGAGGAATCAAAGCGTTCTTGCACCAATCCTTATGGTCAGAGCAAACTGATGGTCGAGCATATTTTAGAGGACTTAGCGGCAACCGATGATGGCTGGAATCTTATTCCACTTAGGTACTTCAATCCCGTAGGTGCGCACCCATCTGGGCAAATTGGCGAAGATCCAAATGATATTCCTAATAATTTAATGCCTTATATTTCACAAGTCGCCGTTGGCAAGCTTGAAAAACTTAGTATTTTTGGCAATGACTATCTTACTGTCGATGGTACGGGGGTACGCGATTTTATCCATGTCACTGATCTTGCCCAAGGTCATGTAGCAGCGCTTAACTACTTACAGAAACAAGTAGGTCGAGATAAATACAGCTCAATAGGTTTTTTACCCATTAATCTAGGAACAGGTAAAGGAACGTCTGTTTTAGAATTGGTCACGGCTTTTTCTGAAGTATCAGGCCAAAATATTCCTTACCAGTTTTCTGCTCGGCGCGCTGGAGATATTGCCAGCTGCTATGCCAGCGCTGATAAAGCCAAAGATTTGCTAGGTTGGGATGCCACACTATCTATCACTGAGATGTGTCAAGATACGTGGCGTTGGCAAAGTAAAAACCCGAATGGCTATCATAGCGCTTAACATTGATTAGGCATGTTTCTTATTTCACACTCTTAAATACAGTCTAAAAATTATGAAAAAAATTACTCACGCTGTTATTCCTGTCGCAGGTTTTGGTACACGTATGCTGCCGTTATCGAAATCAGTGCCAAAAGAGCTGCTACCACTTGGTAATCGTCCCGCTATTCATTATGTCGTTGAAGAAGCCATTGCTGCGGGTATCAAACATATCGTTTTGGTCGGTCATGCACAAAAAAGCGCCATCGAAAACTACTTTGATATCAATGCTGAATTGGATAATCAATTGCGTGCTAAAGGTAAAGACGCGTTAGCCGATAGCTTAACTTGGTTACCCGAGGATGTAACGGTGTCTATGATACGCCAAGGCAAACCGCTAGGGTTGGGACACGCGGTATTGGCGGCGCGTCCAATCATCGGCGAGCATGACTTTGCTGTACTGCTGCCAGATGTGGTGCTCGATCCATTTAACACCGATATAACGACTGATAATTTGGCGTTTATGATTGAAGCCTTTGCCAAAGACACGCATTCGCAAATATTGGTCAATAACGTAGCAGATGAAGATGTGCATAAATACGGTATTGCCCAATTATACGAAGCATTTAATCAAGCGCATGAAATCGAGCAAGCTGATAAAAACGCAAGCTTTAAAGTTGCCGGTTTTGTCGAAAAGCCCAACTTAGCGGATGCCCCTTCAAAATTGGCCGTTGTCGGTCGTTATGTATTTAGCAATCATATATTTGATTATCTGGCCAATACTAGAGCGTCGGTTGGTGGCGAGATTCAACTGACTGATGCCATTGACGCCTTGATTAGCAAATATGGCGTTAATGTGACGACCATGCGCGGCGATAGTTATGACGCAGGCGATATGTGCTCGTATATGCAAGCGTTTATCTATTTTGCCGAGCAGCAGTTAAGGGATGATAAATAGCTAATGGATGAGATAAATAATAAAGGCTATAAAAGTGCCCGCCACTCTAAGTATTGGCAGCATTTAGCCAAGTTAGCGGAGCAGCCGTGGGCGCTTGCCCCATTGTTCGCGCAAGATAATGAGCGGACGTCTCGCTTTAGCACGCAAGCGGGCGCGCTATATATGGATTATAGCAAGCAGTGTATTAGTGATGCGGTGCTAGAAAATTTATTAAATTTGGCGAATAGTTGCGAGTTGTCAGGCCGTATCGATGCCTTATTACAAGGGGCGATGGTTAATACCAGTGAAGAGCGAGCAGCGCTGCATACCGCTCTACGCTTGCCAGCTACAGAACAGCTGCAAGTTGGCACGCAAAATGTCGCCGCTGATGTACATGAGAGTTTGGCGCAGGTAGAAAGATTGTCAGAGCGGGTACGCAACGGCACGTGGCGCGGGTTCTCTGGTAAAGCAATCACTGATGTGGTTAATATTGGCGTTGGCGGCTCAGATTTAGGCCCACTGATGGCGACCACCGCGCTTGATGAATGGGCAGATACTGCTATTGAGGTGCATTTTGTCTCTAACATGGATGGCACGCAGCTTGATAATTTGCTCAAGCACTTAAATCCTGAAACCACTTTATTTATTATCTCCTCCAAATCTTTTGGCACCGTTGATACGCTATCCAATGCCAAGACCGCACTGTCATGGTTACTCGCTACGGCAAAATTACGCGCTGGCACGGAAGAAAGCGTCTTGCGCCGTCATTTTATCGGCGTATCGGCCAATTGTGAAAAAATGACTGCCTGGGGCATTCACCCTGAGCATCAATTGCAGCTGTGGGAATGGGTTGGCGGTCGTTTTTCATTGTGGTCGGCGATTGGACTTGCTATCGCTATTCGTATTGGCATAAATGGTTTTAAAGAGCTGCTAGCCGGCGCCCATAATATGGATGAGCATTTCGCCCAAGCAGACTTTTCTGAGAATCTGCCAGTATTATTAGGTTTGCTCGCCGTTTGGAACAGTACCTTTTTACAAGTCAATGCGCATACCGTGCTGCCTTATGATGGACGTTTGGAGTATTTGCCAAGCTACTTGACCCAGCTTGAGATGGAAAGTAATGGTAAATCGGTGACGCAGCATGGCGAGCGTCTTGATTATGATACGTGTCCAATTTTGTGGGGCGAGATTGGCTCCAATGCGCAGCATGCTTTTTATCAGCTTCTGCATCAAGGGACGCAGCAGGTCTCTTGTGACTTTATTGCGTGCGTGCGCCGTTATAGTGATGATGCGACAAATGAATCGCTACAGCAGCAGCATGAATTGTCTTTGGCAAACTGTTTGGCGCAGAGTCGGGTCTTGGCTTTTGGTAATGCTGCTATTGTTGATAAGGATATTGAAGCGGCTTCTGATACCGATAAATACAAATATTACCGCGGCAATCAGCCGTCAACGACGCTCCTTATCGATGAGCTGACCCCGCATAGTTTGGGGGAGTTGATAGCGCTTTATGAGCACAAGGTTTATGTCATGGCCAGCATTTGGGATATCAATCCGTTTGATCAATGGGGCGTTGAGATGGGCAAGAAAATGGCAGAGTCGGTACATACCGCCATGCAGCAAGGCGGCGATGCGCAATTTGATACCTCTACCAATCAGCTATTGCAGCATATTAAGCTGTTGTCTTAATGGCTTAAGGCTAGTAGCTAGTAGCATCATGCGACTGGCTTATCCACTTATCCACGCTGCTAACTTTGCAATATAAAAGGTAATCTTATGAGCGCTGCCGCTATAAATAAACACAAGACAGATAACGACCAATCCGCATCACATTCATTTAACCAAGCTGCTAAAAACACCAGCGTTTGCGTCCTCGTTGGTCATAGTATCGAGGCGATTACCAGTGCTGTGGTACTGGCAAGTCTCGGTCATACGGTGCATCTTTATACTGATAAAGAGGTATTGACGCAGCAATTACAACAATATGGTTTCGAGCATCATGTGCAAGCGTTATGGCAGATGTACGTGCAGCAGCAACAAATTGTCAGCTATGCTTTGCCCACTACTGCGAGTAAGCTGCTAGAGCACTATGAAACGTCGGATAATAATAATGAGAGAAAACAAGTTGCGCTATATTGGTTATTTTTAGACAGTATCCGCCCAGTATGGCAAGCAGACAGCTGGATTACGGCCTTTAATCACAGTCATCAGCAAACCTTACCGCTCATCATGAGTGGCATTAAACAGCTGGGCGCGGTTGACGCATTGTCCAAGCAGTTGCAGCGCGCTTGGGTTTATTATGTGCCATTTGTATTCTTAAAGGATGGCGATGCGTACAGCTCAATGCTAAATCCATCATTGTTATTGCTGGGTGAAAAAACACCAAATAGCCGCCATCATTTAACGATGCTACAGCCTTTAATACAGCAGGCGCGCGCTTTTCATCAAGCAGATATTGCCACTATAGAGTTTGCCCGTAGTAGTATCATGGCGATGCTTGCCACAAGGGTGAGTTTTATGAATGAGATGTCGCGCTTGGCGGATAGTCAACAGGTCGATATTCAGCAAGTTAGTCACATTATGGGACTTGATGAGCGCGTGGGCAGTAGCTACTTGCAAGCGGGCTGGGGGTTTGGTGGTAATACACTACCGACAGAGTTGGTTAAGTTGCAGCAGTCCAGTGCAGAAAAAAGCCTAGCTATGCCGTTACTACAGGCAGTCATTAATATCAACGAAGACCAAAAAGAGCTGATATTTCGCAAGTTTTGGCAGTATTTTGATGGATTTATCGACCATAAAACCGTGATGATTTGGGGCGGCAGTTATAAAGCGGGCTCGGGACGGACAGCAGAGTCGGCGATTCATCCGTTGTTAGCGCTACTCTGGTCTTATAATATCCGCACGCTGGTGTATAGTGATAAAGCCCAGACCGAGCTTGCCGAGCTTTATGGACAGCAGACGTTACTGGAATTGATTGCCAGTCCGTACCAGAAGCTTAATGAGGCACAGGCCATTTTTATCATCAGCTGGTTGCCAGAAAACAGACTAGATGTCGCTAGGCTTAATGAGCAGGCGCTGCCGATATTCGATGCGCGCAATGCGCTGTCGCGAACGCAGGTTGATGATTTGGTCGGTGACTATATAGGGATTGGTCGCGCCAAATAGAGCTCTCTAACAATTATAAAATAAGCGTAGCAGACAAGCAGCTAATGAACTGAATCTAAATAAAAGCGCCGATTAATATAAAAATTAACCGGCGCTTTTTTGTTCTTATAAGTTCAGAACGTCTTTACTTAGCATTATGATTACTTAAGTTAAGCAGGCACAGCCCCTTTACTAGCAAGCCATTGCTGAATTTCTTGGGTTTTAGTCTGTAGTAAATCTTTATCACCGCGACTTTCGATGTTTAAGCGAATTAATGGTTCAGTATTGGAAGCGCGTAAGTTAAAACGCCATTCGCCAAAGTTTAAGCTCAAACCATCGAGCATCGATTTGGTTGGCTTGTCGGCGCTAAACTTCTCTTCGATGGCGCTGATAATGGCTGGCGCATCATGAGTGGTCAAATGAAAGTTCAGCTCGCCTGAGCTTGGATAGGCTGCAATATAACCACTGACCAATTCTGACAAGGTTTTACCAGTAATCGATAATAACTCAATGGTCAGCAGCCAAGGAATCATGCCGCTATCGCAGTAGAAAAAATCGCGAAAGTAGTGATGTGCCGACATCTCGCCGCCATAAACCGCGCCAGAATCACGCATCACCTGCTTGATAAATGAGTGCCCAGATTTACTAATAACCGCCTTACCATTATGCTCATGAATGACGGCTTCGGTGTTATAAATCACTCGCGGATCATAGACGATTGACTCGCCCGCATACTTATTTAAAAAGGCTTGCGCCAGCATCCCAACGACATAGCTACCATCGATAAATTCGCCGTATTCATCGAATAAAAAGCAGCGGTCAAAATCGCCATCAAAGGCAATGCCAAGGTCGGCTTTATGTTTTAAAACAGCTTGCTGGGTGGCGGTTCTATTAGCCAAAATCATCGGATTAGGGATGCCATTTGGAAAACTACCATCAGGCGTATGGTGCAATTTAATCACTTCAATCGGTGCGCCAGCTTGTGCTAACTTTTCGATTAATAAATCAACCACTGGACCGGCGCTGCCATTGCCTGAATTTATAACCAGCTTCAGCGGTTCTAATTTATCAGTATCGATAAAAGTCATCACATGATCGATATAGGCGCTTTTATCCGTCAGTAATTGTAATGTACCTTGTTGATTATCCGTACTAAATTGCCCCGATTCTGCCAACGCTTGAATCTCTGCCAAGCCATCATCGGCGCTAATCGGTTTTGAGTGCTCTTTGACCAATTTTAAGCCATTATAGTTAATCGGATTATGACTGGCAGTTACTTCGATACCGCCCAACGCTTGATAATAACTGGTGGCAAAATACACCTCTTCTGTACCTGTCATTCCCAAATCAATCACATCGACGCCGGCATCTAGCATACCTTTGATTGTCGCTTGTTTTAACTGTTCACTTGAATGACGGATATCGCTGCCAATAACGATAGCTGGTTTTAAGTTTTTCAGTTCAGCGGTAGCATCATTATCGGCACTGTTATAACGCTCGAATAAAATTTGCGCAAAAGCACGGCCGATACGGTAGGCGATAGCTTCATCGAGATTGACACCAAGCTCGCCGCGGATATCGTAAGCTTTAAATGAATCAATGTTAATCGGTGCGAACTGGGTTTGAGTCGCATAGCTGGCATTATTGGTATCGGATGTGGGCATAACGATAAAATCCTTGCGTTTAAGCAGTGAGATGATAATTAAGTAGGTTACCCAATTATAAGCTAAACAGTGTTCAATGCTACACTAACGACAAAATCGTTATAAACTTAATAGGGTTCTATTTAATAACCAATAAAAATATAAGAGTGTTTTTTATGAAGAGCTTAGAAAATAAAATAACAGCGCCTACACCGGTACCAGGAACGCCAGAAGCAAGTGGCGAGTTGGCGGATTTATTATCCTTAATGGCACGGCTGCGAGCAGATTGTCCATGGGATAAAAAACAAAGCAACCATAGTCTCATTCCTTATGCGATTGAAGAAGCCTATGAGCTCGGCGAGGCGGTACAAGGTGATGATGATGAAGACATCAAAGGCGAGCTTGGTGATGTATTGTTGCAAGTGGTGTTTCATTGTCAGATGTACGCTGAACAAGGGCGCTTTGATATGAGTGATGTGATTACCACTTTGCAAGAAAAGCTGATTCGCCGGCACCCGCATGTATTTGAAGCAGAAACGCTACAAGATGAAGCCGCGGTAAAAGAACGTTGGGATGAGATTAAGGCGGAGGAGCAACAAGCGCGCGCCGCACGTGGCAAACCACAGCGCCGTTTGGACAATACCAAAGCAGGCAGCGCGCTCATGCAAGCGCAGGATGTACAAAAGCAGGCGTCAAAACTGGGTTTTGATTGGGAAGGCGTCAGCGGCGCCTTTGATAAACTCGATGAAGAAATTGCCGAGCTAAAGGCCGAGATTTTAGATAAGCCCCAAGTTGAAATCAAAACCAATATCAGGGAGGTTGAAAAGGAGCTTGGCGATTGCATGTTTGCGCTGGTCAATGTCGCGCGTAAACTCAACCTTGATGCTGAAACTGCAACATTAACCTGTGTGCATAAATTTAAAACACGCTTTGGTTATATAGAAGAGCAATTAGCGGCTACTGGCAAGCGTTTAGAAGATAGCGATATCAATGAGATGGATGCGTTATGGGAAGCGGCGAAACAGCATGAACGCGACTAATAAAAGCCGGTTTATTAAATGGAAGCATGCTAATTTATTTAAAAATGCCGCCGTTTTTTTAGTAGGTGTGTTTTCTGTTATTACTATATCGTTTAATCCTGCCCTTGCCGCGCCATGTTTTGATAATGCTAAAAGCGCTTATCATTATCTATTGACGCAAGAAACAGCACAAAGCCAAGCGCGCACGCAGACTAGAATTAATATCAATCGCGCCACAGAAGCCGAGCTGGTGGCATTAAACGGTATTGGCAGCAGTAAAGCACAGGCGATTATTTTATATCGCGAGATGTTTGGCGGCTTTAAAACGGTCGATGAATTAACGAAAGTCAAAGGCATCGGCGCAAAAACGGTTGAGAAAAATCGCCAGCGTTTAAGCGTACAAGATTAAGCGCTTTATTTTGTATTATTTAACCCCCACATTGACAAAATAGCATGTAAGTAAATGTCATAACACACCCACCATGGTCAAAATTTGTTAAACTAGTGGGTACATCCGCCTGATAGACGCTGTGTTCGTCGGGGTGGTTAAGAATAAAGGCGAGGAGTAGATGCATGGCCGAGCGTGCCGCCAAGCAGTTAGAACTGAATAAATCTGAATTACCCAATTCCATTACCGAAGTGATAGCCACCCTAACCCGAGCTGGGTTTGATGCTTATATCGTCGGTGGCGGCGTGCGCGATACCTTGCTAGGCCTGCGTCCAAAAGACTTTGACGCGGTCACTGATGCCAAACCTCATGAGATTAAAGATGTCTTTGGCAAGCGTTGCCGTATTATTGGACGCCGCTTTCAATTGGCGCATGTCTACTCTGGGCGCGAGCTTATCGAAGTGGCGACCTTTCGTGGTCCACCGCTCAATAATGCCAATACCAATCAAGATGGGATGATTTTGCGCGACAATGTCTGGGGCGATATCAAACAAGATTTTGCCCGTCGCGACTTTTCTATCAATGCCCTTTATTATCAACCGCTCAAAGGCGTGGTGCATGATTTTTGCGGCGCGCTTGAAGATATCGATAATAAAGTTATTCGTCTCTTAGGTCATGCACCGACGCGTATCGAAGAAGATCCGGTCAGGTTGCTGCGTGCCCTGCGTTTTAAAGCCAAGCTTGGTTTTGATTTTGATAGCGAACTCGCCGCCCAGTTCCATGATGACAATTGGGCGCTGCTGGAGCAAATTTCTCCGCATCGTTTGTATGATGAAACGCAAAAAATGTTTACCGGTGGCTATTTAGTGCCGCTACTGCCGTTATTGTTTGAGTCGGGCGCGATTGACAGTTTAGTAATTTATCCGCCTGCTGAGCCAAGTGCCTTGGTCAAACAAGTCGCTATCAATACCGACAAACGTATCGCCGCTGGTAAAAGTATCAATCCTGCCTTCTTTTATGCCGCGTTATTGTGGGAAAACTATCTTCATCAATTGGAAAAAGCCAAAAAACGCAATATGCCTTTTGCTGACGCGCAACTGCATGCAGCGGGCAAAGTCATCGACCGTCAGCGTATCAAGACCGCCATTCCAAAATTTGCCGAACAATTTATCCGTGATATTTGGATATTACAGCCAAAATTGGCGGCGCCGCGCAGCAAACAAATTATCCAGTTGTCTGAGCATCCTCGTTTCCGCGCCGGTTTTGATTTCTTGCTATTGCGTGAGCAGTGCGGTGATGCCGAACATCCGCTTTCAGAGTCGACCAATGGCATGGGCGAGTGGTGGCAAACCTATCAAACCCTGACCGAACAGCAGCAAGATCAAGCGATTGATGATTTTGATGAGAATATCCGTCGTGGAGCCTATAAACAAGGGCAGCGTGGTCGCGGTCGTAATCGTCAAAAACAGCAAACCTCGAACGATAATGGCAAGGTGAATCACATAGAAAACGATCAGCAAGATAAAGTAAACGGCAATGGTCATAGCAAGCAGGCGGTTAATGATGCCTCAAACGTACCATCACGCCGCCGCCGCGCCGCGAGCCAATCTACTCAGCAAGCTAATAACAATGGTAATCATAGTGTCAGCAATAATAGTCATAATCAGGGCTATGATAAGCAGCAAGCGACACAAGATAATAATGAGCTGGCGCAATTGCAGCAGTTATCCCTGGCGAATACTGGCAAGCAAACGGCAAATAAGCGCCACGATGCCAAGCCTTCACCGTTATTTGTCATCGAGCATGAAAAAGTGGTTCCGCCATTACGCAAACAATTGCCAACGGACGATCAGCCAAAATCTAATGCTAAACCAAAGCAAGCGCCTGTGGAGCAAAGCACAAAAGCTGAAAGCACTTCATTTAAGAAAGCAGGAGTTGCAAGACAATCTGACAGCTCTGCTAACGCTGATAAGCAAGCGCAGCAGCATGCAAAAGCTAAACCAGTCGATACCAAGTCTGCTGCTAGCAAAGCCGATTTTGACCAGTCAGCTTTATCTACAACGGCCAATACTAATGCTGCTACTAATGTCCATACTAAGCGTACTGTCGCCCAAACGCCAGCGCTTGTCAGCATAAATAACGAGCCGATACCATATAAACGTCGCCGTCGTCAACCTACTACGATAGCGGATAATAGTAATACTGACAGTAAAAATAACGCTGATAACTTGCTTAACGTAGCGGCAAAACCAGCTAGCGATAAAGAGCAAGTAGTAAATACGGCCAAGTATGAGAAAAAAGCGCCTAAAGCTGCGGCAGATTTTGCTGAGGATACGCCGTCTGTTACTAAAAAACCTGTTGCTAAAAAAGCTGCTGCAACCAAACAGAATATTAAGAAACAGACTACTCAAGCTCAGAATCGAACAGCCGCTAGCAAGATGAATGAGCAAAAAGGGCCGGTTCCATCAAAACGCCGCCGCCGTCAGCCAAGCGTTAGCAACGGTTAGGCTTACAAGCCGATTTTAAAGCACTAAAGCACAGTGAAAACTATGAACAGCCACCTTGAAACTAGCAATGCCAATAAAAGTAGTAACGATATAAGTTGGGTTACCTGTTATGTTGGTTTAGGCAGCAATCTAGAAAACGAGCTAGGTTCGCCGGTAGAGCATTTACAGCAAGCCATCGTAGCTATGCAAGAAAATAAGCAGATACGAGCGGTACGAGTGTCTTCTTTCTACGCTTCGGCGCCGATGGGACCGCAAGATCAGCCTGACTATGTCAATGCGGTGGTAGGTTTTGAGACTACCTTAACTGCGTTTGAGCTGCTTGCATTTTGCCAAGCGCTAGAACAACAAGCCAAACGCGCCCGTTTGCGCCGCTGGGGTGAGCGCAGCCTCGATGTCGATATTTTATTGTATGGGGATATCAAAATCTCAGAGCCGCAATTAACCATACCGCACGCAGGCTTACATGAGCGCAATTTCGTCCTACTGCCGCTGCGAGAGTTGGCGCCAGAGTTAATCATTTTAAACAAACCAATAACGGATTATGCGTCCAGTGACGATTGGACGGGGCTAAAGCTATTAAAACTGAATTAATGCCTCTTTAGTGCCTCTGTAGAATTATGAATAAGTTGGATGCTACGATAGTGGGTGTGCATTTTATTAAAATATCAAAAGCTATAAATAGTTAACCGCATTGAGGGTCATATGACAACCTTATCTACTTTAAATAAATTTAAAAAAGACGGTGTTAAATTCACCTGTCTGACCTGCTATGACGCCATGTTTGCGCGTATGATGGACAACGCGCAAATCGATACGATTTTGATTGGTGATAGTTTGGGCATGGTAGTACAGGGTCATGATTCAACCTTGCCTGTCAGCGTTGATGATATGGCTTATCATACAACCAATATCGCTCGTAGTAATAAGCATGCGTTGATTTTAGCAGATTTGCCGTTTATGAGTTATGTGACGCTCCCAGATGCGGTGGCCAATAGCCGCAAGCTGATGCAGGCGGGCGCGCACGTGATTAAGATTGAAGGCGGCAGTGAGCTTTGCGATTTGGTCAAAACCTTGGCGCAAGCAGGTACGCCGACTTGTGTGCATTTAGGACTGACGCCGCAGTCTGTCAATGTCTTTGGTGGTTATAAAATACAAGGTCGCGGTGATGCAGCAGCCGAAAAACTGCTGACTGATGCCAAATCAGTGGTCGAGGCGGGTGCAGCGCTTTTGGTATTAGAGTGTGTACCCGCTGAGCT
Source organism: Psychrobacter sp. YGAH215 (assembly GCF_007280595.1). Lineage (NCBI taxonomy): Bacteria > Pseudomonadati > Pseudomonadota > Gammaproteobacteria > Moraxellales > Moraxellaceae > Psychrobacter > Psychrobacter sp. YGAH215. The sequence continues at coordinate 86,791 of NZ_VKLR01000007.1, read as the reverse complement.
TGCGAAGGCAGTTACAGAAGCCGTAGCTGTGCCGGTTATTGGGATTGGCGCTGGTGCTGCTACTGATGGTCAAGTCCTTGTCATGCATGACATGCTGGGCATGGTGCACGGCCGCGTACCGCGCTTTGTCCATGACTTTTTAACTGACGAGCGTAATAGCGCAGGTAGTATTGAAGGGGCTTTTGCGCTGTATCAGCAGTCGGTACGTGACGGCAGTTTTCCCACTGAACAGCACCAATTTAGCTAGCCGTATTAAAGTAAATCGTATTTGATTTAATGATTTGACCATTATCAGTAGCACAAGCTGTCAGGATAAAACATAGTAACCATGCCAATTATTCATCATCACATCTCAGCACTGCGTAACGCTCTAAACCCTTATCGTGGACAGCAAAATGGCAAGCCGCGTATTGCGTTAGTGCCAACGATGGGCAATCTACATGATGGCCATCTTGAGCTGGTCAAGCTTGCCAAGCAACATGCCGATATTGTGGTGGTGAGTATCTTTGTCAATCCTACCCAATTTGGCGTCGGTGAAGACTTTGATAGCTATCCTCGGACGTTAGATGAGGACGTTGCCAAACTTACTACTGTTGCTGCCGATTACGTATTTGCGCCCAGTATTGATGAGATGTATCCGGTATTACCACCGCCAACGTCGGTTCGCGCAGGCGCAATCACCAGCCAGTTATGTGGCCAATCGCGTCCAAGTCATTTTGATGGCGTTGGCATTGTCGTCTCAAAGCTCTTTAATATCGTCCAGCCGGAAGTGGCCGTATTTGGGCAAAAAGACTATCAGCAGTTGGCCATTATTCAGCAGTTGGTGCGTGATTTAAGTTATCCGATTAAAATCATTGGCGCACCTATCGTACGAGCGGCTGATGGTTTAGCCTTGTCTTCACGCAATCAGTATTTAACTGAAACTGAGCGCAATATCGCTCCCATGCTTCATCAAGAATTACAGCGCTTAGCCGACCAGCTAATGAATGGCGCATATATCGAACGAGGGCTTGAGCATTTATTAGCAGCGGCTAGCGCGCGTATCACTGCCGCAGGTTTTATCATTGATTATTTAGAAGTCAAAACGGCGCAGCTTGATGCTTTTGAGATAGATGGAAAATCGACAACTTTCGCTGGAAATCAGCAAGATTTGGTGATTTTGGTTGCCGCATGGTTGGGCCGTGCACGCTTGTTAGACAATCAGCTAGTGACGGTAACACTGCCGTCATGAGCGCGGGAGTGGCTAGACGCAATGTATAAGGATGACGGATCATGAGTACAACGAAGGATAATGAGCACGCCAAATCAGATAACGAGCAGACACCATCACATAAAGATGGTTTAAGTATCTTGGTGGTGTCAGGGCGCTCAGGCTCGGGCAAGACCTCTGTACTCAATATCCTAGAGGATTTGGGCTATTATTCTATTGATAATATGCCTTTGTCATTGGTTCCTGAGGCGGCGCAAAAGCTGGTTTGTGATAGCGGCATCAAACGCGTCGCCCTTGGGGTCGATATTCGCACCCCTCGCGCCGATTTGTCCAATTTTTCTGAAATACATGATACGTTAAAGCAGACGTATGGCGAAGAGGCGCTCACCGTCATTTATGTGACAGCGCAAGAGGATATCTTGGTGGCGCGCTTTAATGCCACTCGCCGCATTCATCCTTTGATGGTGCAAGATAGCAAAGGTATAGAAAATACCACTGATAATTTACCAGCGGCGATTGAAAAAGAAAACCAGCTTTTGCAGCCGATATTTAGGCGTGCGGATCTTAAAATTGATACCAGTATGCTTAATATTCATCAGCTAAAAGAGCGCCTGCGCGATTATGTTGGGGCTGACAATCAAATCGCCATTAATCTGTTATCGTTTGGATTTAAGTATGGCAGCCCAATCGATGCCGACTTTGTCTTTGATGTGCGCATTTTGCCCAATCCGCATTGGAACCCAAAGCTGCGCGCCGCGACAGGTCTGGATGCTGAGGTCGCTGACTTTTTTGCTGATTATCCAGAGGTGGCAGAGATGACTAACGATATCGCTACATTTCTGACGCGCTGGTTGCCAGATTTTTTACATAATAATCGCCATACGGTAACGGTTGCGATTGGCTGCACAGGGGGCAAGCATCGCTCGGTATTTATTACCAAGCACTTGCAAGATAAATTGACCGTGAGCTTGCCCGAAGGTTTGAGCATTACCGCCAAGCACCGCGAAAAACATCGTTGGTAAGGCAAGGTTAGTAATGCTAATTATTAATGGTTATTAGCTACAATGAATGCTTAAGCAATATAATCAGCAAGACGCAATAAACTCTATTATTTACTATCTCGAAAAATGGAAAGCTTTTATGATTGACTGGTCAGAACAGGATATGCGCGTCTCGCGCACAGAGCTCAAAAAAGCTCATGAGCGCTTACAAGCATTGTCGATACCGCTTGCCAGCTTATCGAAGAAGCAGCTCAAAAACCTGCCAGCAAGTGATTACTTTATGGCAGAGCTGATGGCGCTTGCTGATATTACCAGTGCCAATGCGCGCAATCGTCAAACCAAACGGGTCGGTAAACTCATCAGTGAAGAAAACCGCCATGAATTGGTTAAAGCCTTGTTCGACGCTTTTTTTCCAAAAGAGCAGATTTCTAAAATCGAAAGCTGGATTGAGCGCTTAAACATCAATGATGAAGGCACGCTAAAGCAGTTTGTAAAACAATACAAAGCCTCTGAGCGTAATAGTTTGTATCAGTTGCTGCTATGGATTGAATATGCCAAACATACACAAGACGATGAATTGATGGCGGAGTCTAAAGAAGATTTGGCCAGTTATATTCGTGAAGTGGCGATATTGTCGCAGCTGAAAAGCTAACTATTTATGTTAGTGCTAATAACAGTTCATAGTCCATAAAAAAGCCAATCGTTAAAGATTGGCTTTTTGTATTTTATAAATGTTTATTTTTTAAATGATTTACACATCTTAAATTATTTTTTCTCGGCGCGTACTTTATCAACGAGATAATCAACCACTTTAGGAACAGTGGCGCTTTCACCAGTCACCACATACTTACCATGGACGACTACTGCTGGTACACCTGAAAGCTGATAACGCTTGGCACCAGCTTGTGAGCGACCAATTTTTGTGCCAACGGCAAATGAGTTATAAAGACTATTGAATTTCTTTTCATTCACCCCTTTAGATGCGTACCATTTGCTCAGTGACGCTTGGTCAAATAACTGTTTGCCGTCTTTATGCACCGCATCAAATAACGCATCATGGGTTTTGTCTTCATAGCCTAGTAATTGCGCGGCGTAGAAACCACGGGCGCTGGCTTCCCAAACAGGGTTTAGCGCGGCTGGGGTTTTGAAAAATGCCACGTCTTTGTCTTGGGTTTTTGCCCATTTTTCCATATGTGGATTGAGGACGTTACAATGCGGGCAGCCATACCAAAAGAATTCACGTACAATGATAGCATCACCGTTGATTTTTTCTGGATTATCTAGCACGCGGTAGTCTTTTCCTGCGACATAATTGGCGGCTTGTGCGCCCATATTGGCAAACCCAATAGCACAAGCCAAACCAGTCAATGCGATGATACGTTTCATACTTTTTCCTTGAGGTGTCGAGATTCAGAATAGTTGTTTCAGAAGGTTCGATTCAGCAGTCATTTAACGCATTTATATAGAGGTCTCACAAGTTTAAGCGGCAATGCGTCGCCTAAATCCCCCTTTTATAGACTACTGCCTATAATAGCGTAAAATGCCCATAGTTGTGAACCCGATTCTTAACTAACGGTTGTAAAGCTGTGAGCTATTATTTAAGGTATCTTACTTATGGTTTTGCGCTTATTTTATATCATAAATTTCAGCCCGATCGTCAATCCAAAGTCGTTAAGCCAAATTTTTTCAATTTAAAAATAGCTGTCTCATAAGACTATAATTTGCGCGTTTCACAAACGGTGACGATGTACTCACGACAAAGTTGCTGCTCTCATGCTAATATTGAGCGTAGCATCATACTTCCCGATAATAACTATAATGCCAATAAAGGAAAAATCCTATGAGCCAAGTTTTACCTTCTGCGCAGCCTGTGAATCATCAACAAAACAATCCTACTGACAATATGAGCAATAGTAATAATGTTGCTAACGAATTCAATCAAAATACGGCGATTAATGTCGATGCCAGCGAAGTAGAAAAATTCAACAATTTGGCGAGCGAGTGGTGGAATAAAACCGGCGCCTTTGCCACCTTACACGAAATCAATCCGCTACGCCTTAATTGGATAGAAGACAACGTCAAGCACGGCTTTATGAGTGCTGATAGCAGTAAAATCGCAGAATTGGGCTTGGCAGGTAAAAAAGTTCTTGATGTTGGCTGCGGCGGCGGTATTTTGTCAGAATCTATGGCGCGACGCGGCGCTGATGTTACTGGTATTGACCTTGGCACAGAAAATCTCAAAGCGGCGGCCTTACATGCAGAGCAAAGCAATTTAGATGATACCTTGCGTTATCAGCACATTCCGATTGAGCAATTGGCTGAAAGCCATGCCGGTCAGTTCGATGTGGTGACTTGTATGGAGATGCTCGAGCATGTACCAGACCCAACTGCCATCGTTGAGGCGTGCTTTAAGCTACTAGCGCCAGGCGGCGTTTGCGTGCTCTCGACCATTAACCGCAACCCTAAATCCTACTTATTTGCCATCATTGGCGCTGAGTATGTATTGCGCCTACTTGATCGCGGCACCCATGATTACGCCAAATTTATCACCCCAGCGGAATTGGATAAAATGGCGCTCAATGCAGGCTTTAACCGTCAAGATATCATTGGGCTGCATTATAATCCGTTGACCAAACGCTACTGGTTGGCGCAAAACGTCGATGTCAATTATATGATGGCGGTACAAAAACCACTGTTGTAAATTTTTTTTATGAGTATTCCTTTTTAACCACTTTTTAAATCCATGTTTTAAATCAAAATTAAGAGCGCCTGTTATGAGTCAATTTGTAAAAGCTGTCTTGTTCGACCTTGATGGGACGTTAATCGACACTGCCGCCGATTTCGTCCGAATTATTGGTAAAATGAGCGGCGAGAATGATTGGCAAGCGCCACCTGAAGCTGAGATTCGTGAGCAAGTTTCCGCAGGCGCTTCGTCGATGGTACGCTTGATGCTGCGGCACAACGGCCAGCTTGAGGTTAGTGAAGAAGAGTTACTTGAGTTTCGTCAGCAGTTTTTAGACGATTATGAAGCCGATATATGCGTCGATAGTTGTGTTTTTAGCGAGCTTGAAGAAGTACTGCGCACCTTAGAGGATAAAGGCGTGCCGTGGGGAATTGTCACCAATAAGCCGCGCTATTTAGCAGAGCTTTTGCTAGAAGCAATGCAGTTAGATGAGCGCTGCTCGGTACTAGTCTGTCCTGATGATGTATCACGCTCTAAGCCAGATCCAGAGCCGATGTATATGGCGTTGGAAAAACTCGCTATCCCGCGCGGCGCTGCTGAAAGTGTGCTTTATATTGGCGACCATATACGCGATATCGAAGCGGGCAACGCCGCTGGTATGACAACCATTTTAGCTGCCTATGGTTATATCCCGCCTGAAGATCAAAAAAACTTAAAGAAATGGGGCGCTGACTACATTACCGACACCCCTAAAGAGTTGAGTAAGCTTTTACTCTCTTCTGGTAAGTTTGACTATTTATAAAATAACTACTTATAAAGCAAATAAGCCATTCATTGAGATAGCTAATAAGCAACCTACTATTAAATCATCAAATAATAAGCAGTGAGTAATGCCATGAGTGACAATACTAATCCGCCCACGCCGCAGCAAGCCAATCAAGCAGCTGCGCAAAATTCTGTACCATCTGTATCGCACGACGCTATTCGTAATTTTATACCGCCTGATAACTGCTTAGATGGTAAAACAATTTTGGTCACGGGTGCTGGTGATGGTATCGGCCGTGTTGCCGCCTTGACCTATGCGCGTTACGGTGCGACGGTGTTATTGTTGGGTCGTACCAGTAGCAAACTTGAATACGTTTATGATGAAATCGAAAGCTTTGGCGGCAAGCAGCCTGCCATGCTACCGATGAATCTTGAAGGCGCGACTTATGCTGAGATGCAAACGCTAGAGAATTTGATAGCAAAAGAAGTCGGACAGCTCGATGGGGTATTGCACAACGCTGGCATGCTAGGTGCTTTGACACCGCTTGAGATGTACGATGTCGATATGTTTGCTCAAGTGATGAAGGTCAACTTTACCTCTACCTTTATGCTCACCCAAGCGCTACTGCCGCTGCTTAAAGATGCCGCCCATGGTTCTATCGTCTTTACTTCTAGTAGCGTTGGCACCCATCCGCGCGCGTTTTGGGGTGCTTATGCACTGTCTAAGCAAGCGGTAGAAGGCATGAGTGATATATTTACCCAAGAGACGCAAAATACCACCAATTTACGCTTCAATTGCATCAATCCTGGCGGCACCCGTACCAATATGCGTGCTCATGCTTTTCCGGGTGAAAATCCGATGAGCCTAAAGACACCAGAAGATATTATGGGCGGCTATGTGTTTTTGATGAGTGATAAAAGCATCGGCGTGCGCGGTCAAGTGGTTGAGCTGCAACCAAAAGGCTAATTATCATTTGCTATCTTATTGCCCACTATTTTTATCGCTATTAATGGTATTTATAAAAGCGTTTATTGATTGAAATAAGTGCTCTATAACCCCATCTATTTGTTATTAAAGACTTTTATCAATTAAAGCCTAAATAGCATTAATAAAAAACAGGATACGATTATGGCAGGTGGCTGGTCAAGAGATGGGGCAGAGCATGAACAAATGGATGCGACCGTTAATGATGCGTTAGAGCGCGCACGGCGTGCACTGCCGACCGGTGAAAGTGCTGAGTTTTGTGATGAGTGTGGCAACCCGATTCCAGAAGCGCGGCGCGTAGCGGTACCGGGTGTGCAGCACTGCGTTAGTTGTCAGTCTGAGCTTGAAAAAGAAGCAAGGGCAATTGAGCTCTTTAATCGCCGCGGTAGTAAAGACAGTCAATTACGTTAGATTTATGCACTAAATATTTAGCGTTAAACCAATAGTTAGAACAATAAAAAAGCCCTGCAATCAATGTGCAGGGTTTTTTTATTGTATTAATTTTTATGGCATTAAATAGTATTAACATTAAATGCTAAAGCTATTCGCTCTTAGCGGCTTCAGCTTCTGCTTCATCGGGTACGAATACATAGCCGACGCCCCAAACGGTTTGGATATAACGCGCTTGTGAAGGATTATCCTCAATCAAACGGCGCAAACGTGATACTTGCACATCGATAGAACGCTCCATCGCGCCCCATTCACGGCCACGGGCAAGATTCATTAGCTTATCACGCGTCAATGGCTCACGCGGATGCTGCACCAAGGCTTTTAATACCGAGAATTCACCGGTTGTTAAAGTCACCACATTGCCATCACGTTTCAGGGTACGGGTCGATAAATCAAGCGTCCATGGTCCAAATTCAACCACTTCAAGCTGATGACTTGGCGCACCCGGCAGCTCACGATTCTGACGACGCAGCACCGCCTTGATACGTGCTAGTAGCTCTTTTGGGTTAAATGGCTTTGGCAGATAGTCATCAGCACCGGCTTCAAGGCCAGCGATACGATCGGCATCGCCACCTTTGGCCGTCAGCATGATGATCGGTATATCGCCATTGTCTTCACGCAAACGCTTACAGATACTAATACCGTCTTCGCCTGGCAGCATCAAATCCAATACCACCAATGAGAACAGCTCACGTTGCATCAATTTGTCCATCTGATTGCCATCATGCGCCGTACGAACGACAAAACCATCGTCTTCTAGAAAACGCTGCAATAAAGAGCGCAAGCGAGCATCGTCATCAACGACCAAAATACGCTGGTTTAAGGTGTCAGGGCTGTTGTTATCTGTCATACAGTCATCCTCTTATAAAAATTATTATTGGTAGAAATTGTGATTAAAAATACAAGGGTAAATATTTTTGTTAATAAAAATAGAATTCAGAAAAGCGTCCATAAAGGTAATAATATTAGTGCTGCTAGCTAGAAATCATTCCATTGATTGCTAAAAATCAATAAGTATAACAAACTAGTGTTCAGTACAGTAGTAAACTGCAATATTTGTACGATTGAGACTTTAGTGTATAAGATTGCTGTAATAATTGCATCAATGATAATGCTAAATGCTGTATGCGTTTGTTTAACAGGGCGCAAGAACGGACAATATCAGACGATTTTTGCCAGAAAACAGGTGATAAATAACGAAAAGATAAAAAGGATTTTTATTCATGCAGCTTTTGCTATAATGCAAAACTACATTTCTCAACGATTGATACGTCTATGAGTAGCACTGATACCTTAACGCCATCTCAAACCTCGACAAATGCACAGGTTTTGGATGCAACCACACACGCGAATATTCACGACAAGCTTGCTCGCGCGCTTGGCATTAAGACTGCTCAAGTCAATGCGTTTGTCGAACTTTACGATGAAGGCGCGACCGTTCCGTTTATTGCCCGTTACCGTAAAGAAAAGACGCAGAATCTTGACGATGCGCAGCTGCGAGCTTTAGAGAAGTCGCTCAATTATGAGCGTGATATGGCAACCCGTCGCCTTAAAATTACCGAGCTGCTAAGCACGCAGGGTAATTTGACTGACGAGCTGCAGACGCGTATTGATAATGCGACGTCGAAACTTGAGCTTGAAGACATCTACTTGCCATACCGTCCGCGTCGCCGCTCACCAGCGGCCAAAGCACGCGCCGCTGGTCTTGATGTGGCTGCACAAGCGCTGTTAACACAAGAGATTACACCGACAGAGGCGCTTGCCGACTATCAAGCACAATCTAGCATTACCGATGATAGTGGTAATGAGATTGAAGTCGACTTCAGCGATATCGACAAGCAATTGGCAGGCGTACAAGCCATCATCGTTGATGAATGGACGCAAGCGTTAGACTTACTCGATAATTTACGTAGTGGCTTTGCGAAAACGGCGAGTATAGTATCGAGCGTCGCCAGTGAAGAAAAACGCGAAGTTGGTGAGAAGTTCAAAGATTACTTTGAACATAGTGAAAGCTTGGCGCGTCTGCCAAATCATCGTCTATTAGCGATGCTTCGCGGTCGCCAAGAAAACGTTTTAGGTCTTAAAATCGAAGGCGAAGACGCGCCATTTATCGAAAAAATCATCAAGCACTTTGAGGTTGATGCCAAAGCGCCAGCAGAACGTCAAGAGTTTTTAACAGAAGCCGCGACCAGTTTATGGAAAGAAAAATGGCGTCCGCATATTGAGCATCGTTTATTGACAGAAAAACGTCTGACCGCTGAAGCCGATGCCATTGATGTATTTGCCAATAATTTACAGCATTTACTTATGGCAGCGCCTGCTGGCCGTAAGGTGATTCTAGGCGTTGATCCGGGTATCCGCCATGGCGTTAAAATGGCGATTGTTGATACCCAAGGCCATGTCATGCTAGATGGCGAAGAAAAGCCTGTCGTCGCCAACGTTTATCCGTTTGCCCCCGATAATAAGATGGATGAAGCCAAAAAAGTCATCGATAAATTATTAAGCACTTATGGCGTTGATTTGGTCGCTATCGGCAACGGTACGGCGAGCCGCGAAACAGACGCGATGATTAAAGAGATTTTGGCGGCCAACGCTGAGTTAAAAGCCAAAGCCGTAATTGTTAATGAGTCGGGCGCTTCTGTTTATTCGGCAAGTGAGCTTGCCAGTGACGAGCTTGCCAATTTAGATGTATCGGTACGCGGTGCGGTTTCTATTGCCCGTCGCTTGCAAGACCCGCTATCAGAATTGGTTAAAGTTGACCCAAAAGCGATTGGCGTTGGTCAATATCAGCATGATGTCAACCAAACCCAGTTGGCAGATAGCCTAGATAAAGTTACCCAAGACAGCGTAAACGCCGTTGGTGTTGATGTAAATACCGCAAGTCCTGCTATCTTAGCGCATATTGCGGGTTTGAATAAAAATGTCGCCCAGCAAATCGTCACCTATCGTAAAGAGCACGGCGCCTTTGATAACCGTGAAGCATTGAAAAACGTCCCACGCTTAGGGGTAAAAACCTTTGAGCAAGCGGCAGGTTTCTTACGCGTCCACGGCGGTAGCAATCCCCTTGATGCGACAGGCGTGCATCCAGAAAGCTATGCGCTGGTTGACAGCTTACTTAAGCAAACCGGTAAAGCATTACCAGAAGTTATCGGTAACGATGGCGTGTTAAACAGCATCGATACCACTGCACTGGCTGCCAATGATGATAATATCAGTGTCAAAGCCATCATCGAAGAGCTTGCCAAGCCTGCTCGTGATCCGCGCCCTGAGTTTAAAACGGCTAACTTCCGTGAAGACGTCAATAGTATTAAAGACTTAAGCGAGGGCATGCAGCTTGAAGGTGTTGTTACCAACGTGACAGCTTTTGGTTGCTTCGTTGATGTCGGCGTCCACCAAGATGGTCTTGTGCATATCTCACAGATGGCCAATGATTTCGTCGCTGACCCGATGAACCGCGTTAAGCCTGGTGATATCGTCTCGGTACGTGTGATTTCTATCGATGAAAAACGTGGCCGTATCGGCTTTAGTATGAAGCCTGAGTCTGAAAAACCAGTACGCCCAGCTGCGAAGTCGACTGCAGAAGGTACAGGCAATGAGGATAAAGCCAGTCGTCCACGCAGCAACCGTCCAAGTAATAGCCGTCCAGTGGCTGATAAGCGTTCGTCAAAACCACGTGGCAATCGTCAAGATAAAGATAATGCCAACAACCGTCGTAAAGCACCTAGAGCGGAGAAAGCAGCAGCACCTAATAAAGAAGCACCTAATAAAATAGGTACGCTTGGCGCGCTGTTGCAGGAAGCTGGCGTTACTAAAACTAAAAAATAATATTTGTCATAAAGATTAACCAAAAAAGGCAGCCAAATGGCTGCCTTTTTTATTGAGAATATATTGGAGGATTCTCTTTAAAATTGGTTTTGCTATTTATGTTTTATAGCGCTTGCGTCGGCTCGTCATCTTCTTCAGTCTCTAATGATGCTTCTTCTTGTAGAGCTGCTTCCTCATCTAGCATAGCTTGCTGCAAATCTTGTTGTTGCATCGCTGCTTCATCATCTTGTATGGCTTGTTGCTGCATTGCAGCTTCTGGATTTTGCATTGCGGCTTGTTGCGCCTGCATGTCTTCTTGCATGGTATTTTGAATTGTCGCTTGCTCAGATTGTAGCTCAGTAGTCATTGGCTGTTTGTTAGCAAGATTATTAACCTGTGCTCTTTTGATCGTTTGAGTTTCGCTTAACTGAAATGGATTAGAGTGATCGGTTGCGGCTTCATTTGTAGGAGTGCCTTCAGCTTCGAGGGTGGTTGCAGTGGCTGCATCTTCTACTGCTTCGCTATCAGTAGGGGCTGCCATAGCCAAACTTGGGATAGTGAGCGCTGCGCCCATAAGTAACGATAAAGATAGAGTACTTTTTTTCATTAATCCATTCCTTAATTTACAATCTTATAATGTCAGTTTAAGGGGTTTTAAACTTGACGCTTATATTGAGTATTGTTGTATAAAACAAAATTGCTATACCAATTTATTTAGTATTTCGCATTTATATATTTAATATATCTAACATTAAACCTATAGACAAAATAAAATCATGATAACCATTGAACGATTATCATGATTGATTTGGTTAGAGAGTTTTATAAGCTGAACTGGGTCAGTGATAAAAATCTAATAGGAGAATAGCAACTAAATAAGCATGGGTTCAGTAGCACATCGATTAAAACTCTCACAGAGCGGTGTTTGTAAGTGAGTTTGTGCAACTATTCTAGCGTTATTGTCAGGCTCGACAAAAGGAAAGCAAAATGTCTTTTTTGCTTTCCTTTCTAATTTTAAAGACCGTATGGTTAATACTCAATTATCAACATTCTATTCAACAATCACATATTTACCGGTTGTTGGATCGACCACGCGTTGCTGGGTATTATTGTCCGGCACGCGAATCACAGGGAAGGTTTGACTGATTTCTGTATCTTCAAGGACGCTGCTATCTGCCTCTTCACCAACGATGACGGCGCGATTAGCTCCAACTTCTACCGCAATTGCTGTACCACTTGCGGTATTAACGCGTTTAATTTGGTCTTCCGGCGCAATGATGACTTCTTTTACACGGTACTTAGCAGGGCGGATAACGCGGGTAGTTTCGACAACGACTGGCTCCATACTGCGCTCTTCAGTGATCGCAACTTGAGGTTCTGGCGCTGGCGCTTCAGTTTCTTTAGGGTCGCTGACAACAGGGGTAGGGAATTTAGCACCAAAGTGATTGTCGCACTGCTGCATGCTGAGTCGTACCGGATTACCGGCTTTGTCCATATAAACGTTGACGAGCATATCAGCAGCGATAGGCACGTATTTGCCCACTAAAGGACCTGAAACACCATAACGACCGTTTGACTGTCCAACGCCCAAATCACAAGCACCGGCTGAATAATCACTGGCTTGTAAATTATTACTATTGACCACGGCTTGAGGAATCATGACTTCAGACAAACGCATCTTTTTAATCGATGCTTCGCCTGCCTGCATCTTTGGTTTTTGGTAAGTATAAGGCGTATAAAATTTCGCCGAACCATCTTTGACCGCCATGACACATTCATCGTAGCTGTCATAACCAACGTTGCCATGGTTATCAGTCGTCATACCGGCGTTGGCGGTACTGGCAAACATGGCGACACCGGATGTCAAAACTGCGGCTGTTAATAGATTTAATTTCATAGTCATTCCCTCTTAGTTGTTATTAATGTAGTTATTGTTAATATGTCTCTTTGGGTTCATTGAACTTAGGCTTGGTCTATAAAATCCGTGCCATAACCTGTTCAATCCTACGTGAGTTATAGCAATATGGCTGTGACATTAGTCTGGAAATGTGCAGCTTAATGTATTGAAAAAGGGCAAAGGGGCAACATCGTTTACCAAAGAAATACGCTTTTATCGTTTATTAACATTTGTCTAAAAATTGAAGATCAACGAGGTAAATAATATAGGTAATAAAAAACCGCCTCTTGTTGCCAAGAAACGGTCATTACTATCTTAGTTAGAATTAACTCGTTTTAATCTTAACTATGGTTGCTATTAATCTTCTACTACTTCAAAGCTGAGACCAGAATGTTCTTGTAAACGTTCAATTAAGCGATCGCCCATCGCTGAAGCAGGTGTCCAAAAACCACCACCGACATCGTCTTTACTAATATCTTGCGCGAGACATAAAGCTGCCTGTGCCAACATACGCGAGGTGCTGCCGTAACCTGGGTCTTTATCTCCAGTTACTTTAGTATTAATGGTGTCGTTATTGGCAGTTTCACCAAACAAGCGAATATCAAAGTAGCCGTTTTCTTGCTCTTCTTTAGAAGGACCCGAGCCAGATTTAGGCAGCACATGTTTAGATAACAGCTCGCGACTTGGTTTAATCATCATCGCCGTGGCAAATCCCATTAAACCTGCGCTCATCGCGTAGCTTGATAATTTACCTTTTATGCCGTCTTTCATCCACATCGCTTCGTCATACTTAAAGTCGCGACCGTATTCATAGCCAAGCAGTTGGTTACTGCGATGCACAATACGGGTATTGATGCTGGCCATGACAAATGGTGCCAGCCAGCGTTTGTGCTCTTCATCGTATTCTGGCTTGCTGACATTATCTTGACGCACGTTTGGTGCATCTTTGTCATCGTTGAGCAGATAAGGGTTTGCTACTTGCTTACGGCGTGATTTATCTTGACCAACTTCTTCAAAAATCGTCGCCATCGACGCAATCGTGCCGCCAGATAAACCGCCTTTTGCCGCTTTGACGCGCATATGAATCACATCGCAAGTGCTACCCAATTTTTCTTGTGCTTGCTGCTGGGTAAAATATACGCCCAAATCCGACGGAATAGAGTCAAAGCCGCATGAATTGACGATACGCGCGCCGCTTTGCTTGGCGGCGTCCTGATATTTATCCATCATATCTTTGATAAATATCGCTTCGCCAGTCAGATCGACATAATCGGTACCATGATTGGCGCAAGATTTAATCAAAGGTTCCCCATATTTTAGGTAAGGGCCAACGGTTGAAATAATAACTTGGGCTTGCTTGGTCATCTTATCGAGGCTAGCAGCATCGTTACTATCGGCAATGATTATATCGACTTTGCTGGCAAGATTAGACTGTAGCTCATTGAGCTTTTCTTCATCACGACCAGCTATCGCCCACGTGACATTCTCGCCATTTTTATTTTTAGCATTTGATAAAAATTCTGTTAAATAATGCGCTGTAATCTGACCTACAAAACTGGTCGCACCGTACAAAACTATCGCGTAAGGACGCTTCTCACTAGGGTTAGCAGGCTCTTGATTTGTTGATGTTTGTTTTGATGTCGCTGTATCGTTTGAGGTTTCCGTATTCATAGTTATTTTCCTTATTAAATAGCGATTATTGTGAAATTGCTAAATAGCTGTTTTTGTTCATTATACAACTGACATTAGATATGGAATCTGCAGAAAGTAGCAGATTTAGGTTTATAGCAGATTTTGTCATAAAAATAAGCGAATTTAAGTAACTATTCACTATCTCTACACATAAGTCTTGAAAAGCCAAGTAAAAAACTTAAGAATGGTAAGATTTGCTACAAAGTTTACATAACCTATCGACATTATTACCAAAATGAACGTTCTTTAGAGAAAATCATTGCTAATCTATATTCGTACGCAGTAATAAGTTGTATCAAAACAAAAAGAAGATTTTCAGGAAGAAAAGAGTGCAGTGCTAAAACGGTTGATTGATAAATAGTTTATTAGCAACCAAAACTGCTAGCTGTATATCTAGTTTCTAACCATAATTTGAGGAGAATATTATGTTTCGTTGGGCCATTATTTTTGCGGTAATTGCGTTGATTGCAAGTTTCCTAGGCTTTGGCGGTGTCGCTGGTTTATCGGCAAACTTTGCTTATATCCTACTAGCTATTGCTGTGATTCTATTCATTGTCGCATTTGTTAGTCGCCGTATGTAATAGAGAACAGTGACTGCTTAGGTCGTAATTTTCCATATTGGTAATAAGAAAAAGTCCTCGATTGAGGACTTTTTTTATGGCTAAAATTTGACTATTTTAATTACTCTTAGTGCCAAACGTCTTATGTGGTTCTAGAAAGTTTTAGGCTGGATAATATGTTCCATACGTTTTGCAAGGCGAATATCTAGGCTTGTGATACCACCCGTATCGTGCGTGGTCAGGCGGACATCAACAACGTTATAAGTATTGCTCCATTCAGGATGATGTTCGAGCGCCTCGGCATAAAAAGCAGCTTGATTCATAAAGCTCATCGCTTCAATAAAATCGCTGAAATGATAGCTTTTGACGATACTATTGCCGTCGCGCCGCCAGCCAGCCAAGTCTTCCAATTGTAAGTCGATTTGTTGGTTAGATAAACTACTCATGGTGATATCCTTTATTATTATTAGGGAGGGTTATCGGTTTGCGGGTTTTTATTTCACTTTACATATCTTCTCTTGCCCAATGTCATGAAAAAAGCACATAGGACAAAAAACCCACCTAATTCTGATTGTCTTTATTACATCATTGCAAGCAAAAATATAATAATTATCGTCAGATAAATAGGAGGGTAGTCGTACGTTTTAGCGCTTAAACCAAGATAAGACTTTTATAGCATAATTACTACGATATAGTTACTACTATAAAGCTTTATCTATCATTGGCTTGTTTTATTAAGCTTAAAGCAACCCTTTATATTCAGGGTGTTTATCGATATATGAGGCGACAAACGAGCACTGTGGAACCACTTTTTTGTTATTATCCTGCGCGTAGTTTAAGGCATGCTTAACCAGTGCAGACCCAACACCGCGACCACCCAATTCTTGTGGTACGATCGTATGGTCGTATACCAGTTGATCGCCACGTTCTTGATAGCTGATATAACCCATATGACCGTCGATTGACGTTTCAAAACGCTTGGCTTGCTCATTGTGAACGATATCTAGATTCTGTTTGTCGTTATTACTCATAGAAATTCTCCAATTATTGATATTTATAATTATTCCTAGCGGTTGATAAATTGGCTATTCTTGAATATTGATTATTTAGGCATTAGTTATTAAATAGCTATCATATGCATAATCTGCTTAGTGTTAACCTTTTATGGTACTTATTGTGAGCTTTTTTAAATGAATTTTCTAGTCATTTACCGTAAGGCTAGATAGGGCGAATGTTAATAGCCTTACTCTAATTCAAACGTCACGACATGACTTTGTAAGGCGTGATTTCGCATAAAGGTATTGGCAGAGAAAGCTACTAAAACAGACAGCTAAGCGTAAAAAGCCTGCAAAAAAAGTTAAAAGGCATATAAAGACAGGTAAAACAGTCCGTTAGCTTGCAGGGGTTGCGCCACAATGCGATAATGGTAAACAATTTATAACCCTGATTTTTGAGGCGCAGCCCGTTTGGCATGATTGCTAAGTCTGGTTTGCACGTCTCGTCTATGCAGTCTATCGGAGTGTTAATGGCTCAATATATCTACACGATGAACAACGTGTCAAAACTTGTTCCACCTAAGCGCGAGATTTTAAAAAACATCAATCTGTCGTTTTTTCCTGGCGCCAAGATTGGTGTGCTAGGTATTAACGGTTCAGGTAAATCAACTTTGCTACGTATCATGGCGGGCGTGGATAAAGACTTTAGCGGCGAAGCGCGCGCGCAAGCAGGTACGAAGGTTGGTTATCTACCGCAGGAACCACAGCTTGATGACAGTAAAGATGTCCGCGGCAACGTC
Organism: Psychrobacter sp. YGAH215; assembly: GCF_007280595.1. Classification (NCBI taxonomy): domain Bacteria; kingdom Pseudomonadati; phylum Pseudomonadota; class Gammaproteobacteria; order Moraxellales; family Moraxellaceae; genus Psychrobacter; species Psychrobacter sp. YGAH215. The sequence goes on along the minus strand of NZ_VKLR01000007.1, from coordinate 69,949 downwards.
GAAGATGGTATGCGTGAAGCTTTAGATGCGCTGTCACGCCTCGATGCCATTTATGCAGAATATGCTGAACCTGATGCCGACTTTGATAAGCTTGCCGAAGAACAAGGCAAAATGGAAGACATCATTCAAGCATGGGATGCGCATAATTTAAATACCCAGCTAGAAAAAGCTGCTGATGCTTTGCGTCTACCGCCATGGGATGCGGACGTTAGCAAACTATCAGGTGGTGAAAAACGCCGTGTGGCACTATGTCGTCTGCTGTTGTCACGTCCTGATATGCTGTTACTAGACGAACCGACCAACCATTTGGACGCTGAATCGGTTGCTTGGCTTGAGCAGTTCCTACAGAACTACAGCGGTACCATCGTCGCCATTACCCATGACCGTTATTTCTTGGATAACGTTGCTCAGTGGATTTTGGAGCTTGACCGTGGCCATGGCTATCCGTACGAAGGCAACTATACGGAGTGGCTCGAGCAAAAGAACGTCCGTCTAGAGCAGCAAAATAAACAAGAAGAATCGTTTGCTAAAGCGCTGAAAAAAGAGCTTGAGTGGATTCGTAAAAACCAAAAAGGTCAGCAAGCCAAGTCTAAATCACGCGTGCAGCGTTTTGAGGAATTGAACTCAAAAGAGTTCCAGCAGCGTAATGAGACCTCTGAGATTTATATTCCACCGGGTCCTCGTTTGGGTAATAAAGTTATCGAAGTCAACGATATCTCTAAATCGTTTGGCGATCGTCTGCTGTATGAAAACCTCAGCTTTAATGTGCCAGCGGGCGCTATCGTCGGTATTATCGGTCCAAACGGTGCGGGTAAAACCACGCTATTTAACATGATTACCGAGCGTGATACGCCAGATACCGGCTCAGTCGATTTGGGTGAAAGTGTCAAAGTCGCTTATGTCGGACAGGTACGTGATAACTTAGATGACAAAAAGACTGTTTGGGAAGAAGTCTCTGACGGCCTCGATATCATCAAAGTAGGCGACTATGAAACCCCAAGCCGCGCTTATATTGGCCGCTTTAATTTTAAAGGTTCAGACCAACAAAAGCATGTCGGTCAATTATCAGGTGGTGAGCGTAACCGTTTACAACTTGCTAAGACACTAAAACAGGGCGCTAACGTCTTGCTCCTTGATGAACCATCAAACGATTTGGATATCGAAACCTTACGTGCGCTAGAGGATGCTATTCAAGTATTCCCAGGTACGGTGATGGTGGTGTCGCATGATCGCTGGTTCCTTGACCGTATCGCGACTCATATTTTGGCATTCGAAGATGAAGGCCCAGTTTGGTTCGATGGTAACTATTCTGAGTTTGAAACCTATCGCAAAAAGACCATGGGTGATGACGCCAGTCCGAAGCGTATGAAGTATAAAAAGATTTCTACCTAGAATAGTTATTTATAATAAGTATTTTTGGACAATAATTTAGATATAAAAAAAGACCTCTAATCCGTTAGAGGTCTTTTTTATGTTCAGCTTTTACGTTGCTTTATGAGCGCTTACGGCCAAACTTACGCTGCTTTTTATTACTAATCTCAGTAATGGCGTGGGCAATTTCTTCTTCGTTGAGGCTTGCCACTTGCTGCAAAATTTGCATCATATCAGGACTGAGGACATATTTTGCATGATGGGCAATATTACCGATACGCTGATCGAAAGTTAAGATGCCAGTTTCTTCATCTTTTTGCAGATAATCAAGACGAATCAAAGCACCGATAAAGCTGGTGAATAGCGCACGGTCAAAGAAGTCAGGAATGTCGTCAGCATACAGGACTGATAAACGCTGACCAAGCAAATGACAGAGGTCAACGACTTCGTTTTCGGTTAGATTGCCTGAGCCTTGCTGAGCGAGTAGCGCAAGGGTCATAAAGTAACGCTCAAGGCTTTGTTCAACTGGCGTCGCCAGTACTTGTAGCTGCTGATAGCATTTGCTATTGGTCTCAGGGACGCTCAACATACCATCGCTTAATTCTACAATCAGGCCACTTGCAAGTAGGCTATCGACTTTTTTATTCAGCGTCTCTTGAAGACCATGCGCTGAATAATAGAGGAACAGCTCGCTTTGTAAAAATGGATATAACTGCTCGGCGATACTATTGAGACGGCTGCGCTCAATGCGGCCGTTACGTGCTACTAGAGCGGATAAGAAAGACAATAAAATAAACACATGCAGGATATTATTGCGGAAATAGCTTAGTAGCGCCGCCTGTTTGCCAGCAACCTGGATAATATCACCCAAGATATGCGGTATGCGTTCGATAAGTTTTAGCTTAATACCATAATCGATGATTTGCTGCGGCGTCATATCGGTGATAATCGTATCATCAGAGTAAGGCAAGTGCTGAGCCAGACCTTGATAAAGGGCGATTTGCTCACGGCAAATATCTTCATCAAGCGCCGCCTTTGGTGCCGATAATAAGACCAATGACAATAACGACACTGGAGTAATGACCGCGGCCTTATTGATATGCTGCATGACTTTGACGCCGATATTATCCACCATGGCGCTGGTTTTATCATCGAGTGGCGTGTCGGTGCGATCGGCAGGTAAGCTGTTGGCCGGCACATCGAATTTTTGCATAAAGTCGCTAAGATGCAGCGGCGTGCCAAAGCTTAAATGTACATTACCAAAGATACGCTCAATCTTACGGCCAACTTTGAGGAGACCTATTAGCGATTCTGACTCTTTTGGCTTGCCTTTTAGCTCGCCCACATAAGTGCCGCCTTCCATAATGCGCTCGTAACCGATATAGGTCGGTATAAACACCACAGGTTTATTGGTTCGGCGTAACTGGCTATGTACCGTCATCGCCAGCATACCCATTTTTGGCGGTAATAGACGTCCTGAACGCGAGCGTCCGCCCTCGATAAAGTACTCAATCGGGGTGTTACGGGTAATCAGCGTGTGCATATACTCACGGAGTACCGCGGTATAAAGCGCGTTACCACGGAAGCTACGACGAATATAAAAGGCAACGGCACCGCGCAATAACGGCCCTAATACTGGCACATCTAAATTGTCACCAGCAGCAACATAAGGAATACTCAGGCCGCGCTTATAGATGACATAAGACAGCAGCAGGTAATCGACATGGCTACGGTGACAAGGTACGTAAACCAGCTCGTAATCTGCTGCCAGCTCGCGTACACGCTCAAAATGATGTACTTCGACGCCATCATAAAGTTGCGTCCATAGCCAAGTAAGGAACTTATAAAAACCGCGCACGATAGAGTGCGAATAGTCATTAACCATCTCATTGGCATAGCCTTTTGCCAAGGCACGGGCTTCACGGACGCTGATACCAGAAGCTTCTGCTTCGGCTTCTATGGCGTTTTTAATAGCTGGTGAATATACCAACTTGTCGACCAAGTTGCGTCTGTCTGACAAATCAGGACCAAGCATACTGGCACGCTGTTTGTCTAAATAGATATTAAGCTGCTGTTGTAATGAGCGCACCAGTTCACGGTTGCCATCCGCTGCGGCAACCATGGCATAGCTTGGCGCTTCGTCGACTTCATTTATGATATTTTTGCTATTCTTTGCAGCACTGTTATTTAGAATATTAGCTGTTAATCCGCTATCTTCTAAAGCACCTTCTTTTAATAAAGTGTCGTCTAATAAACTGTCTTTTAATAAACGGTCTTCTAATAAAGTATCTTGTGCGAGACTGTCTTTTAAATCGCTGGCTACTGAATCAAAGACAGAAAATCCTTCGCCATCGCCTTTAAGGCTATCATTGATAAGGGTACGCAAATCTTGCGGTGGATGGAATTGGACAAAGGTATCACGCCCCATCACCCCGATATTAAATAACTGCTTGGTGATGCTAGGATCTTCCCAGTTATCGGCGGTCAACAGTTTAAATAACGAGTCTTCTTTTTCTGGCGCGCGTCCCCATAGAATTGACACTGGTACCAAGCGCACTTGTAATTCTGGATGTTGTAAGACCGCGGCAACCAGACGCGATAGGCGAGGTGATAACTGGCTGTCTTTGGCATGTGGATGATGTAAAAAGATAATGGCGGCATTTTCTTTAATATCATGAGTAATATCTTGCACACCGACCAAGGCGGGTGGCAGATTGTGCTCTTGTGTTTGTAGGTCAATCAAAATACTGTTGGAGCGCGAATAATCTTGCAGCACATAAAACCTGAGGATATTGTCGTCATCGTCAAATTCTGGCAATTCACCCAAAAGCTTTGGCTTCACAGCCACATCAAGCAGCTGACCCGACAGCTTGCGATAAAGCTGGTTAATGGGCGCATTAGCATAAAGGGTTGAGGCAACCGGCAACATCTCAGCCTCGAATTCTGGGGTCGAGGCTGTATGGTCAGTTGCGACGGGCGCTTTAAAAATCCGTTTTTTTAAGAACTTCGGTATCATAATCAGTATCAAAATTAGTCAAATGTGGTGAGCTTATGATGCCATAAAAGCCATCAAAGCGATATATAGTGTCTGTATATACTGCCAATATTAACAGCATAACGGCATAGAATACTGGTTTAAATGCCCGAGAATACTTAACGAGCCAACTGTTAAAAGGCGAAATTATTTAAAGCAAGAGGTAGAAAAGCCTGCGATTTCGCGCAATACTGTAAGGGACTAAAGCAAAATACTTACATCCAAATCTATGTGGAATTTTATCTTTTAACTTCATTATTCTAAGCCAAAATATTATGACCCCTGCTATCAAACTTGCCAAACAGCAAAGCCTTGACTATAAGTTGCATGAATATACTCACGACAGCACCGCCGCCTCTTTCGGACTAGAAGCAGTAGAAAAACTGGGCATTACTGCCGAGCGGGTGTTTAAAACCTTGGTGGTGACAACCGACGCAGGCGCGCTGGCCGTAGCGATTTTGCCGGTCGATAAAACCCTAAATTTTAAAAAAGTGGCGAAGGCTTTATCGAGCAATAAAATGCTGGCTTGTAAAAAAGTACAAATGGCTGAGCCTAAATTGGTCGAACGGTCGACGGGTTATGTGCTCGGTGGCGTTAGCCCATTGGGGCAAAAAAAGCGCCTACCGACGCTTATCCATGCCGCCGCGCAACAGCAAGCGACTATCTATGTGAGTGGCGGTCGCCGAGGTCTAGAGATTGAGTTGCCACCTGAGCAATTAGCGACCACGCTTAACGCGCGCTTTGTAGATATCATCGATGATTAGTATTTAAGAAGAATTTTACACGCCGTTTATTCTGCGCCTTTGTCATTTGCTCTCAATAGTGTTTGCGCTGCTTATTAGTAGAATTGCTATTTTTAAATAAGGATGTTACCCATGCCGCATTTAACCATTCAAGTGACGCCAAACGTCACGATTACTCATGAAGAATCATTTCTAAAAGCATTAAATCAAGTGCTGTGGGACAGTGGACACTTTGGTAAACCTGCCGATATCAAAGCGCGCATCGTACCGATTGAGACGTTTTTGGTTGGCGTGGAAGATGACGAGCAGCGCAACGGCTTTGTTTATGCGTATCTAAAAATTATGAGCGGCCGTGACGAAGTCATACGCCATCAACTCGCTGAATTATTAACAGCTGCTATAGAGGAAAGCTTGAATGCACAGCAATCGGGACGCGCCGACATTCAAATCTGTGTCGAAGTAGAGGAAATCAGCGCGATTTATCATAAAAAAATGCTGAGCTAAACGCTAGGCTCAATTGTTTATAAGAGTGATTTATAAAAATGACAGACCAGCTATTTATCTGCACATAGCGACTTACTGGCAAACTTAGGCAGTACCATCACCTCAGCTTTATAACCAGCGGTTTTACCGTGAGTCGCCATTAAATTGCGGGCCATACGTAAGCGATATTCGCCAGTTGCGGGTAGGCAGCCTTGGTAAATAATCCCGCCTTTGGTGCCATCATATTTACCATTTGGCATGTGCAGGACGCCGACATTGGCGGTCTCAGACGTGCCAGTAAGCGGCGCAATATTAATGATGGCATATTGCGCAGCGGCGGCATTAAAACGATACCAGCGCTCCTTTTCGTTAGGTTTTAATTTACCCGTAACCACGCTACTAATAGCGCCTTTAGCAAAATGAATGGGGGTGTCACTGGTTTTAGCCATCGCGCTATGGGCGCCAACGCTGATTAATGCGGCACTCAATAATAGCGTTTTTAGCGCTCGTGTACTTGATAAAGTGGTTCTGTTATTAATCGACAACATCATTGCTTCCTTATCAAATTATATTTTATCAGCTGTCTATTATTTGCATGTCTATTACTTGATGACTATGGTTCTAGTATCTTCTCTGACTTTATATTAAACATAAAAAAGCGCCTAATGAATAGGCGCTTTTCTTGTTAATTATTTGCTCAATTGTGAAGCAATCTTAGTCTAGGAAAGCAAAGTTATCGACTGCCATTGCCGTCATGCTCTCGCTTGGAGCAACCATACTTTCAGCATGGCCTGAGGTACGCGGTAAGATTTTATCAAAGTAAAATTCAGCCGTTTGAATCTTAGCTTTGTAGAATTCTGGTGACTCAGTGCCACCGTTTTCAAGCTTGTCATAAGCGACCGCCGCCATGCGCGCCCAGTGATAACCCATCATCACATAGCCTGAGTACATCAAAAAGTCATCTGATGCCGCAGAGATGATTTCACGGTCTTTACGCGCCATCAGCATCAAGCGTACGGTCAAGGTGTTCCACTCAGCACATAGTTTGGTCAGCGCCCAAACGAATTTACGCATGTCTTTATCAAGCGCATACTCGCCGCACCATTTCATAATGCTTGAGGTGTAATCACGGATGATTTTACCTTTAGATTGCAAGATAACTTTACGACCGAGTAAGTCAAGCGCCTGTACGCCAGTGGTACCTTCGTACATCGTCGCAATACGGGCATCACGAGCGATAAGCTCCATGCCCCATTCTTTGATATAGCCGTGACCACCGTAGATTTGCTGACCGTGTTTGGCCGCTTCAATACCAAGCTCCGTTAAAAAGCCTTTTAGGATAGGCGTATAAAAGCCCAATTTGTCATCCCATTTTTCAAACTCAGCGTCATCACCATTGGCAACGCCTTGAGACATTTTGTCGGCATAGCGCGCTGAGTGATAAATCATTGAGCGACCGCCTTCAGCAAAGGCTTTTTGGGTCAATAGCATACGGCGTACGTCGGCATGATGAATAATCGCATCAGCCACTTTTTCAGGGTCTTTCGTGCCTGATAGCGTACGCATAGAGCGACGGTCTTTAGCGTATGGTAGGGCGTTTTGGAAAGACAATTCAGTGTGCGCCAAACCTTGAATACCAGTACCGATACGAGCAGTGTTCATAAAGGTGAACATCGCTTTCAAGCCTTTATTTGGCTCACCAATTAAGTAACCAACTGCGTCATCGAAGTTTAAAACACAAGTTGACGATGAGCTGATACCCATTTTGTGCTCGATAGAGCCACAAACCACGCCATTACGCTCACCCGATTCACCTTCAGCATTTGGCAAGAATTTTGGTACGATGAACAATGAGATACCGCGTGTGCCTTCTGGCGCATTTGGTAGACGAGCTAAAACGATATGGACGATATTGTCGGTTAAGTCATGCTCGCCACTTGAGATAAAAATCTTGGTACCGCTGATTTTATAAGTACCGTCATCTTGCGGGATGGCTTTTGATTTAACCTGACCCAAGTCAGTACCACACTGCGGCTCAGTCAAACACATGGTGCCCGACCACGTACCTTCAACCAATTTAGGTAAATAAATCGCTTTTTGCTCGTCGGTACCGTACTGTAGTAAGGTGTTGATACAACCAGTTGATAGGCCAGGATACATCGCCCAAGGCCAGTTAGCCGTACCCATCATTTCAGACTTAATAAGGTTGATTGACATCGGTAAGTTCATACCGCCGTACTCTTCAGGGTACGAAATACCTTGCCAGCCGCCTTCGACGAACTGGTCATAAGCCTCTTTAAAACCTTTAGGCGTAGTGACCACACCATTTTCAAAATGACAGCCTTCTTCATCCGCTGGCTGGTACAAAGGCGCTAAGACATTTTCAGCAAAGTCAGCAAAGCCTTGCAAAATCATATCGACGGTTTCAGGATCGGCGTTTTCGCCATTGTCTAGGCTTTTATAATGCGTTTGATAGTCAAAAACATCATTTATCAAAAACTTGATCTCACGCAAAGGTGCTTTGTAAGTTAACATAGTCGCTCTCTTTGATTATTTCATTAGCATAGTTCGTTAGCATAGACTGTCGGCTCATTAATTGAGCTATGGTTCATGTAAACGGGAGTTTAATTATCTGGGATAAAGGCAGACAGTATCACAGGTCGTCATCTAAGTTTATTAAGAACAGCTTGTCCATTTTGATAACCGTTAAGGCATCCTTGATAAAAAACAGCTGTCGTAGCATTGAGGTCAGTATAAATCTTCTATAGCCACAAATATACAACCGATAACTAATATTCATAATATATTAAAAAACATAAAAATTTAAGTTATAAATATAAATGGTTATTTATTTATAAACAGGCATCAATACGTCCAGTTTTATAAACAACCACAGTTTTAGTACAGGTTGCAGCGTAAGTTTCAGTATAGACAGCGGGATAGACGCAAAACAACCGTTAAGTGTATGAGTTGCGTGCCCAAACAGAATAAAGGAACACAATTTATGAGCGCACCAAAGCGCAATTTAGCATACCAAACAGAGCAGAAAAAGACGCCAGTATTTTGGCTAATGGCAGTAGTTGGGCGGTTAAAAAAACTCATCGATGGTGAGCTTAACCATTTATTAACCGTAAACCGTAGCAAACGACCGTGGCACATGCCGATTATCGCTGCAATTACCATTAGTTTTCCGGTATTTGTCGGGGCGTACTTTGATGCTCTGCCGTCTGGTATTAAAGCGTCACTAGGGGCGATGGTTATTTTAAATACCCCGTTAGCAGGTAAGCTGCCGTTTCGTTTGGTGACGGTGATGGCGTGGGGGTTTGCCATGTCGCTGTGTTTTGCGCTGGGCCTGATAGCGCAGCAAATTCCGCCATTAAAATTGCCGATATTTACCTTGATGGCGTTTGGTATTGTAACTTTTGGGCGCTACTATCGTCAGCCGCCGCCCGCAGGTTTGTTTGTGATGATGGCGGGGGCGATTGCGCTATTTATCCCGCTGCCTTTAGAAGATGTCATGCCGGCCACAGGCTTGGTGATGCTCGGTAGTGGTTTTGCTTTGGTGATGGCGCTGCTATATTCGCTGCTTTTATTGGCGACGCGCCCAGCGACACCGACCCCGACCTATAGCTATGAGCCCGATACCATTACGGAGAGTGTGATTGTCGCCGGTTTTGTCAGTCTATCCTTAGTCATCGCGCTGAGCTTAAATTTATCAAATCCCTATTGGGCAGCAGTCAGCTGTTTTTTGATTATCCAAGGTATTCATTTGCGTACCATGTGGATTAAGCAAATCCATCGTTTGCTTGGCACCATGGTTGGCGTTGGGCTGGCGGGATGGATGCTGGCGTGGGGTTTGCCGATATGGGGTGTGGCACTGGCGATATTAAGCTTAATGCTGTGTATCGAAACCTTGGTCGACCGCCATTATGGCTTGGCAGTGATATTTATCACACCGCTGACGATATTCATCGCCGAATACGGTAGTGGGTTGCCGTTTACTGAGCAAGCTTATCAAGAGGTCATTTTAGCGCGTTTGTTTGATACCATGATTGGCTGCGTGGTGGGGCTAAGCGGCGGGGTGGTGATGCATTCGACCGATTTACGCGTGCCGCTGCGCCGGATGGAGAATTGGCTGCTGGCGCGTTTTAGCTAAATTTTTTAGCAGATAAAAAGCTGTATGATTTCTATTCATATGGCTTTTTTAGTCGCGGTTTAAGCTGTTCATTCAATGTACTTATAAACTGTCGATGACTTGCGCAACATCGACTTTATGTTCTGTCCAACGCTCAAAACTTAACGCTGCCTGCCCGATAAGCATGCCATAACCGTCTGACGTTTGTGCGCCGCGCTTGGTAAAATGCTGCAAAAACGGCAGCTCACGTCCATACATCATATCGTAAGCATAATGGCCGTCTAGTTGGTCGCTAAGCGGCAGCGTATCGCCCGTTAGCCCAATCGAGGTAGCATTGATAATGATATCAAACTCACCGCTTAGCGTTTCAGTGCTACAGGTTTTAATCTGCTGCTTAGCAATTGTCTCACTTGCAGCGTTTAGATCAGTAACTAAATTTGTCGCTTTATTTAATGTACGATTGGCAAGGGTAAGCTCGCTGATACCCGCTTCAATCAATGGCAATATCACCCCGCGCGCCGCGCCGCCTGCGCCGATTATTGCCACACGCGCGCCCTTTAGCGGCCAATCTAAACTTGACATGTGATTGACCAACCCTTGGCCATCGGTATTATCGCCATATATCGCCTCGGCTATCGGTGTGCCATTTTTTAACAACGTTTTATTGATCAACAAAGTATTGACAGCGCCTGCAACCTTAGCGTGTTCAGACAAGCCGCCACGCGCCGCGCAGCACTGATAAGCTACTTGCTTAAAGGGCACAGTCACATTAGCACCAACGCCGCCGCCCTGAAAAAATGCCTCAATCACCGCAGTAAAGCTGGCTACATCATCAGGGCAATACTGGCGCTGATAGCTAATCTCTAAGCTCGCCTGCACAGCGAACTGCGTATGGATTTCAGGGGATTTGCTGTGGGCAATCGGATTGCCTATAACGATAAAATGCTGGGTCATAAAGGGTCCGCTGCTTGTAAAGGGTGAAATATAGGCAAAATCAACAGGTGAGAAGTTATCAATAAAAAAGTGGCCGTTTAATTATCTTATGCAATGTCATTTAATAAATCCTACTTATCATAGGGGATAACGTTAACTTTCACAAACCTATACTAAACCAACTAAGCTAAGCCAATTATGCTAAGTCAATAAAAGGGCTAAAAACTGAGCGAATAATTGGCCAGACAGATCACGCCTTTATCTCGTGAGGCCTTTAACAAATCTGTACTCTGCCGGAGCGGTAAGTGTAAGGTAAAAGCTAGTCAAGTGTTAAGCAGTTGGGTAAACTAGGGAGCATGAGGATTTCAGTCGGCCTTGTGTTACGATGATTAAAAGGCAATATTTAACAATTTGACTGCTACCAAAGCCTATAACCAATAAGTTATATAACTATAAAAGTTTAACAGACATTTTTCGTTATCAGCGGCAGCAAACCCCGCTCGTTAATACCGTTTTTGGATCCCTTTAAAAGTGTGAGTACATTGCCCATGTGGAATAAAAGCCTACAGACCTTGATGGTCAGTACGATAATAGCAGTTGGCGTGTCTTTGAGCGCCTGTAATAGCAATACAGAGAGTGATACTGCCGCCAAAGAAGCAGGCGCTGATAATAGCGAGCAGACCGCCGCTGAGACCTCCAAGGCAGAAAACCCCAATGCCAACGCTGATCTTGATGGCGCAACAGCTGCGCAAGGGACGCCAGTAAAATACGATATCGCCTCGTGGGGCACTGCCAAAGTAACCTCCTTAAGTATCGATGAGCTTAAAAAGATACAATCAGCCTTTGGTAAAGTGGTCAGCACCGACGAAAATAGCTTGGACTATGCCAGTAATCCGGCGTCCAAATATCGATTTATGCAGGATAATGCGCCGTATTTGGACCTGATTGATTCTGAAAAATACCTCGAGCTTGGCTGGTATTTTGCCAATCCAACCGACTCTGATAAAGAAAAAGAAATCAGTCAAAACCATGCCAAAAAAGCTTATCAGCTGGCGCGTCAATTAATGGGCGATGAAGGCGGCAAGCTGGTCGCTGATATGCTCGGCGGTCAAATCGCCAAAAATAAAACCATCGGCGGTCAAAAAGTAGAGCTGGCAAAATGCGAGTTTTATAGCTGTATGCTAGTGATTAATAAATCTGCTGCTCAAACTGCTGATAAATAAGCGGGGCTGGCCTGAATGTCGCCCAATAGCTGGATATGTTTGCATCCGTCAAATGCTACACAGACCACGGTATCGTTAGACAATCGCGGGTTGGCATACGGTGACGGTTTTTTTACCACTATGGGCGTCATCGATGGGCAGATACTGTGGTTGGACTATCATCAGCAGCGCCTTGTCTCGCATGCGGTAGCTTTGCAACTTCAGCTGGACAGTTTTTCATTATTAACGGTGTTAAAAACACATGCCAAGCAATTACAGCAAGGTATGCTAAAACTTATCGTCACGCGCGCCGAGCAAGAAGTCCGTGGTTATGGTTATACACCAAATACTGGTGGCGGCAGTGCGTGCGAGATTTGGCTTAAATCCTCACCGATGGCCATTACTACCGCACGATCGCTGCCACTCGCTAATAATCAATTCCTCCCACTACAACCTGCCGCGAGCGCCATTTGCTTATCCTCTCAAATTGCTTGTTTGCCGCCAACGCTTGCTGGACTTAAAAGCTTAAATCGCCTCGATAATGTGCTGGCAAGTGGCGAGCTGCAAGCTATCAAAGCTAAGACATTGGCAGGCACTATCAAGCCAAGCATCGCCGAAGGTCTGCTACGCGATATGAGCGGGCAGTGGGTTGAGGGCACGATGAGTAATGTGTTTTATCAATTAGTAGAAGCGCCAGTCGCAAAATCGTCCAATCGTCCACACTCTCAAAATAACAGCAGCAACTATTTAACCCAAGGTCAATGGTATACGCCATCTATGGCGCAGTCGGGTGTTGCTGGGGTCATGCGACAAGTAATCATTGATGCACTTGCGAATACAGAACGACCAGTAGTCATGCGTTCATTACATGATGAGGATTTACCACGGATAACGCGGCTTTTCTTTTGTAATGCGCTGCGCGGTATTATGCCCATGAGTAGTCTGAGGTTATTGTCGGGTGAAGTGGTGAGTTTTGAAGCGATTTAACTGTATTTAAAGAATATTAAACTTGGTATCAATACAATCATCTGCGTACAAAATAACTTCCTCTTTTTTATACATATCTTGCGCTTTTAATAGTGCTTCTTGCTCGTTCTCTGCGCTAATCTCTATGATGTTACTTAACGTCTCGACAATCTCTATCTGAAAGATTTTCTCTACTGTCTTATCACTTTTTATCATCACTATTCTCAATACATGCTTATCAAAATTTCTTTAGGATTTATATCCGCTAGGTTAGCAAAGGTGATTAAAAGAAGTGATCGTCTTTTGTGAAGTGAGTAAAAGATAATAAAAGCGCTTAATATAATTTGTAATAATGCCCACGACCGATAAATTCAATAATACCTCTATCACGTAATACTTGTAATTGCTGACGGATTTTATCTTTAATGTGGTTGTTTTCAGGATGTTTGAGTTTTAATAGGTCGGCAAACGCATAAACCTGATTGAGAGAGAAGTTGGCGTCGAGTCTGTCGATGCATTGCCAAATATCCAATGTCCAACCACGCGAAGCAATAGTTTGCTCACGTAAAAACAAGGTTTTTTGAAATTGCTCGGTGACATTATTGCGTGGTATAACTTGCTCGTTTTTAACCAAAAACACTTTCCCTGATTCAGGTACTTTATGCAAATCAATATTGCAGCCGACCCAGCCGGCACGTTTGGCAGATACAGATAATGGTTTGCGTTTTATAATCATGTCCGGTTTAAAGAATTGCTTGGGAATGATTAAAAAGTTATTCACGCTCAATGCTTGGGAATACGTTAAAAAGAAAAAGTTTGGATTGTTGTCGCTGTTGATACGTTCAATCATGGTGTCATAAGCGCCATCATTAATAATCTGACTTAATTTTGCCTTTTTACTTTTTAGCTCATACTCCTCGCTGCAATGTTCGCAATAAAAATCCGCAACAGGCTTGCCGTTCGTAAATTCAGCCAATGGTTCGGCATTGCAACGGGGGCAATAACTTTGCTTAGCAACCCAATCTTCACTAAGCACACGAATTTTTTGCGATTCAGATGTATAGTTTTTGGCAAGACTTTGATTGAAATTTAGGTTCATAATAAGTTTTCGTGACCAATGGGCAAGCGGGGAAATAATAATAAAAGAGGATGAATATTAAGCCATCACTCTCAAGCCAAATAGTAAGTTAATCGATAAGCTAAGCAAATACCATTGAAAATCGTCCAGTTCAGTGCTAAATTCTAGCAAACTTCTGCCTCGCGAGTTGCCATGAGCAAGCCAACACCTGAAATACCCCCTAAACGCCCTGATGAGTCGCCAAAAAATGAACATGACGCCGCGCTGGAGCAGCCTGTTGAGAGGACAGCGCCAGACAAAAAACCTATCATTGACGACGTTAGCGCAGAGGAAGTACCGGCGACAGATATCTCACTCATTAGCGGTGGTACTAAACCGCGCCACTATAAAGCTGATAATCCCTCGTTTTTTATGCAGCGTGGTTATCAGGTGTTATTGGTGCTTGGGCTGATTGCAGCGTTCTTTTTGGTGATGGTGTATCAGACGCTGTTTGGCCGTATTGAGCAGCCGCAGCAGATGGTGACGATTGAGTCGGGTCAGACGTATTATGGGCTATTACCGCAGTGGCAGCAGCAAATACCGCTGTTTTCTGCCACGATTGCCAAGCTTTATATGAAAACGCAAATCGATGGCCCATTGCACGCCGGTATTTATCAATTACCAGAAAACCCTACCTTTGCTGAAGCCTTAGAAGTATTGGGACAAGGGGTAAAAGCGGCGATGGTCAAGGTACAGATTATCGAAGGCAAAACCTCAAAAGATTTATATCAGGCGCTACGAGATAATAAAGGCATCAAAAAAGAAGTACTGACGGCGGATAGCACGAATGCCAGCATCGCGCAGGAGCTGGATTTGGTTGGCATTTTGCCAGAGGCGGTAGTCAATAGTAATGACCCCATCGTCAATCACAATCTTGAAGGCTGGTTTGCGCCTGATACGTATTATTATGGCGAAGGCAGCACGGATAAGCAGGTATTGACTGATTTGTATAAGCGTCAGCAGCAAGCATTGACCAAAGCGTGGGAAAATCGCGACCCTGATCTGCCTTATGATAGTCCGTATGAAGCACTGGTAATGGCTTCGATTATCGAAAAAGAAACCAGCGTGGCAGAAGAGCGTCCTTTGGTCTCGGCGGTATTTAGCAATCGTTTGAATAAAAATATGCGTTTGCAAACCGATCCGACCATTATTTATGGGATGGGCAGCCGTTATGAAGGCAATATTCGCCGTCAAGACATCGATGAAAAGACCGCTTATAACACCTATCAAATCGATGGTTTGCCGCCAACACCAATCGCGCTGCCATCTGCGGCCTCGATTGAAGCGACCTTGCATCCTGCTGATAGCGAAGCGTTATATTTTGTGGCGACCGGTAACGGCGGTCACAAATTTACCAATAGCTTAAATGAGCATAACCAAGCGGTCAAAGACTATCTCAGCGTCATGCGTCAGAAAAAAGCACAAACACCGCCGCCATAATTTAATCCTCTATATTTCTAAAAACCTATCGTGTACTGAGCGTTATGGCGTTATATAGCTATCTATATAACGCCATAACGCTCATCAATGACATAAGGTCATATCATGTCAGCATCCCTACCAGATAAATCAGTGCAAGAAAAATTAGCGCAAATAAATTCGCCTAAGCATTCTACTAATACCGCATCTTTTAGTACAGCGTCCAATCAAGGGCGCTTTATCAGCTTTGAAGGTACCGAAGGCGTTGGCAAAACCACCGCTATTGAGCAGCTTTGCGTCCATTTGCAAGCAAAGGGCATCGATTATCTGCGTACCCGCGAGCCGGGCGGTAGTCCGTTTGCCGAGCAGTTGCGTGCTATTTTATTAGACCCTGATACCGAAATTAACGATGATACCGAGCTGCTACTGATGTTTGCGGCGCGCTGTGACCATTTGCAGCAAGTGATTTTGCCTGCACTGCAACGCGGTACTTGGGTGATATGTGACCGCTTTACCGATTCGACCGTTGCCTATCAAGGTTTTGGACGCGCGCATGGCGATAGTACGGTACGTGCTAAAATTGCTATGCTGATTGAGCAATTTGTTGAACAGTTACCAGGGCTGACCTTGTGGCTAGATTTGCCAGTATTAGAAGGCATGGCGCGCGCCAATAAACGTAGCGCTGCTGACCGTTTTGAGCAGCAAGCGACGGAGTTTTTTACTCGAGTTCATCAAGGTTTTAGTGTCCTTGCCAGCGAGCAGCCGGAGCGTATCCAGCGTATTGATGCGTCAGGCAGTGCCGAAGAAGTCAGCGAGCGTATTTGGCAAGCGGTGCAGGAAAAATTTGCATTAGTTTGATGTTGTTTTAAGGCTAGCAGATTAATACTATTTAGCATTATTATTGTTAGCCTACAGCAATTAAGCAAAAAGCCCTAACTCAGCAGTTGGGGCTTTATATTTTATAAAAATAATTTTTCAAAACTGCGCTAGTCTTTATCTATATCAATGCTATCAAGGTTATCGCCACTGGAGTCGGGTAAACGATTAGGATCAAGCGCGCCTTTTTTGGTTTTCGGTGCGCTGCCATTACCGTTGGTATTGCTAGAGGTTTTGGTTTTCGAAGTTGCGGTCGAATTATCCGACATGACACCTTTATTTATAGCATTGGTAGAACTATTAGGAGCAGTAGCATCAGACTCTGTTGTTTGCACGTTATCTTTCTTAACCGTCGTGCTTAATACATGAGTTTTATTAGGCGTATCAATAACGCTATTGGCCTGTTTGTCTTGTACCTTTTCTGACTCGAAGACTTCTGCTACATTAACTTCTTTAGCAGTGGTTGCTGCAGTCTCTGACGTAGTTGTGTCATTACTGTCATCGGTAAGCTCTATTTCTTTACGCTTTTCAGGCGCTTTCGAGCTGGATTCAAAGCTAGCATCTGCCGCCGCGCGTGCCTGTTCTTGTTTTGCCGTTACATCGACCGCTTTTGGTTGCACTTCATCATCGACGACCAATGAAATCAGCTTACGATCACGCGGCACCACCCCATCGAAATTATCGGTAATCACGTGCAGTTTACCTTCTTTATCGACGGTATAAAGCGGCACGAATTGCTTATTATCGGCTTTGTATTGCTCAAAGCTATAGCTGTCGGTAATATTAGTAATTTTGATACGCGCTTTTTTCGACAGCATACTGGCAAGCTTGGCATAAGTCACATCTTTACCAAACAACCACTGCGAATGGAAGTTGCCTTGCTTATCATCGCGCTCGCTTTTGACTTTTTCATCACTGAATTTAAGGCGATAGATTTTACGCTCGCCAAACTCATGACGGTAATGAATTTCAGACAAGGTATTCATTTCTCTATCGGTACTCATGGCAAACAGACGCCCAATACCGATAAGGTCTAAGTGATGGTCGGCATGGTCAGAGATAGGATTGCCAAAGTAAGTACGCAAACCACTCATACGAGCTTTGGCGATATTAGTATAGTTATTATGGGCGACGATGACATCAAAACCTTGGTCTTTTAAAGACGTCGCTACCAATAAAGCGATAGGGTTGGAGCCAACGACTAAGATACCGTTGGTTTCAGGCTCACGGACGCCCAAGAAATTACCAACCATTTTGGCGCCCAAACCTTGAATCATTACTGTGCCGATAATGACGAGGAAAACCAAAGGTACGAGCAGCTCAACGCCTTGAATATCATACTCTTGCAAGCGAATGGCAAAAAGAGACGAGATTGCAGCGGCAACGATACCGCGCGGCCCAATCCAGCTAATCATTAGCTTTTCATTGGTTTTTAGATTGGAGCCGATAGACGATGCCCAAACAGACAAAGGACGCGCGACAAACATCACAATCGCGAGCAACACCAAGCCTGCAAAACCAACGCTAAGCAAGCTTGCAAGCTCAACGCGAGCCGCAAGAATGATAAATAATACCGATACCAATAAAATGGTCAGCGATTCATTAAACTCTAAAATCGTCTCCCGCGGGAATTTTGGCCAGTTAGCCAGCGCCACGCCAAGGACGGTGACCGTTAATAAGCCGGACTCGTGCTCTAAATGGTTGGAGATAGAAAATAGGAGCAGTACAAAAGCTAAGGTAAAGACATTACGTAAAAACTCAGGAATCATATGGCGGCGCATCAAAAACGCCAATAACCACGCGCCCGCTAAGCCCATGGCCACTGCCAATACTACAATTTTGGCAAACAGTAAGATACTACTGGCTTCGCCGCCTGAAATGATATATTCATAGACCAAAACCACCGCAATCGCGCCGATAGGGTCAATGATGATACCTTCCCATTTCAAAATGTTAGAAATGGTTTTATTTGGACGCACGCTACGCAGTAACGGCATAATGACGGTAGGACCAGTCACACAAACCAGCGCCCCAAATAGCAAAGCAATCAAGGGGTCGACATCGAACAACAGGTAAGTCGATAGCGCCACAATGATAATGGTAATAAGCACACCGACCGACACCAGCATCTGTACCACAGAGCCGTGCTGCTTAATCTCATCAAACTCTAAAGTCAGCGAGCCTTCAAATAAAATAATCGCCACGCCCAATGAGATAAAGGGGAACATCAGCTCGCCGAGCACCAAATCTGGGTCAAAAGCGCCCAATATCGGGCCAACAATAATACCAATCAGTAATAAAAACAAAATGGACGGTTGCTTTAAATACCAAGCCAACCATTGGGCGGCAATACCGAGCCCAACCACGCCGGATAACAATAAGGCGGTATCCATAAATTAATCCTTTTATAATCTTGTCATATTTTATATCTATTCAGGCGCACTACCAGCGCTGCTAGCGTAAGCCGCAGCAAAAGTCGTCTAAATATAGTGTTGCAATATCTGTCACCGCTGAGCGCTAAATCTAGCGCTTGTTAATAAAAGCATCAACCACACTATAATCAAAGCACAAGTAATCAAAGCACAAGTAATCAAAGCACAAGTGAGGTTGGCTATCAGTACGATATCGCTGTAAAGACAAAAGCTTTTTAGATCCCTAAGCAGAATCTAAAAAGCAAAAGATGAAAAAATAAGCTGATGATCGCCAATTTGCTAAAATAACGACCTACAAAAATTAACTTTTGTTTGCCATATAGATTATTTGGCTTGTTGTCATAACATGGTTTTATTTGACGTATTCTAGAGCAATCTTTGCGCCACTTGATTCTCAGCTAAGAACGCTTATTAAAGGGGAGTAGTGCTGGCATGTTAGCAATAAGGCTATCTTTATGATAGAAAAGATAAAGTTTTATACCATAAGTCGAAAATGGACGGTAAACTAACAAGCATTCTTCTTTGCAAGTTTGCATTTCCCAAAGTTTATGCTGAACGCAGATAACAAAAGCAAGCGGTAAAATCTCTCAGCCAGCAATGCAAAGACCAATATAAAAATCAGTTTTTAAATGTTAGCTTTAGAGGTTAGCGAATGAGTAAACTGAGCTATTATCAGCATAATATATAAATAAAACGCCAGAATTATTATTCATAACGGTCCTATTCAAACCGTTTATAACAATTATAAAGACCCATTATATGGAGGGTAACATGCCTAAAAATATGTCTAAAACGTCGAATACAGCCGATTTGAGCCGTTGGTTACAGCAGAGCGCGTTGGCCATAGCGGTAGCCACTACTATGGCGGCAGGTATCAACATCGCGACCGTGCCAACTGCCCAAGCGGCCGTTACCACCGCAGATTTTTCGGGCTTGGTACAGCAAGTCACGCCAGCGGTCGCGCGAGTAAACGTCACCAAAACTGTCAGCGAGGCAGAGCTTGCTAAAGCCCAAACGGCTGAGCTATTGCGGAAGTTCTTTGGTGATCGCTTACATATTCCTGACCAAGCAGCGACGCCTGCGATTGAACATGCATATGGCACTGCATTTTTTGTCACCCGTGATGGTTATATGCTGACCAATCATCATGTGGTGGCAGGCGCGGACAAAATTACTGTGACGCTCAATGACAGAAGCGAGCTTGATGCCAAATTGGTTGGCAGTGATGAGCGCTCAGACGTGGCGGTGCTCAAGGTCACGGGGCGCCAATTCCCTGCCTTGCCAATCGGTGATTCTAATGCGCTAAAAGTAGGGGAGCCGGTATTAGCAATTGGCTCGCCCTTTGGTTTCGATTATTCAGCATCGGCAGGTATTGTAAGTGCCAAATCGCGCAATTTTTCCCGTGAAACCAGCGTACCCTTTATCCAAACTGATGTGGCATTAAACCCGGGTAACTCTGGCGGCCCATTATTTAATCAGCGCGGTGAAGTAATTGGTATTAACTCGCGTATTTTTAGTGGCACGGGCGGCTATATGGGTCTGTCATTCTCTATCCCGATTGATGCGGCGATGGATATTTATGAGCAGTTAAAAGATAACGGTGAAGTTGCGCGCGCCTATCTGGGTATTTTTCCGCAAGATATCGACCGTAATTTAGCCGAAGCTTATAATTTAGCGCGTCCGCAAGGGGCATTATTGACTCGCGTTTCACCAGACTCACCGGCGCAAAAAGCGGGGCTAAAGCCAGGCGATATTATTTTAAAATACAATGATGTCTTAATTATGGAAGCCTCCGATTTATTAAACCTGATTAATCGAGCGCGGCCTGACGATATCTTTCGCGTTCACATTCAGCGCGACGGTAAACAAGCTATCATAACCGGCAAGCTTAGTAATGCTTCCAATGCTATGCAATCGCAAACCGGCGCACAGCAAGCCAACGGCATCAGCTTGGGACTGGCGCTGCGCAATTTAACGCCGGAGGAGCAAATAGAGCTGGCTGCTGATAATAAGACCGGCGTGTTGGTCACCGCTATTGAGCCGACGGGACTCGCGGCGCGCTCGGGTATACTGGCAGGCGACGTTATCACCAATTTGCACCAAAAACCGATTAAAACGGTCAATGATTTTTCTAGCGCCGTGGCATCATTGCCCGAAAAAGGCGTGGTGACGATTGAGATAGTGCGTCAGGGCATCCCAGGTATCATTGGTTTGCGCATTGAATAGCAAAGGATAGCGTGCGTGATTAGCAGCGTTATGAATCGGCTGTCTTTATTGACAGTAATACATATCGTCCGACCATTGCTATGTTGACGATTCGTTAAAATACCTAAAAAGGTTTTATTGCTACTAACTAGTTACGCTACACTAAGCAGTTACGTTACACTAACTATTTAGTTTTCAGGCTTATTTTTTAAGCCAAATAACATCGCACTTAGCATTATGATAGATTGCAAATTTTTCGCTTTATAGAAGTGTTAAGCATGAATTGTTTGATAGCGATGAAGGCAAAATATGCTACACTAGCAGGCGTTTTTATGGCTTGCAGTCAATCAAGTGGCGGCATCTAAATAGCATTAAATACGTTAGTAGAATGAATACACAGTATGAACATCACGCAAGGTCTTGCCCTGACGTTATTTTACCAAACCAAACGTTCAGCTCCATAGAGCAGATAGGCACACTTGCAAACGACTTATCATGTGATAGCTTTAATAAAAGCTAGGATATACAGGCACGGTTATGAGCACAGCATACGACGATATTAAAACCCGACTACAAGGCTCAATGGTAGCCTTGGTAACGCCCATGCATCCTGACGGCACGGTCGATTATAAACGTCTGGCAGACCTCATAGATTGGCAGATTGAGCAAGGTACGCATTGCTTGGTTGCTGTTGGCACCACTGGCGAATCGGCCACTTTATCAATGCAAGAGCACAGCGATGTGATTCGTTACTTTGTCCAGCATGTCAAAGGTCGTGTGCCTGTGATTGCAGGTACTGGTGCAAACAATACGATGGAAGCCATTAAGCTAACCCAAGATGCCGCCGAAGCAGGTGCTGATTGTGCGTTATTGGTCGCCCCTTATTATAATAAACCGCCACAAGAAGGCTTGTTTCAGCATTATAAGGCCATCGCTGAAGCGGTAAAAATACCGCAGATGCTTTATAACGTACCGGGTCGTACCGTTGTTGATATCGCTCAAGAAACGGTTGAACGGCTTGCTGATATCGATAACATTGTCGCTATTAAAGATGCTACAGGTTCTACGATTCGCGGTGAGCAATTAATCAAAGCGGTCGGTGACAGAATGGTGGTGCTATCTGGTGATGATGGTACTGCCCTTGAATTGATGAAATTGGGTGGTAAAGGCAATATTTCAGTGACTGCCAACATTGCCCCAAAAGCCATGAGCGAAACCTTTAGTGCGGGTTTACGCGGTGATTTTGATGCCGCTCATAAAGTCCATGACGTGGTAAAACACTTACACCGCGACCTATTTATCGAGTCAAGTCCTATCCCTGCCAAATACGCCCTACATAAAATGGGCATGATAGATACCGGTATTCGTTTGCCGTTGGTATGGTTGGCTGAAAAGCACCATGCGACCATTGATGAAGCTCTAATCCGTGCAAATTTACTTTAGGTTTTTATAAATTTAATAAACATACCGCTTATAGTGGCTCTATAGGTTTCGACTATTAAGTAAAAAAGTTAGACATAGTAAAACTATAAACGCTTTGCCTACATACGCACCAAATAAGCAATAACTGCTAACTCAGAGAGATAATATGATGACAGTATCATCAAACCCTGCAAAAATATTCCCGATGCTAATGACCGTGGTTTTGGGTAGTACGTTAGTGTTGAGCGGCTGCCAAGCGACCAAAGGTCTGTTTGGTAAGCGCGATAATGGTAGCCTTGAGTATCAGCAAAGCAAAAAACTGGCACCATTAGAATTGCCAGCGGCGCAAGAAACAGCGCCATTTGTGCCGTTATACCCAACGCCTAATGCCGGTGCTAATACCTTGAAACTAGAAAATGAGTCAGGTAAACAATATCAGCTGCCAAGACCTCAGCGTACGGTTGCTGCGACCCAAGCAGCAGAATAAACCCCTTTTTATCCCTATCTATACCGCTGGTCTTTTATTATGGTTAAGCAGGTTTGTTTTATACCTAAATACAAATGGCTTGGCGGTCACTGCGCGTTTTTACCACATAAGCTTGAACGAACAGGAACTCCCTCATGCAAAAGCAACAACTGCTCTATAAAGGCAAAGCCAAGTCTGTTTATGAAACAGAAGACCATGATCTGCTGATTTTACACTTCCGCGACGATACCTCCGCACTCGATGGTAAGCGTATCGAACAGCTTGCTCGTAAAGGCGTGGTGAATAACCGCTTTAACGCCTTTATCATGCAAAAACTGGCTGACGCTGGTATCGAAACCCATTTTGAAAAGCAGTTGTCAGACGATGAAGTGCTGGTCAAGCGTTTAGACATGATTCCGGTTGAATGCGTGGTGCGTAATTTTGCTGCGGGCAGTTTGGTACGTCGCCTAGGTTTAGAGGAAGGTCAAGCATTAACGCCGCCTACTTATGAGCTGTTTTATAAAGACGATGCGCTTGGCGATCCGATGGTCAATGAGTCCATCTCTATCTCGCTTGGTTGGGCGAACGAGGCTCAATTGGCGAAAATGAAAGAGCTCAGTCACCAAGTAAACGAAGTGCTAAAAGAGCTGTTTGATGCTGGCGATTTAATACTGGTAGATTTTAAACTTGAATTTGGCGTATTCCATGATCGTATCGTTCTAGGTGATGAGTTCTCGCCTGATGGCTGCCGTATCTGGGATAAAGCGACCAAGAAAAAGCTCGATAAAGACCGTTTCCGTCAATCATTGGGTGATGTGATTGAAGGCTATGAAGAAGTAGCAAAACGTATCGGTGTGCCGTTAAACTAGAAATATAAAATATTTAAAAAATAAAAAACTGAGCCATGCGCTCAGTTTTTTTATGGGGATAAGCATTTTAAAAACCGTTATGTTAAAGATTGCTATGTTATTTGTCTTTACGCGCTTCTTTGATTTTCTTCGCTGCCATCTCCATCGCATCGGCAGCTTTGTCCGCTAATGTGCCAACCACTTCTTTAGCTTTAGTGGTAGCAGTGTCCTTTAAAGAAGATTCTTTGTCTTCGCTAGATTTAGAGTCATCATCTTTACTATCTTTATCCTTCTTGTCAGAATCGTCACCATTTTTACTGTCGTTTTTAGCGTCTGATTGATCGTCTTTTTTGGCACCGTTATTGTTTTTATCAGACGATTTATCATTATCGCTATCTTTACTATCGTTCTTGTCCGACGTTTTATCATCTTTTTTGTCATTAGTATTGTCTTGATTAGATGACTTATCGTCTTTGCTGTTTTTACTTTGTGACTGACTATTTTGCTTGTCGTTCTTACTGTTATCATCTGTCTTAGACTGACTATCTTTTGAGGCGTTGTCCTTTGAATCGTTAGTAGCGTTGCCTTTGGAAGCATTATTACCGTTATTAGTGTTGTTATCTTTCATCACTGCGTTTTTATTCGTATCTTTTTCGCTAGCATTTTTATTGCTATCGTTGTTGTGCTGCTTATCATTGTTAGTATTAGAGTTAGTCATTGTTATATCCTTTTGTTTGTATTTTTTAGTGTTGGATGTTTTTAGTTTTTTAACTTTAAAATTGATTGGCGAATTCTAAGCTTACTATTAGAATGAGTTAACTGTCTGTATAGCAACAGTTGCAATAGGTAATAAGGTCTAACGCTTAGCCGCTTTGAGTGGTTTTTTATGCTAAATTTATATCGTCAATATAAACGCCGCTATAAAAAAGGTTATCTTTGATGTCATTGTACAAATTACCTTATATACAACCCTCCGTTTTAGAACCTAGCTGGTTTGTCCGCCCGACCTGCGTGGTAGCGGCAGATTTAATTGGCAAGATTTTATGCCGACAGCTAATCGATAGTGATGGTAAGAAAAAAACCCTACGGATGCGCATCTCAGAGACCGAAGCCTATATTGGCGAAGGTGATGCCGCTTGTCATGCCCATGCTGGCACGCGCACGCCGCGTACCGAAATTATGTATAGCGAGGGTGGGGTGTTCTATGTCTATCTGACTTATGGTATCCATCATATGCTCAATTTGGTCAGTGGGCCGGCAGAGTCGCCAGAAGCGGTATTAATACGCGCAGGGTTTTTGACAGACGATAGCGCGCGCTTAATCGACGAGCAATTACTGAGCGCAGATAAACAGCTAACCGATCCCAAGCAATTTGCAGGTCCTGGCAAGCTAACCAAACGGCTGCAAATTGACCGCGAGTTATATGGTGCGCCTATCATGCCTGCGTCAGGGCTTTGGGTCGAAGACGACGGCTGTCAGCCGCCAGTATCGCTGCGCCCACGTATTGGCATTGATTATGCGGGCACGGCGAAAGATTGGTTACTGCGCTATGTTTGGACCGACCATGTTTCGCTGTCCAAAAAGTAGCCAATCTATAGTTGTTAGTAATTTTTTAAAGAGCATGAAAGGGGTAAGCGATGTATAAATTGACAGTTTTTATTCCCAATGAAGCACTAGAGCAAGTAAAGACTGCCGTGTTTGCGGCCGGTGCTGGCAAGATTGGCAACTATGAACAATGCTGTTGGCAGGTGGAAGGAACAGGGCAGTTTATGCCGTTAGCAGGCAGTCAGCCGCATATTGGCACGCAGGATACACTTGAAACGGTCGAAGAATGGCGCGTGGAGATGGTGGTAGCCGACGCGTATATTAAGCCAGTGATTGAAGCATTAAAGCAGACGCATCCTTATGAAACGCCTGCCTATGATGTGATTGAAGTATTGGACTTTTAAGATCTTAAATTTATTATCAGAAATGATCAGTCTTCTTTGATTTTAATCACCTTGTAGCTTGGATAATCAAGCTCAATTTTATAGTCTTTACTGCCGCGGCGAGCTTTTACTTTTATTTTACTGTCGCCTTTTTTATATCTGACGTCTTTGACCCGATAACCCATATTGCTAACCTGATTGGCCGCGCGCTGCTCGATAGCAGGCTGATAAAGCTCTTTATCAATGGATTTGATGTTTTTTTTGTGTTTCTTGTAGACCTTGGTGTCTTTATAAATGTCCTCGTAAAGGTCGCCATAAGCATTGTAGCCGGGCGCGGTGACGCAGCCAGTCGTTATGGACAGTAACGCGGCAATCATACTGCTCGCCGCCGTGGTTTTTAATAACGTATATTTTTTCATAATATTCTCTCATGCTATGCTATTAAAGGTATTGGTAGCTCGTCTATATAAGCAAGGTTCTATGCTAAAAACGACACAATAAAAAAATGGTCAACTAAACCAAGGGCTGGCTTATTTGACCAAGGGCATCAAGTCATCAACGATGCCAAAATTTTTATCTCATCCATTTATACCTATTTTATTTACAGCTATTCTCATTTGTGGCATAAAATATTTATACAAAACTTCAAACCGTTTTTATATTAATCTTTTTCAATCTTAATGACATTTAAGTTTGGATAGCCAAGTAAAATCTCATATTCTTGTGAGCCGCGTTTGGCTTCAATCTCGAACACACCGCGGCCGTTCTTTTCATCGAGTTCTACATCTTTAACGCTATAGCCCATTGACTTTACTTTATTGACAGCCCGCTGCTTAATCGCTGGGTAACGAGAATCTCGTTTGATACTGTTTTCGATATCATCGTCTTTATAGCGCTTATTGTTTTTATATTTGCCATGATTTTTATACTTGTCTTTTTTATAATCATCTTTGTCGTAACGGTCTTTATCGTTTCTATCATCTTGCCAAACATTAGAGGAACCTCTTTTGTTTGAGCTGATGAGTCTTAAGTCTGGATAGCTATATTTAAGCTCGTAGGTTTGATTGTTCTTTCTAGCGATGGCAGTAATAGCATGGTTGCCACGATAGTTATCAGAGCGGATGTCCATGACTTGATAGCCTTGACGGCGTAGATTATTGCTTAGAGTCTGGCTAACGCGTTTATAGTCAGCATTGCCGTAATTGCTGTTACCACCATATATTGGGTAATTTCCATAACCTGGATCAACAACGGCACAACCAGCCACCGTTCCTAACAAAGTCAGCGCTAAACCAGCAGATATTGCGGTCTTAAATGAGAAAGCGGATAGAGTTTTCACAATAAAATCTCCTTTGGAGTACCGATGATCTGAATAAGGAACGATTATTTAACAGGGATACTTTTAACAATAGGTGATTGGTAGCTTATAAGCCTGCAAAGCCAATATTTGTTTCTTAATATTGAAATATTTTCTTACATACACATAGTAAGACTTAAAAATCATCTTTCCATATCTTTGATGTTAATAAGTTGTAAATTTTGCAAATAGTTGCGTAAACATTCGACACTTTAGGTGACTAGGGCGTTTCTAAATTTGTTCAATATCGCTAACACTTTTAATGACTAATATAGGGAGTACGAAACAATTAAAGATATACGTAAAGATTATTTCAAATTTATCAATAACTTAGATTGAGATAGTGGCTATCTTAAAATCGACGTAAGCATATGCTTACATGCAATGACGCTTACGCGACTTAACACGTGATGGATAATTTGACACTATACACACACGGCATAAGGGAATGTGACTCAAGGATTGAGTTAACCGTATTAAGGATAATAGTTCAATCGCTAGCATCAGGATGATAAAGGCAATTGGAATAAGGACACATGACCCGTGCTGCAGGCATCTAATGCCAGTAGTAGTCAGAACAAATGGGCAGGATGCCCGGCTATCATAATATACTCAATATCTTGCAAGGATGCAGCGATTAGAGTGGTGATGGGTAACAAGGATGGTTAACAATAAAACCGCATAACAATTAATTGCTATGCGGTTTTATCGTGTCTGGGTGTTAAGAATTCTCCATTCAGATTTTCTCAGAACGTGTATTCCTCAGAAAACTTCTATCATACCCGTTATCCCAAATGATAACGACCTCATATTTTTATCGTTAAAATCTATAAGCCAATATGATGAGTAGTTACTTATAGACAATAAAAAAGCATAGACGATAAAAAAGGCCACATTAAATCAATGTGACCTTTCTCAATAAACAGCTTATAAAAATCTATATGTAAGAAAATTCTTATAAGACAAATTAGTATTTGTTTTCAACGCGCCATGCATCTACTTCGCGCTCAGCGTCATCTTTACTGTGACCATAACGCTCTTGGACTTTACCCACGAGCTTATCACGGCTACCTTCGATATGTAGTAAATCATCATCAGTTAGGTCAGCCCACTTCTGCTTGACCGTACCCTTCATCTGTTTCCAATCACCTTTTAGCGTATGTTCGTTCATTATTATAATCCTTATTTTAGTTATCAAATCTTTAAGGTAAATAGTTTAAAAATTCTAACGCTATAAACCGTAAAGTGCTTTAGGAGCAAGTTATTATTTATGATTGTTCTTGTTTATCTCGTACTGTTTTAAGTACTTTACAGCTAGCCCGTGGCCAACTTGTGATACCAATATATAAATGTTAGACCGCCGTGTCTGTATGAGCAATGTTTGTAGTGTTGCTTAATTATGGTCATTGCTCTTGCTATGTTATGGAGGGCATAGTTGTGTAATAGACAGGGTACTTTTTCAGAGCGATACGTAAAGAAAACCAGCAGCCAAATCTCTACCTATATAGTGCTTTGTCCTTTTTTATGTCTTTATCAATCCTAATTCTAAAGCTATTAATGGAAAATCTAATCTTTTACGCCCCTGATTATAGACTTGTTATTTAAATAACTATAAGCTTATAGCTGAAATCATAAGCCTTAGACAATGAGGACAGAATAACAGTGAGTCCAATTAATACCGTAAACGCCACAAGATTAGATACGAAGCGTGAGCTGGCAAAAGCCAAAACCCGTCGTGCCTTATTAAAAAGTGCGCTGCAGCTTTATAGCTTGGAAGGCGCTTGCGGCATGAGTATGAACAAAATCGCTAAAGGGGCGGGAATCGCTCAGCCAAGTTTTTATAATCACTTTGACAGCGTAGAAACGCTACAAAGTGAGTTGAGTAGGCAATTAAAAGACAATTATTTATCACTGATGCGTAAGGCGTGGGCAGATATGCTTGGTGATTATCCAACGCTGTCTAGGGCGGCGTTCAATCAGCGCTGTCAGCATTGCTTGACGCTAATTTTTACAGCTGCCTTTCAAAATATTAGGTTATTCCAACGGTTACTCGAAGACAGTCTGCGCTTTGATTTGCGAGTAGAAGATAAAGGTTTGGGAAGTTTGTTTACCGACATACGCGAGGAATGGACAAAAATATTTATCCAAGGATTGCAGTCAGCCGAGTGTTCTTTTGAGACGTTTGAAGTTTATCTCTGCGTTGATAGTGCGAGCGCGCAGGTTCATGAGTTGATATTAGGCTGTCATCAAAGACGTTATTCACAGCAGCAAGCGATTGGGATGTTGTGCAAAAACTTTGATAGGCTTTTTGGTGGATTTTTTATCAATAATCAGCAAGTAATAAGTAGCTAGTGAGCAAATTAATGAATGTGGAGCTCGCAAAATTTTTAAGACTAACGAATCGATTCATACCATAAAACCATAAAACCATAAAACGGAATTTAGTTAGCGAAAGCGATAGTAACGATCACAGGGAGCGTGACCATGGCTAGTGAACAAACCAAGACGAATGAGCAAACACATTTTAGAACCTGCAATCTGTGCGAGGCGATGTGCGGTATTGAAGTGAAGCACGATGGAGCAAAAGTATTATCGATTAAAGGCGATAAAAATGACCCATTTTCTAAAGGTTATATTTGCCCAAAAGCAACTGCTTTACAAGATTTACATGAAGACCCAGATCGCTTGCGTCATCCCATCGAGAGGACGGCTAACGGTTGGAAAACAATCAGCTGGGAGGAGGCGCTTGATAAAGTAGCTGCTGGTATTCAGTCAGTACAAAAGAAACACGGCCAAAATGCTTTCGGTGTTTATTTAGGCAATCCTAACGTCCATAATTTGGGCGGCATGCTGACCATTAAGCATCTATTAAGCAGTATCAAGACCCGCAGTCGTTTTTCTGCAACCTCGGTCGATCAATTACCGCACCATATCGTCAGCATGCACCTGTTTGGGCATATGCTGCGTATCCCCGTGCCTGACGTCAATCGCACCCGATATATGCTCATCATTGGTGGCAATCCGCTGGCATCTAACGGCAGTATTATGACCGCGCCAAATATGCGCCAAAAGCTAAAAGACATCAAAGCCCGCGATGGCAAAGTAGTAGTGATTGATCCAAGACGTACCGAAACTGCTGACATTGCAAGCGAGCATCATTTTATCCGTCCAGCAACCGATGTTTTATTTTTGCTTGCTATGCTCAATGAAATCTATGACCAAGGTTACGCGGACAAAGCACGGACTAATAATAGAGCGGCGGCGCTTGCGCCAGAGATTGCGCGCTTGGCAGATTTCGCTAAAGACTATAGCGCAGAGTTAGTTGCTGATATTACTGGCATTGCCGCAAATGAGATTAAAAGACTGGTCAAAGAGTTTTGCGAAGCCAAAAGCGCCGTCTGCTATGGGCGCATGGGCGTATCGGTGCAGGAATTTGGCTTATTAAGCCAGTATTTGATTATGGTGATTAATATCGTCACCAGACGTTTGGATGAAGTAGGCGGCCTCATGTTCCCCAATCCTGCGCTTGATGTGGTCAATAACTCCGGCCCAGGTTATTTAGGCAAACGTCATAGCCGCGTGAGTAATTTGCCTGATTTCAATGGTGATTATCCTGTCGTAGCGATGGGTGACGAGATGCTGGTAACAGGCGAGGGTCAATTAAAAGGCTTTATGACCGTTGCAGGCAACCCTGTCCTCAGTACGCCAAATGGTGAAAAGTTAGATAAAGCCTTTGCCAATTTGGACTTTATGGTCGCGATTGATTACTTTGTCACAGAAACCAGCCGGCATGCCAATATTATCTTGCCACCCGTCTCGCCGCTAGAGCGTGACCATTATGACGTTACCTTTAATAATTTTGCTGTACATAATGTCGCTAAATACTCTCCAGCATTGTTTTCTAAGAAAAAAAGTGCCAAACATGATTGGCAAATCTATTTGGAATTAGCAAAACGCCTCGATAAAAAAGCGCCGCTTACGACCAAAATTGAGCGCCGATTGGTTAAGACTTTAGGACCAAAATTTTTGCTTGATCAAGGCTTGAGACGTGGACCTTATGCTGGCATGAATCTAAATAAACTCAAGAAAAAGCCACATGGACTGGATTTAGGCACGCTCAAAAGAATGCTACCGCAAGCAATAAAGCATAAAGATAAGCAAATTCATCTTAATATCGATTTTTATCAAGCCGATTTAGCGCGCGTGCAAACGATGATGCAGGATTATGATGACAAACAGATTTTACTTATCGGTCGTCGTCATGTACGCAGTAACAATTCATGGCTGCATAATAGCTATCGCTTGGTCAAAGGCAAGCCTCGCTGTACGCTGATGATGCATCCTGAAACAGCGAAAGAATATGGTATTAAGGATGGACAGGAAGTAAAAGTGACCTCGCGCGTTGGTAGTGTGACGATCGTAGCAGAAGTCACCGATGAGCTAATGCCTGGCGTAGTCAGTATTCCTCATGGTTGGGGTCATGGTCGTAAAGGTGTGCAGCAAAAGATTGCGCAAGCGCATGCCGGTGTCAGTGTTAATGACTTGACGGACGATACCTTAATCGACCAGCTAAGTGGTAATGCGGCGGTCAATGGCGTACCTGTGCAATTGCAAGCAATCGAGCCAGAGGTGGTTGATTTGGAAACTGTTGATACTGAGGTTAATGCTGATATTAAATCAGGAAGCGCTGCATAAAATAGCTCTAAAATAAAAGTCTTTAATTTAAAAAGGCACTTAAAAAAGTGCCTTCTTTACGTTTTTAATTTTAAGTTCCTAAACCTATAAAATCAAAGTCTACTTGCGGTGTCTCGCCTTGTATCAATAAACTGATCGCCTTTGCCGAACCACAAGCATGCGTCCAGCCAAGCGTGCCATGACCGGTATTTAGCCATAAATTATCAAAGCTGGCGTTTGTATTGACACTACCATGACGGACTTGACCATGATGCGCGCGCCCTATTAATGGTACATTTGATGGCGTCATTGGGCGCAGTCCTGTCCAATATTGCACAGAATTGGCAATGATACCTTTGGGAAATAACTGCTGTACGCGACGAGTAATGGCTGCACAGCGCGTGCTATTTAAATCCATATTATAGCCGTTAAATTCCGCCGTACCTGCGACGCGTAATTTGTCACCAAGGCGCGAGGTGACTAATTTAAACTCATCATCAATAAGGCTGACGAAAGGTGCTAAATGTGGCGCACGCGGATTGACTTGATAAGTGGCTGAATACCCTTTGGCAGGGAAAATCGGCAGATGGATATTGAGCGGTTTCATGAGCAATACGCTATAGCTGCCAAGTGCCAGTACATAATCGTCAGCGCTAAAAGTCTGTGCGTTTTCGCCCTTGGGACGAATGGTCATACTATGCACGTGCGGGCGAGCAGAATGGGCGTCGGTGTTTAACGCCAAAATGTCGGTATCGTATAAAAATTTCACGCCAGCATCGATGCAGCGCTGCGCCAAACGCTGGGTAAATAAATGCGCATTACCCGATTCGTCACGGCTGGTGTAAGTGGCGCCTTTGAGCTTATGCGCGATAGGGTAAAGCGCAGGCTCAAGGCTAATAGCATTATTAATATCTATCACATAACGCTCACAGCCGAGCTCTTGCATACGTTCGGTTGGCGCGATGGCAGCATCAAACTCAGCTTGGTTGGTATAAAAATGCATGATACCGCGCGTTTGCTGCTCGTAATCAATACCAATATCAGCACGCAGCTGCTGCAATGCTTCGCGTGAGTACAAGCCCAAACGCACCATCTGTACCAAATTGGCATCGGCTCGTTCTGCGCGGCATTCTTGTAAAAACTGCATTGCCCATTTCAACTGCGCTTTATCAGCTCGCAAGCGGTAGAGCAGTGGTGCATCTTCACGAAACAACCATTTCAGCGCTTTCATCGGCGTGCTCGGATTCGCCCACGGGGTTGCGTGCGAGACGGATATCTGCCCACCATTGGCAAATGAGGTTTGCATACCAGCAGCAGATTCGCGCTCAATGACGGTCACATCGTAGCCTGCTTGCCGTAGATACCATGCGCTGGTCACGCCCACCACACCTGCTCCGAGTACCGCAATATGGGTCATAAATTGCTCTGCTGCGTTTTTAGTAAAAGTACTTTTTAAAATACCAAATGGACTACCAAACTTTTCCCGTTATTTTTGACGGGCGACATCCGCTTGTAGTGTTGGTGGTAAGTCTAATATCGTAAGCTCGCTATCGGCCAAATGCTCTGGGCGGGCAACGACCAAAGCTTTAAAGCTATTGGCATTTATATCATCATCAGCAATGGCATTGACCACCTGAATTTTCTCTAGCTTATCACCTGCGGCTGGCACCTCACCTGTGCCGCTAACATAATGTAAAAACGCTTTTGGCGCGGCTTTAAAGTAAATACGGGCAATGACTTCTTGACCGAGGTAGCAGCCTTTATCGTAATCCATACCGCCGCGCTGATGTAGGCGCAGCTCTTGCGGCTGAAACTCGCCTCGTGTGTCCGCGACTATCCAATAGTTACCTGCTGTAAGACTCGCTTGCATCCACGCTTGAGTGTCATCGATAGTATTATGCTCGTCTTTATGACTAAAGGTTGGCACTCCATCGAGTACGCAAGGATAAATGGGCGTTGGTGTACTGGTATCAAACTTTGAAAAGGCGCCAAACTTTTTAAGATGCGCTTGCAAAGCCTCAGCGCAATCGGTACTGATGACTACATCAAAATGCTTTTCGTCTTGTTTTTTAATCCAAAGGCCAAAATCGATACGACCTTTTAAATTGCTAAGCGCCGTTGCTTGATAGCTAAGCCCAAGCTTAGTGACATCAGAGGTTAGCTGCCCTTGTAAGAACTTTGCGGCATCTTCACCTTGAATGGTTAGTTGAACAAATTGTGGCAATGTTGATTGAGTCATTATTATTGTCCTATTTATGAGTCGCTATAGCCTCAGATATTAGGGTTAATACTGAGTGATTAAAGTCGTTATAAGACTTACTGTTAAAATAATGCGAAAAAGTCGTTATTTAAGTTTTTTACCATCTTTTTAGTACCTAAAGACAAATGGTTATCAAATCAAATTTGGTTACAGCAGAGTACCACAAAAAACCACGTGATAAAAAACGTCCGCGTTAAGGGATAAGCGAATGTATCAATTAGTCACAGTTCTGTGTTTACAAGCGGAGCGATTGGTGAAAGCTGGCGAGTTACGGTACAATGTTAGCGTTAGAATACACCCAATTTATCACGGCTGACGAGGAAATTATGAGCTTACCCAATTGCCCAAAATGCGATGCTGAATATACGTACGAAGATGGTGCGTTACTGGTATGTCCGATGTGTGCTCATGAGTGGACCGCGGCTGAAACCGATGCGGCGCAGGCTGAAGCGCAAGATGCGGTCATTCGTGATGCGGTCGGTAACGAGCTGCAAGATGGCGATACCGTCACCGTGATTAAAGACTTAAAGGTCAAAGGATCATCAACCATTATCAAAGTCGGCACCAAAGCAAAAGGGATTCGTCTGTTGCCAGATGCCTCTGACGGTCATGATATCGACTGTAAACTCGATGGTTTTGGACCGATGAAGCTCAAATCGTCAGTGGTTAAAAAAGCTTAAGTTTTTGTTAATTAAGTGATTGTTAATTAAGCTATCGTTAATAAAATAACACCAAAAAAATAAGTAGAGACTAATTATGAGCACTAAAAATGAACAACTTTTTGCGCAAGCCCGCAAACATATTCCTGGCGGCGTAAACTCACCGGTTCGCGCCTTTGCTGGCGTTGGTGGTACGCCTATTTTTATGCACCGTGCTAACGGCAGCAAAATTTATGACACCGAAGACAATGCTTATATCGATTATGTCGGCTCTTGGGGGCCGATGATTTTGGGTCATGCGCATCCAAAAGTCATTGATGCGGTTAAAAAAGCCGCTGATGATGGTTTGAGCTTTGGTACACCAACGCCATTTGAAACCACCGTGGCCGATAAGATTTGCGACATCGTCCCAAGTGTCGAGATGATTCGCATGACAAGCTCAGGTACAGAAGCGACCATGAGCGCGATTCGTTTGGCGCGTGGCTTTACTGAGCGTGACAAAATCGTCAAATTTGAAGGCTGCTACCATGGTCATTCAGACAGCTTACTGGTAAAAGCGGGTTCAGGGATGCTAGATATTGGCGAACCAACATCAAAAGGCGTGCCAGCGGATTTTGCTAAGCATACGATTACCATTCCTTATAATGACCCGCAAGCGATTAAAGAGTGCTTTGCAAAATGGGGTAGTGAGATTGCTTGCGTGATTGTCGAACCAATCGCCGGCAACATGAATATGGTCATTCCGACCCAAGAATTCCATGATACTTTGCGCGCAGAATGTACCGCCAATGGTGCGGTATTGATTTTTGATGAAGTAATGACCGGTTTTCGCGTTGGACTTGGCGGCGCGCAAGCGCATTTTGGCATTGACCCTGATTTGACCTGCTTTGGTAAAATTATCGGTGCTGGCTTACCCGTTGGTGCTTTCGGTGGTAAAAAAGAAGTGATGTCTTGTATCGCGCCACTTGGCGGCGTTTATCAAGCGGGTACGTTATCAGGTAACCCGCTGGCTATGCGCGCCGGTATCGCGATGTTTGAAGACTTAACCGTTGATGGTTTTTATGATCAATTATCTGCGAAAGTAGACCAGCTTATTGATGGTATCCAAGCGGCAGCGGACAAGCATGGTATCAATCTGCGCACCAATAAACTGGGCGGCATGTTTGGGATGTTCTTTGTTAAAGACAAGGCGACAAACGTACCGCAAAACTTCGATGACGTCACCGAGTGCGATATGGATGTGTTTAATACCTTTTTTCATGGCATGTTAGAGCGCGGTATTTATCTTGCGCCATCTGCCTATGAAGCGGGCTTTATGTCGATCAAGCATAGTGATGCAGACATTGAAGCGTCTATTAACGCCGCTGATGAGATTTTTGCTGAAATGGCAAAAGCGTAAATCATTTGGTTAAAATTACTTGTCTAAAATTTAAAGTTTAATGTTCTTTAGAATTTATATCTGCAACAAAAAAACCAGCAGGATTATCGTGCTGGTTTTTTTGTGCCTGCGTATTAATAAAACGAATTTTTAATAAATGGTGGAAGTTTTTTAGGCTTGAAAATAATCTATAACCTAAAAGTATCCTTGTTCTAGAACCTATAATACAACGACTAAGTTGTGCTATTCTGAGAGCACCAATCACGTTTTAGCAAGGATGCAATTTGATGGATAATAGCTTTGAAAATAATGCGCCAAGTAGCCGTGTTCCGCCATTATGGCAGCGAGCTTACGAGCAAGTTTACTGGGTATTTATGGCGGCTGGGAAGATATATTGATCACCAATCCGCGCGATATCGATGGCTTAGTAAATAGCATTGAACAGCATCAGCCGCATGTGATTCCTTCGGTCAATACGTTATTTAACGGCATGCTCCATCATCCAAAGTTTACCGAGCTTGATTTTAGTCGCTTGGCATTATCTATCGGTGGCGGCACCGCGATTATCAAAGCGGTATCTGACCGATGGCAGCGCGCTACAGGCATGATTATTAATGAAGGTTATGGCATGTCAGAAACGTCGCCGGTTATCTCTTTTAATCCACCGGGCATAGATAGCTTTAATGGCAGCGTCGGATTACCTTTAGCCATGATGGATATCAAAATCATTGATGAGCAAGGAGCCGCCTGCGCTGTTGGCGTGCCCGGCGAAGTGGGTATTAAAGGGCCACAAGTGATGCAGGGTTATTGGGGTTTGGATAATACAGAGACCTTTACCGATGATGGGTACTTTAAGTCCGGTGACATCGGCATGTTAGATGAAAATGGCTTTTTGACATTGATTGATCGTAAAAAGGATATGATTTTGGTTTCGGGTTTCAATGTATATCCAAATGAAGTGGAAGCGGCGCTGACGGAACATCCTAAAGTGCTCGAGGTGGCTGTCGTTGGCATTGAAGATGCGCACAGTGGCGAAGTGCCAAAAGCGTTTGTGGTTAAAAGAGATTCCAGCTTAACGGCTGAGGAATTGGCGGCGTTTGCCAAAGAGCGTTTGACCGGTTATAAGCGTCCGCAAGCTTACGATTTTATCGATGAGTTACCAAAAACCGCTGTAGGTAAAATACTTCGTAAGTCTTTACGCTAAATAGCTGCTAAATAATAGATTTTTGATAACAACATAAAAAACTGGGCTAGCGTCTTAAACTGGCCCAGTTTTTGTTTTTTCTGTTTATTATCAATAAATTTAACGCGCTTTATCGAACTTACGGTCTTTTAAGCTCAAATTACCGCGGAGCACGTCGGTGAACATACGAATATCACCAGCAAAACTTTGTAATGGGTATTTAAAAGTAGCAGGTTTGTTTTTCTCAAAGAAAAAATGCCCGACCCACGCGCAAGCATATCCCGCAGCGATGCCTTTAAGCAGCGGTTTGGCTGAGCGATTTTTGACAGACTTTGCTAAGCCTAATAAGCCAAAGCTACTACCCGCGAAATGCAAACGGCGGCAAGCCATATTTTGATGCTCATTTAGATAAAAGTCATAAAATTTATGTTTGGCGAGGTCTGCTACCTTGATAAGCTCGCCATTACTTTGTTTATTAATATGAGTATCGGCACTTTCAGTTTGGGCAGCTTTGTTTTGTAAGGTTTGGGTAGTGGCTTGATTCATGACTTTGCTTCCTTGCAAATTAGTTATTTTAAATCATCAATGAGTTATGAATGCTCAATCGCAAAATTGAGGGCTGCTTTATGTAATGAGCTTATATAACCAATGTTTATAATATAAGTAAGTGCTTGTTATCTATTACAATATACCGGCTAATTATGAGATTCTAACGCATTTTTAATGTAGCAAACCGATTGCATTAAAACAAGCGTTAGAGACTGACTTTAAGGTTCTGGTTTAATCACTATTTAGCCAGTATTTAATCGAGTTTTCTTAGATATTTGGATGTTTTTGCAAGCTGTGTTTAGCGATGGTAGCCGCTGACTTGCCAGCGTTTGGCATAAATGCTTTAATGGCAAAACTTGCTCATATTTTTTATTTTAAAAGCTTGAAAGCTTTTAAATACCACTTTATCTAATACGGTAACAATCTCGCTTATGCCCAAAGACTACCTAAAAAATCCACCACTTGCTGAAGATGAAATGATGGCCGCTATTGATATCGGCTCCAACAGTTTTCATCTGGCGATTGCGCGTCTCGACCACGGTGAAGTGCGAAAAGTGGTGTCTATGTCTGAAAAGGTGCAGCTCGCTGCCGGACTCGATGAGAATAATATCTTGGGCGCGGCGGCTGAAAAGCGCGGTCTTGAATGCTTAAGCCGCTTTGTGGCGCGTTTGGATTCGGTGCCGCCCGAGCGTATTCGCGTGGTAGCGACCAACGCCCTACGCCAAGCAAAAAACGCCAATGACTTTATTACTCGGGCCAATAAAATTTTGCCCAAACCGATTGAGATTATCGCTGGACGAGAAGAGGCACGTTTGATTTATTTGGGCGTCTCGCATACCAATGCCAGTAGCGATAAGCGTTTGGTTATTGATATCGGCGGCGGTTCGACAGAGTTTATCATCGGTCAAGAGTTCGATCCGTTATTGACCGAAAGCTTACAAATGGGCTGCGTCGCCTTTACCCAAAAGTATTTTGCGGACGGCTTAATTACCAAAGAAGCTTTTAATAATGCCATCTCAGCGGCGCGCAAAGAAGTGCTGGCGATTAATGGTCGTTACCAAAAAACCGGCTGGAGTAGTGTGGTTGGCTCAAGTGGGACGATTAAAGCGGTGCGCAACGTCCTTGTGTCAAAAGGCTGGGCAGATGAACAAGAACGCATCACCTATAAAGGTGTTAAAAAGTTAGAAAAATTATTGCTTAAAATTGGCAACGTCGATGACATTGAATTAGAAGGCGTCAAAGAACACCGTAAAGCGGTTTTCCCAGCGGGCGTTGCGGTATTGCGAGCGGTGATGAAAGTGCTCGGCATTGAGACCATGGTGTATTCAGATGGCGCGCTGCGTGAAGGCGTTATGTACGATATGCTTGGACGTTTTGCTAGCGAAGATGTGCGTGACCGCAGTGTGCTTGCGCTGATTAAACGCTACTCTGGCGATAAAAAACAAGCCAAACAAGTGGTCAAAACCAGCCGCAGTTTATTTGAGCAAGTCAAAGAAAAGCTCGGACTTAGTACAGAAGATGGTGATTTACTTAGACGCGCGGCGTCATTACATGAAATCGGTTTAGCGATTGCGCATAGCGGCTATCATAAGCACAGTGCTTATTTGGTTGAATACTCTGATATTCCAGGTTTTTCGCAGGTCGATCAAAAACGCATGGCGCAGCTGATGCTCAATCATCGCCGTAAGCTCAAAGCGGATATGTTAGAGCAGGCTTGTATAATCGGTGGCGATTCGCTGGTTTATCTGTGTTTGCTGCTACGTTTGGCGGTGCTTGCGCATCATAGCCGTAGCGAGCATGAATTACCAAAACTGGGTTTAAAAGTGATTGACAATAACCGCTGGCAAATTACCGTTGGTGAAAGTAGTGAGCACTATACTTTCTTATTGTCAGACTTGCATACGGAGATTGAGCAGTTTGCTAAATGGGGCGTAAAGCTGAGTGTTGTTGATGGAAGTATGGTTGAGGCATAAGCGCTGATTGCTCATACTGTTTCTTAATGCCGACTCTTAATACTGATTCTTAATACTGATTCTTAATGCGAAGCCGTTACTATTATAATAATGGCGCTACGGATTAACGTAACAAAAGCGGCGTTGTCAGTAATGCCATGCGATTTAAGATGTGCTACTATAGCTTCTATTGAGTTTACAACTGTACTTTCATTATTTGAGAGTCGATAACAGTATTACCTAACACAGCCATTATTAACCATCACCATATTATATAGAATTACGAAAGGGAAGCGTCTATGAGTACCGTCTGGGATAGCGTTCAGCTTGCACGGCATGCCAAACGTCCATTATTTATGGACTATGTCAATCAGCTGTTTACCGAATTTGATGAGTTGCATGGCGACCGTGCTTATGCTGATGACAAGGCTATTCTTGGCGGTCTTGCGCGTCTAGATGGTCAGCCTGTGATGGTGGTTGGTCAGCATCGTGGTCGTAGCACGCGTGAGCGTATCGCTCATAATTTTGGCATGGCAAACCCTGAAGGCTATCGCAAAGTCATTCGTTTGGTCAAAATGGCTGAGCGTTTTAACATTCCGGTGATGACCTTTGTCGATACCCAAGGTGCC
This sequence comes from Psychrobacter sp. YGAH215, assembly GCF_007280595.1. Taxonomy (NCBI): domain Bacteria; kingdom Pseudomonadati; phylum Pseudomonadota; class Gammaproteobacteria; order Moraxellales; family Moraxellaceae; genus Psychrobacter; species Psychrobacter sp. YGAH215. Next base: position 29,728 of record NZ_VKLR01000007.1, on the reverse strand, counting down.
TACCCCGGCATTGGTGCTGAAGAGCGCGGGCAAGCGCAAGCCATCGCCGAAAGTATCGCTGTGTTCTCTAGCCTTAAAGTACCTGTTATCGTCACTATTATTGGTGAAGGCGGCTCAGGTGGCGCATTGGCAATTGGCGTTGGCGACAAAGTAAATATGCTGCAAAACAGTATTTACTCAGTCATCTCTCCAGAAGGCTGTGCGTCTATCCTGTGGAAAGCGGCTGAAAAAGCCCAAGATGCCAGTGAAGCATTAAAACTGAATGCCATTAACCTTTATCAAATGGGCCTAATTGACGCAGTTATCGATGAAGGCGAGGGTGCTCATCTTCAGCCGCAGCCAGTCATGACGGCGCTAAAAGCATTAATTGTTGAGCAATTAGATGAGCTTAAAGATATGGATGCGCATGAGCGCTGTGAGCTGCGTTATGAGAAATTGAAGTCTTTTAACTCAGAAGTGATGTTGCCTTGCTAAGCATTTATATGAAAGTATATTGCTAAGTTACTTAGACTTAGCTTTTAACGACATCGCTTTGCGCTTAATGTTAAAATAAAAACGTGTCATTTTATGGCGCGTTTTTTTTGTGCCGACTTGTTTATGTTTTAATTGATTGATACGTAAATAAAACCACTCAGTAAATAAGAAAGATTATGACCAGTAGCGCCATCCTTCCACACCCCATTGAACCAATTGCAGAGCTGCCTATCGATGCTGTTCTAGCAGAGGCATTGTTAAAAAGTCTAGCTGAATATGGCGAGCAACTACATGGTCGGCGAGTTTGGCTGGCGTGTAGCGGGGGGCGAGATTCGTTGGCATTAGCAGCGCTATGTGTGCAGCTTTATCGCCACGGTAAACTGCCATTTTTGCCGCAATTACTGCATGTCAATCATCATCTGCAAGCGGCTAGTGGCGCTTGGGCGCAGCACGTTGCTAATTGGGCGAAGGCGCAAAATATACCCTGTCGAATTTTACAGGCGCAGCTCAATGGTCGAGATGAACAAGCCGCACGGCAAGCTCGTTATGATGCGATGCGAAGGCAACTTAATCAAGATGACGTTTTATTATTAGCTCATCATGCCGATGACCAAGCGGAAACGGTTTTAATGCGTCTGATTCAAGGCGCTGGGGTGAATGGTTTGTCTGGTATGCAGCCGTGGCGCATTCAAACGCAGGGCACACATCGCATAGTATTATGGCGACCGTGGCTGACTATCAAACGCGCCACTATCAGCGCCTATACTCAGCGTTTAAAGCTGCCATATATCGACGATCCAACCAACGATGCTGGTGATAATGTGCGTAGCGGCCTACGTCGAGACATCATGCCGATATTGGCGAGCTATAACTCCAACGTTATTGATAATATTGCTCGTAGCGCGCAGTTATTAAGTGACGCGCAATTAATAATCAATGCCCAAGCAAGCGAGGATTTGCAGCACACAGAGGTTGCCTCATTACAGCTGCCGCCTGCCCAGCGCGTGCTAAATATAGATAAATTGCAAAAACTACCGATTTATCGTCAGCGACAATTATTGCATCATTGGCTTGGTCAAGATGAGCCTTTACCGCCCGCCAAACAGCTCGTCGATGATGTGTTAAGCCTAAGCCAACGTGATGATAATGACCATCAAACGGTGCTATTTTGGCAAGGTCGCAAGCAGTCGTATACTGTTCGCCGTTATCGTCAACAGCTTTACCGTCTCAGCAGTGATTGGCTCAAATGGTTAGAGTTGCCGCTTACTAAGCAGATGCAGGTCTTATGCAGTCTCACTGCTGCTGACAGTAAGCCTATTTCAATTACTTTACGCAAAGATGGTCAATTTACTTGGCAAACTCAGATTGCGCCAAATGAAGTAACGCAGCTATTAGAAAGCTATAACGTAGAAAGCGATAAAGATAAGTTTAAGATTACCTTTGCGCCATTAGGTCGCAATCAGCGTGTGCAAACGGTAATGGCGTCGCGTCCGCAAGCGGGCAAAAAGCTCTATCAATACTTGGCTATTCCATCATGGCTGCGTGAGAGTTTGATAGTAGTGAGCGTTACTTTTATGAATAAAGAAAGTAGTAAAAATGAGCTTTTAGAAAGTGAGCACTTGATAGAACTGCCTATTTTATTAATATCGCCTTTTAAAAGTTGGATGTTAAAGACTGAATACTCGAGTATGAATGCTGACATAAATCAGATAGCCGAGATTATCGAAAGCCATTTAAATATTATTGAAACATTCTAAATGATGATATGTGGTGTCCGATTTAGAGTTTATTTAAGCTGCAAGCTCTTGACTAAGCATTTGAATTTATCAAACGACGCCAGTACAGTATGGTAAACTGAGTGTCATTTTACCTATCATTATGTTAGTTTGAGTGCCTTTGCATTTTTTGAATAGGAGACACGTATGTCAGTATTAGATAATAAAAAAATCAGCTTTATCGGTGGCGGTAATATGGCGCAGGCTTTGATTAGTGGACTTATCAGCTGCGGCGTCAAACCGAGCCTGATTACCGTTGCTGATCCGAGCAGTGATGCGCGCGAGCAATTGGCTGCTAAAGGATTGAATACGGTTGATCCAACGGCCGATGCAAAAGCGGCGGTTATCGGTGCTGACATCGTGGTACTAGCGGTAAAGCCGCAAGTCATGAAAGCGGTGGTCAGTGGTTTTGCTGATGCTTTAGATAAGCAGCTGGTGATTTCAGTGGCAGCAGGGTTATCGACTGCGCTGTTATCAAATATGCTCGGCGGCTATAGCAATATCGTTCGTGCGATGCCAAATACGCCAGCGATGATTCAAATGGGTGCGACTGGTCTGTACGGTACGGATAATATTTCTGCCGAACAAAAGCAATTGGCAACTGCGGTAATGGAAGCGTCAGGTCTGGTCATGTGGGTCGATAATGAAGAGCACATGCATGCGGTCACCGCCGTATCAGGCTCAGCGCCCGCTTATATGTTTTACTTTATCGAAGCGATGGTCGATGGCGGAGTCGCGTTAGGATTGGATAAAGAGCAAGCTTCAGCGCTAGCGATGCAAACCATGCTTGGCGCGGCGAAAATGGCGCTGCGTAGTGAAGATGCACCAAGCGAGCTACGCCGTAAAGTCACTTCACCAAATGGTACCACCCAAGCAGCTATCGAGTCCATGCAGGCCAATGACATCAGCCGTCAAATCGTTGAAGCCATGCAAGCTTGCGCCGATCGTAGCCAAGCGCTAAGCGAAGAGATGAGTAAATAGTACTGAATAGCTAGTACGCTATTGATAGGGCATGTCGCGGTTGATGAGATGCCTTATTAATAATTATAAGAACTTAAAGTCATAAAAAACTTAAAGTCATAAAAATGCCTGATAATGACATTCGTCATCCTAAATCCCGTTAATAATGTCACCTTGAGTAGACTTCATGAACAACCTGTTATTGCAAATTTTTGATTTGATCACCACCTTCGCCATGATGTTGGTATTTATCCGTTTTATGCTGCAGTTTGCAGGCATGGATGCCAGCAACCCTATGATTGCGCCTGCTTATAGAGCCACCCATATCGTTGATGTATTTGGGCGTATTTTCCCCACCGTCGGCCAAGGTCGTATCAGTATTGCTGCCATTGTCTTGATGTTTTTAATTCGCCTGATTGATATCTCTGGCAAGGCGGCATTGACCCATAAAGGTATCGCGCCTGTGCCGCTATTTTTTACTGGTACTATCAGCTTGATATTAGACTTTTTACGCATGTGCCGCTATCTGGTCATCGGTTCTATCATTGTCAGCTGGATTGTGGTGTTTACCCAGTCTCAGCATCCGATTATTGGTATTATTATTATGTTGGCTGAGCCAATTTTAGCGCCGTTTCGTCGTATTACGCCGAACTTGGGCATGATTGATTTATCGCCAATGATTGCTTTCTTTGCCTTTTATCTGCTGGAAATCTTTATCGGTGGCTTAGCATCAAGCTTTATGCCGATGTTGGGTTAGGCTGGCTTAATAAAATTTAAAAAACTAGCGATTCTATAAAAGATACAAAAGGCGCTCTATATTTTATAGAGCGCCTTTCTTTATTTACCATCTATAGATTGTTCTAAAATTCTACAAAGCGATTGGGTATCAATTGAGCGTTGGCATTATTAGGGTGCGGCGCATCAGCGGCACGCAGCGTTTGGGTAATCCAATGATCCGCCGCCTTTACTGCCTCGATAAGCGCGTCACCCATCGCCAAACGTCCAGCGATAAAGCTCGCTAACGAGCAGCCAGAACCGTGAAATTCGCCTTTTAGGCGCGGTAAAACGCTTTTATACACCATCTCGCCTTTGATATATAAATATTGCTCGATATCACCGCTATCAAAGTCGTGTGAAGTTTTGACCAATACCGCTTGGGTGCCTTGGGCGCATAGTTTTTGCGCACCGATATGCAAATCTTGCTCGCCGCTTAAGGCGCGTAGCTCATGCGTATTTGGGGTGATTAACGTCGCATAGGGCAGTAGTTTTCTAAACGCCGTTACCAAGGTTTGCTCATCGCCCAAGCTGCCGCCACTATTGGCAACCAATACCGGGTCGAGGACAAATGGCGTCTCAGCTGCGATAACCTGCTCGGCAAATAAACGCGTCAGCATGGCGATATTGTCAGTGTTGCCAAGCATACCTGACTTAACCACGCGCACAGGCAAATCATCGAGCACGGTAGTCGCCTGCGCTGCTACCAAGTCGGCCGCACAAGCCTCAAAACCAAATACTTGCTGCGAGTTTTGAATGGTGATCGCCGTACAAGCGATAGCGGCATGGGCACCTGCTTGACCGACTGCCTCGATATCCGCTTGTAACCCAGCACCACCTGACGGATCCAATCCTGAAAAACACAGTACTACCGGTCGCATAACCCTTCCTTTTATTTATCCTATAATGAATGATAAATACTATAGCTATCCATTGACCAAAAAGCCATAGCCAGCAGATTTTGTTAAATATAATCAGTGGAAAGTAATATCAATATATCTGCTGATATCAATTTTTCTTGCTTGCTGTGCCTGCGCAGACAGAGGCCACGAAAAATTGATATCAGCAATCCCGTAGCGATTTTGGGATATTTTGATTATAAGTAATAAAGTCTAAAAACTCGGATATTCACCGCTAAATAAGATATTCCTTATGACTAGAGAATGATAAAACCATTTAAATTAATAATTATGACAAAAGCGGCATTAAATCTGTAGACAAGGCTTGCAATTCGTTTCGGCTTTGTTATAATACTCGCCCACGGCATAAGACGTATCATTAGCATCGATACTGTGTTTAGAGAAATGGTTTTTATAAAAATATTTTGATAAGCGTCTTAAATCGTCCGGTGAAGTGGGTGAGTGGCTGAAACCAGTTCCCTGCTAAGGAACCATACGTGTAAGCGTATCGAGGGTTCGAATCCCTCCTTCACCGCCATTTATTCAGTTGTTATAAAGAGTAATGACGCAAAAATAGCGTTAATAATTTTTTAGTTTAACATTCAAAAATAATTTGAATTTAATTAAAAAATGAGTTGACACAAGCGAGATTATCTATATAATAACCAACCTAATTTACTGCAATTATTTTTGAATAATTCAGTAGATAATGTGCAAAGTACGCGCTTGTAGCTCAGTTGGATAGAGCACTTGGCTACGAACTAAGGGGTCGGGAGTTCGAATCTCTCCAAGCGCACCATTTGCATACTAGCTTATTTGTTTATTTAACTATTAAGCTAAAACTAAATTAATCGCCTGTCTTATGACAATTTGGCGATTTTTTTATGTCTGTCGTTTTTATAGCAGTACAATCTTACCTTGTTATTTTTTCCTAAATTCAAATCTCCTGTCTTTATAGCAAAAGTCTTGTCTTATCATAAGGTACGCTAAGTGCCTGAATTACGGTACAATGAGCGCTCTATTTTTCGCTTGTTATGGGCTGGTATCATGTCAAAATCATCACCAAAAGCTGCTACTAAAGCAAAATCGCCACGCAACAACTCAGCGCATCAAGACTCCGTTGCCGAAGAGGCAGTGATTGCCAAGCCAGGCACGCGTATGGCGGCCATCCTTTATGATGGTATGTTGATTTTGGCACTACTGTTTTTGGTTGGTACGGTGCTGACAGTAATTGGTACGCTATTGACGATGGAGACGGGCACGCAGTCACAGCAAGCCAGATCGCTACCGACATGGTATCAAAACTTTATTATGACCCCTTCGTTTATCCTGACGCTGGTGGGCTTCTACGGGCTATTTTGGCGCCGCGGTGGGCAAACACTAGGTATGCAAACGTGGCGCTTAAAAACGGTCAATAATGATGGTCACCTGCTTACGTGGGGGCAGTCGTTCAAACGTATCTTGGCGGCGAGCCTGATGCCGCTGATATTTGGACTCATCGGTAGTGTCATCGGTGGTTCACGCGCTATCTTATTGACCAGTGCTTTTTTGGGCTTTGTTTTCAACTATGCCTTTTGTCTGTTTAATCGTCGCGGTTTGGCAATACAAGACATGCTATCAAATACCATCACTTTAAAAATGCCGAAAACAGAAAATGAAGGGCTATGGCGGGTGATTAGAAACCGTAAGCAGGATAAATAAATAGCATAAAAAAAGCTGAATCTTAATTAGATTCAGCTTTTTTATTGATCACTTAAATAGCAGTCATGGATAATTAAGCCACTTGTACCGGAATGATATTGGCAGTGTCTTTCACGGTATTGTCTTCGTTGCAATACACCAGTTTTGGCTGATAGGTAGCGGCTTCTACTTCATCAAAATGGGCATAAGCACAAATGATGACGATATCGCCCAGGTCTGCCATATGCGCGGCGGCACCGTTTAACGAGATAATGCCAGAGCCCGCTTCAGCGCGAATCGCATAGGTGCGAAAACGCTTGCCATTGGTGACATTGTAGATATCGATAGATTCGTTTTCACGCAGACCAGCGAGGTCTAGTAGGTCACCATCGATACCGCATGAGCCTTCGTAGTGCAGTTCAGCATGGGTAACACGGGCGCGATGTAATTTGCACTTGAGCATATTAAGTAGCATAGGTTGCTTCCTTAGGGTAACTGATATAAATGAACCAAATCAAAAGCTTAATGGGGACAGGGTAAGTAGAATAAAAGTTATTTGCCTAAAAGTCACGGCTAAATTTACGCTTTGGCGATTTAAATGACTTAAATGTTTGCCATCAACGGCAGATTATTCTGGTAATTTAAAGCCATTAATCTGCGAGCGTGCTTTTTCAATATCACCATCTAATAATAACGGTAAGGCGTCAAAAGCAGCACTTAACGCGCTATCGATAGCCATTTGCTCATCAGGCGCCGCTTTCGATAATACGTGACCGCTGACTTTAGATTTGTGACCCGGATGACCGATTCCGATACGCAGGCGATGAAAGTCGTTGCCAATGTGCGGGGTGATATCACGCAGACCGTTATGCCCGCCGTGTCCGCCGTTGGTTTTGAGCTTGATACTGCCAGCGGGTATATCGAGCTCATCATGGGCAATCAGCAGCTCATTATTGTTAATACCATAAAAATTGACCATCGGCACCACCGATTGACCAGATTTATTCATAAAGGTCAGAGGCATAAGCAGGCGCACATCGTGACCATGAATTTGCCCGCGTCCCGTCACCCCGTGGAATTTTTTGTCAGGGGCGAGGGCAATATTAAACTGCTGCGCCAAATGATGGACGAACCAAAACCCGGCATTATGACGCGTAAACATATACTGCTGACCAGGATTACCAAGACCGACAATAAGCTTTATGGCCATAAAAACACCCTGCTTAAATTTAATAAATAAGAGATAAGGTTTGAAAAGTAAGATGAACTGATCGTGCTTATCCTACTTTTTAAACCTTCTTTTCAAACCTCAGTTACAAAAACAGCAGGAGACATTCATCACCTGCTATTTTTTGACTAAACCAATCTTTTATAACCGAGCAACCATAAGGCTGCTATATAAGCGTTATAAAGATTATTATTCAGCGTCTTTGTCTTCAGGCTCAGCACCTTGCTCAGTAGCAGGTACGTCAGCTGCATCAACTTCGTCAGCGTCTTCGTCAACTTCTTCAACTGTTGGTGGCTGCATGTTCACAACGGTACGGTCGTGCGCATCTTCCATGTCAAGATCAAAGATGATTACGCCTTCAGGCAGTTTGATGTCTGATAGACGGAATAGATCACCAATTTCCATGCCTGATACGTCGATTTCTAAGTATTCAGGTAATTGTGATGGTAGGCAAACGATTTCAACATCAGATACTAGCGTAGATAAGATACCGCCCGCTTTCGTACCTGGCGCTTCTTCACGACCAGCAAAATGTAGCGGTACGTGCATGTTGATTTTTTGACCTTTCACAATGCGCTGAAAATCTGCATGCATTGGGAAACCTTTAGCAGGATGGCGCTGCAAGTCTTTGATAACCACTTGTTGCTCATCACCTTTATCGGTAGTGATGGTCAAAATTTGTGAGAAAAACGCTTCATATTCAAGCGATTTTACGAGCTCGTTGATTTTGATAGAAATAGCAGTTGGTTCTTCACCACCACCGTAAATGATAGCAGGAACTAGGTTCTGCTTACGTAGGCGGCGGCTCGCACCTTTACCTTGTTGTTCAGCAGAGCGGTCAACTGCGTTGATTGCAAAATGATCAATAGCCATGGATATAATCCTATAGAGAGTATGTGAAGTATCTACCAGCAATAACAGACTTGCGACCAGTCTATCACCGGATAATCAATACTTTAGAAAGTATCAATCATGTCGCTAAGTATAAAATACCTAAAAATAATAGGGGTTAACGAATGATGAATACAGGCGCGCATTATACGTGATTCTTTAACAATAATAAAGACCTAGAGAAAATGGTGCGCGACCATCTTACATAAAAAAACGCCAAGTCATTAAACTTAGCGTTTTTTAGTAATATATTTTTTAGCGAAAGAAAATCTTAAGCATTAACTAGGCATCAAACATAGCGCTGATAGATTCTTCGTTATTGATACGGCGTAAGCTTTCAGCAAGCATCGGTGCGATACTTACTTGACGGATTTTGCTACAGGCTTTAGCCGCGTCAGACAATGGAATGGTATCAGTTACCACAATCTCATCCAATTCCGATTCGCTGATGTTTTTTAGCGCATTACCCGATAGGACAGGGTGAGTAATATAAGCGAGTACGCGGCGTGCGCCATTTTGCTTTAAGGCTTCAGCGGCTTTGCATAACGTACCTGCGGTATCAACCATATCATCAACGATGACGCAGTCACGGTCACGGACATCACCAATGATGTGCATCACTTGTGATTCATTGGCACGGGCACGGCGTTTATCAATAATCGCCATGTCGGTATCGCCCAACTGCTTCGCCATCGCGCGCGCACGTACCACACCACCAACGTCAGGTGACACTACCATGATGTTGTCATAATCTTGTTTTTTAAGATCGTTCAATAAGACAGGCGTACCGTAGATGTTATCAACTGGGATATCAAAGAAACCCTGAATCTGATCTGAGTGCAAATCAACAGTCATGACGCGATCGATACTGACGATGTTTAGCATGTCAGCGACGACTTTGGCCGAAATAGGCACACGTGCTGAACGCGGACGACGGTCTTGACGCGCATAACCAAAGTAGGGCATGACAGCAGTGATACGGCCCGCACTAGAACGACGCAAGGCATCGGCCATCATCATGATTTCCATCAAATTGTCGTTGGTCGGTGCACAAGTAGGCTGCATGATAAACACGTCTTTACCGCGAACGTGTTCTTTGATTTCCACGGCAATTTCGCCATCAGAAAAACGCGTGATGTCAGCTTTACCAAGAGGTATATGGAGATGATCGGCTACGGTTTTTGCTAATTCTGGGTGGGCATTACCCGTAAAAATCGCCAAATAAGGCATGACAGAAGTCCTATTGATTAACTCAAGCAGCGACCGCTAAGCAGTATCAAACTGCTCAAATTTAGAAAAGAGTATGGAAAACTATTGATGACTACTATTACAGTAAAAAATGGCAGGGGTAGCTGGACTCGAACCAACGGATGTCAGGATCAAAACCTGATGCCTTACCAACTTGGCTATACCCCTGTAATATCTAGGCTGTGTACGTCGATATCTAGGTATAATTTATAGTAAATTATGCTTAGAATAGCGTCACGACCTGTTCGTTATTGTATAAACAGATAAACCGTCTACATCATAACTTTTCCCTAACGGTGTTCATTGCAAACTATACCGAAACTGGGATAACGTTGTCAATGTCAATAAAATAAGCGTTTATTTAAAAACGGCTTATAATGACGACATATCGAACGCTTTACACTTAAAAATGGCAGGGGTAGCTGGACTCGAACCAACGGATGTCAGGATCAAAACCTGATGCCTTACCAACTTGGCTATACCCCTATTGAGGCGACCTATTATAAATAAATATTTAGATTTTGCAAGTCATTTGCGCCTTTTTATGGCTTTTATTCGAAACTAAGTGAATTAGCCTGAGTTGCATCGCTACTATTGTAGTGAATAGAGGTCTTTTTATTAAGCCTGTCAATCGTAAGCTAATGCTGTGCGAGTTACTTTTGTACGAGAGGATTGACCACTCTACCACTCATAAATATTGCAGGTTCCGTCAAACAAGCTGTATTCTCTGGGTCTTCGATGACAATATCACCTTTTCGTAAATAGTAACTACCTATACGCTCTTTAATTATACCGCTAGTGACAACCTCCTCACCGAGCTTAACTTTGGTTCCATTTAGAGAAATGGCTTGTTCATTCTCAAAAAGAATCGCTCTATCGGGATAAAAAATAGGACTAAGATACTCATTGTTATTTTTTACAAAGTATAAGCAGTTATTTTTGATAACGTATTTACCTTTGAAAACAAAATTTATCTCTCGCATTGAAAGAGTCGCGGCATAAGTGAATAGTTCAGTAGGCGAGCTGACTTTGGAATCTTGCTGAGAAACCTCTATATTTTGAGAGTTGTCTTTTACTTTTATGTCTAGTTGTTGTGGCAAAGTTATTTTATCGGATAAGCGATTAGCATGAGATTCATCGTGAGATTTAGATAGTAATGAACACGCAGTCAAATTCGATGATAAGCAAATAAAAACGGTGGCGGTTATTAGACTCTTATTTAGATATGAATGGTTCATATTAATACCAACTTATTTGAGAGTTTGAGTAGGGCACGTCCATCTTACAAACTGCCAACGAGATACCCTGCACAAGGCGCATCCGCAATCCATTTTGCCAACAGCGCCTTATCGTCAATAACACTTAAATCCAATGGCAAGAACACGGCGCTACCAGAGCCGGTCATACGAGCTGTACCGAGTGCCTGTGATTCTAAGCCTTGCAAATACTGTAACGCTGCATCGACAGCCGGAGCGAGACTCGTCACCACTGGCGTAAAGACATTGTTATAAGGCAAGTTTAAATGTTGCACATAGTCACTGGTCTGGCTTTTGATGATGTCAATGGATAGGGCGTCGATATCTCGTTGTAGCTTTGGATGCGCGAACAGCTTAGCCGTGTTCACATGGGCGTTTGGGGTTAAGACTAAATATTGCTGCTCGGGCAAATCAATGGCGGACAGCTCCTCGCCAATACCCATGGCAATGGCATCTTGCCCAAAGATAAATATCGGCACATCGGCGCCAATGCTTGCGCCAATTTTTATCAGCTCATGTTGATTAAAGTTGAGCTGCCAGATCTCATTTAAGACTAATAATGTCGTTGCGGCATTGGAAGAGCCACCGCCCAAGCCTGCACCCATTGGTAGGTGTTTATCTAAGGTAATTTGTACTGGCGCCAGCTGCTGAGGTAGTCTGTTTGCGTGAATGGCAAATGCCAATAATGCACGGGCAGCTTTAAAAATCAGATTGTCATCGATACTGCTGGTTATGGTGTCGGCACCAGCGAGCGTTAGCAACTGATGACAAAGCTTAGTAGCGTCGAAGGTTTTATCTATAATAGAAAATACTGCATCGTCTACAAACGTAAAATGCAGATAATCGCCCCAGTCAAGCAGGCGAAAGACGGTTTGCAGATTATGATAGCCATCAGCGCGCTTACCAGTGATATGCAAAAATAAATTAATCTTGGCCGGTGACAAGCGCGTGATAACTGATGTTGCGGTGGTGCGTTCAGTCATAAATAAATGTCTTTATGAGTTGTAAGTAAAGATAGTGTTTTCTACTGTCTACATAAGGCCATTATTTTTGATGATCGATAGTCATCACTACTTTATTGCCTTGTGACTGTACGGCACTGATTTTATTTGGCAGTTTATCGTTGCCTTTATAAGTAAAGTTCGCTTGCCATTCACCATTTACCGAGCTAATCAAACGATTTTGGTCATCAAGCTGTGGCGCGCTGTCTGAAGGCGCTGGGCGACCCGATATCCAATACGGCATTTGTGAAATCGGCGCTTGCCAGCCTGTGGCTTTTTTGAGCAAGGTTTCAGGGTCATCAGCGGTTAAAGTACCGGTTTTTTCACTGACTAAAGTCGCCGACTGACCATTATATTCGATATTGGTTTTGCCAATGCCAAGCGCACCAATCAATTCGATAGCAAAACGGTCATTTTGTTGTCCCCATGCATAAAACGCACTGCCGCCTTGGTTTCCTGAATTGTCCTTACTAGGTGTGGTAACGCCGATTTTGCCCGTGATATTAAAGTTCTCAAGCTTTTTAGGTTGTTCAGGTTTCTGACCTTGTACCGTGCCGATAGGCTGGTTGGTAGCATTAGCGGTTTTTAATGATTGGCAACCAGATGTGATAACGAGCGCGGCGGTTAAAGCGCTAAATAGCGCCAGTTTATTCGGCTGATTTTTTTTTAATACTGACATGATATATCCTCAAAAATAGACAAGTTTTAAAAGCAACAAGTTTTAAAAGTAATAGATTTGTTAAAAGATTAAATGAAACAATAAACGCTTAGCTTAAGCATGATTTGTTACGCGCTGATGCATGGCTGTTCATTTCTTATAACTGGCTTGTAGTTTTTATCGCAAACGTTTTTATTTTTAATCGTATTTGATTATTAGTATTTAGGGCGTGTTGAACATTGGCGACAAATTGATGGCAAAAAAAATAGCGAACGGTTAGGGCGTGTTGAACATTCGCAAATAGGCACTGCTGATCGCTAAAATTTTTCCAGACAAGGCACAAAGCGACGATAATGCAGATGCCTTAGCGAGATTTGTAACGCAATATGGGGCAATTTTAGCATCAGGCCGCAGGGACAGGACTCTTTTTTGCCGCTTCATCGTTAAAAATAAGCGCTTAGAATGACTAAACTTATTATTTTTAACATCGAATCGCCTAAAAAATAGTCGCTGTCAGTGCCATGGTCGAATGTTCAACACGCCCTAGTAAGCTTTGAGCAAAAAGCACTTTAATAAAGCTGTATACGGTCATTGACGTTGCGCTGTCCAAATGAAAAACGCTCTTGTAACTCAGCAAGCAACGCCTCAACTTTTTCATTATCGCCTAGCCCTTGATAAGCGCGCAGCAGTAGCGTGCCAGAACGCAGGGTTGGAAAAACGTCGTACGGGGTTTGTAGATAATCGATGACTTGTTGATAATCTTCGTTCGCTAAAGCATTGGCGGCGAGTACGTTTAACGCTTGCAAATGCAGCTCATTGTCATAGCGCGGGTCATCATAACGGATTTGAATGATAGCTGTTGCTAGCGCCAAACCTTGCTTGGAGCTGCGTTCATTGGCGAGCAATAACTGCGCATAGCTAAGCTGATAAGCAAGGTTGGTTGGATCGAGCGTTTGCAAATGGTTCAATAAAGTGCGCTTAACGATATAGTTGTCTTTGTCGTCAAGCAGCTGCGCGCGGGCAAATAGCAGCATCTCGTTATTAGGATATTTGCGGCTGGCGCGCGTTAATAACCGTAGCGCCTCCTCGGGCTCATTTTGCTGCCATAAGATATCCGCTTGCATGACAAAGCTGTCAGGCGCGAAGATGCTAAAGTCTTTACGCAGCTTCTCTAAAGTGGCAATGGCACCATCGACGTCGTCATTTAGCAGCTCAAACGACACCACTTTTCGCCGCGCTTCTAACACCAAGTCCTCTTGCATCACGCCATTGAGATAGTATTTTGCTTGCTCAAAGCGCTGTTGGCGCTCGGCACTGATGCCAAGGTAGTAATAGGCTTGGTCAAGATAAGCCGGATTTTTAGCCAAGATATTCAGCAGCTGATCGGCACTGGCGTATTCTTCAATGTCCAAGCTCACCAGCGCGGCGAGCAAAGTGACTTCGTCATCATCAGCAAAGCGCCCGTGTGCATCAAGTAATAGCTGCCAAGCCTGCTCGCTTTGCCGCAAATCGAGTAAATAACGAATCTCATATAAGTATAAGCTCTTGCTATCAGGGTTACGTAGGCGCGCTTGGTTAATATAATCAAGCACGGCTGCTGATGGCTTGGTCTTGCGTAAGATGTCGGCTTTTAAAGTGATAAAAGGCACATAATCTGGCTGGCGCGCAAGGGCACGATCGATATGGACAATAGCAACCTCAGGCTCATCAAATTGATACAGTAAACCAGCCTTTAATACCGAAAGCGAAGCGTTTTGCTCGCTATCGATAGGTTGCAAAGCGGCAAGTAACTCGCGTTTGTCTTCATCAGTATTGGGATAAATGCCAATCAGGATTTCGCTCAGATCGGCTCGCGGGTCATAGCTTAAAATGCGATTTAGAGTGGCGCCCGCCAGTTCATAGTCGTGCGCGCGCAGGGCCAAATGCGCCACATAGAACCAAGCGGGCACGTGGTCGGGGTTTTGGTCTTGCCAAGTTTTGGCAAAGCGCAATGAATCCTCAACGCTTTCATTACGTAAAGACAAGCTTAGGGCGCGCTCAAATACCGCAGTTGCATCTTGTTTAAAAGATTGCTGCTTATAAATAGTTAGCGCGCGCTTATTATCATCGCGATCTGCGGCAAACTCGGCATCCAACAGCGCGTATAAACTTGGCTCACCAAGCTCTGATTGTGTTTGGTTTGTAAGTGCTTGATTGTTTGCATCAGCGCTATTTACTGCTAGCTGAGACTGCTCAGTAGACGGTAGTTGAGAAGGTATTTCATGAGCCGTATGACCAATGATATCGCTTTTCTTGGCTGGTGAAGTTGTAGGCGAATTGACCAAATCAGTGTTTAATATGGGAGCGGTCAACGCCGGGCTGACATACTTGGCGTGGGCGGGTAATCCTAGGCATAGACAAATGGCCAACGACAAGGTTAGCTTATAACGCTGGCATAGGCGCTCAATAGTAGCTTGCAATAAGGCGCGGAGGCGAGATTGATCATTATACATAGGTTGCAATCTAAAGGATGACCCAAAAAATCTAGCGAGCAATATTTTCCCATTAGTCCACTTGCATTCTAACAGGAGGATTTTATTTTCTTTATTTTAAATAAGTATTCGTCATTACCATTATAAGAGCAGATGAAAGCGATAAACAATAGCGCCTATGTTACTCAAATACTAACAATATTTAGGCGATTAATTAATGACGATAAATGACTTTAAGTAGCGTTCAATAAAATCTGATAGCTTAAACATCTGCTAGTAAACCAGCGCTGATAAGTTAGACAAATAACACTGGCATTTATTTTAAAGCCTTGGAGCAGTTGATTTATCGTCGTCATGCCCAGATACAGACAAATATCATCGCCCAGCGCTGCTTGTTAAATAAAGCCAGCAATAATGATATAATAGGCGCTTTTTAGACGTTTATATTGACAAGTATTAATTAAAGACGTTTTTTCACAGCCAGTTTAGCAAGTGCTGTCTGTGAAAAACTGTTTTTTAGCACTGCTGATTGAATAGGTTTTTTCACATTCTAAAAGCGTTTGGCTGGCAGGTAAACGTTATATTTATGGTCTATCAATAATGAGATTAGTGGTCATTGGGGTCAATCACAAAACCGCACCAGTCGCTCTGCGAGAGCGCTTGGCGCTTGTCGGTGACGATGTGAATATTGCCCTTCAGCAGCTAGAGCGCTTCACCGATGGTAGCGTGATTGTCTCGACGTGCAACCGTACTGAGATTTATGCACTCGTCCCACAAGTCTCAGCATCGCCAGAGTCAGGCGCGGCTTTAGCAGCGCAGCAAACTGCTGTCTCGAGTAATAATGTCCTCAGTGCGCAGCCTTCTGCCGCGGCAATCAGCGCCCATATCTTAAAAGTTAAAGCGTGGCTGGCGGATTTTAAGCAGTTACCTTTGGAAGAGGTTGACCCTTATCTTTATGTGCATCGTGATACCCATGCGCTGACTCATTGGCTGCGAGTCGCCGCTGGTCTTGACTCGATGATATTGGGTGAGCCGCAGATACTTGGTCAAATCAAACGTTCTGTGCATTTGGCGCAAGACCAAAAAGCGCTCAGCAATCAGCTCGGCTGGATTGTTGACCAAGTATTTGCTGCTGCCAAACGCGTGCGTAACGAAACCAAAGTCGGCGCTCAAGCGGTATCGCTGAGCTATGCTGCAGCCAAATTGGTGACGCAGATATTTGACGATTTGCCCAATCGCACGTTATTGGTTGTTGCGGCAGGCGAGATGAATCGCTTGGTGGCAACGCATATCGCTGGGCTTGGGGTCGGGCGGGTCATTATTTGTAACCGCAATCCTGAGCGCGCCGAAGCGTTGGCCGCCGAATTGCGTCGACCCGAGCGTATGGTAGAAGTGAAATCGCTGCAAGAGTTGCCGCAAGTATTGGCAGAAGCTGATATCGTCAGTAGTTGTAGCGGCAGTATGCATATATTAATTGATAAGACCATGACCTTGCGCGCGCTTAAAAGCCGGCGTTATCAGCCGATGCTGATGATTGACTTGGCAGTGCCGCGCGATATCGACTCTACCATTAGCCGTATCGACGATGTGTATTTGTATTCTGTTGATGACTTGCAACACGTGATTGCTGGTAATATTGAGCAGCGCCGGCAAGCAGCGGTCGATGCTGAGCTGCTGGTCAGTCAGTTGGTGGTTGAGATGGATCGGCGCTTTCAGGTGCGCCAAGTCGGTAAAGAGATTCAACAATATCGCGCGCGCACCCATGACCAAGTCGATAAGCTGCTGCATGAATCTATTGTTAAGCTGCAACAAGATAACGCCAGCCCTGAAGCTATTATCACTGAGCTATCGCGGCGTTTAACCCAGACGCTGACCCATGCGCCCTCGAAGCTGATGCGTAAAGCGGCACGCGAAGGTGACAATGAATTGCTAGATTTTGTGGTCTCGGGATTACAAGACGCGCATCGTGGTCGTCGTCAGTAAGCATTACTCCTTTTAATGCACTAATTATTTTTCCTATTATTTCTCTTAAAACCGTTTCTTTTAAAACTCTTCGTTTTGAAACGGTTTATCTTTAAAAGTCATAAATTGGCTAAGCTTTCGACTTATGCAAGCTGAGCGTTGTCAACCTGCATTATCAGTGCTAATATCAAGTTGTTATGAGTATATTAAGTGGCGATAATTTTTGGTTATGTGGTAGCGGTTATTTATAATGAGCCTTTAATCAATTAATTTTGGCTTTTTTTTCAAAGTCTAATTTTATCAATTGCCTCTTAATATCTTCTCATTTCATTAATTTTCAGTATTGATGTTTCAATAGGCTGTCATTCACGGTCTGATAATGGCGCGCCTATCGTCTGTAGTACTGTTTAGAATAAAAATAAAGCGCACACGACATACTCGTCAACGGCAATAGCGCTAGGATAAAGCGCTATATCGTCAACTCTGCGTCATACTCTCGATGGTTACTCGATATGAGTGCCCGATAAATACTATCTATCATAGTATTTGGCTCGTTATTACTAAAATTTGCCAATACCTATATTGCCTAACTATAAACTAGGAGCGTCCTATGACTGCATTACGTCAAGATATTGATCCAAACGGCTTATTAGAATATTCGGTGGTCTATACTGACCGCGCCTTAAACCACATGTCAAAAGTCTTTCAGCAAGTGATGAATGACTTGTCTAGCAACCTAAAGTCAGTCTATAACGCTGATGCGGTGGCGATTGTACCGGGCTCTGGCACTTATGGTATGGAAGCCGTGGCGCGTCAATTGGCCAATGATGAAGACTGCCTGATTATCCGTAACGGTTGGTTTAGCTATCGCTGGACGCAAATTTTAGACAAGGGCAACATTGCCAAGTCGTCTACAGTATTGACTGCCAATCGTGAAGAGGGTGACTCGCCAAAGCCATTTGCGCCTGTTGCTATCGATGAAGCGGTTGCTAAAATCAAAGAAACAAAACCTGCCATCGTTTTTGCCCCTCATGTTGAAACCTCATCAGGCATAATTTTGTCAGAAGACTATATCAAAGCATTGGCCGAGGCTGTTCATAGCGTTGGCGGTCTATTGGTCATTGACTGTATTGCCTCGGGTTGCGTCTGGCTTGATATGAAAGACTTGGGTATTGACGTGCTGATTAGCGCGCCGCAAAAAGGCTGGAGCAGCACGCCGGGCGCAGGTCTGGTGATGCTCAGCGACGCGGCTGTGCAAAAAGTAGAGAGCACTGAATCTGATAGTTTTAGCCTAGATTTAAAACAGTGGTTAAATATCATGCGCGCCTATGAAAATGGCGGTCACGCTTATCATGCAACCATGCCAACCGATAGCTTACGCCAGTTCCGCGATACCGTTCATGAAGCTAAGGAAGTCGGCTTTGATAAACTTTGCGAGGCGCAGTGGGAGCTTGGTAAGCGTATTCGTAAAGTATTGGCGGACAAAGGCATTGAAAGCGTGGCGGCAGAAGGTTTTGAAGCACCGGGTGTTGTCGTTGCTTATACTGACCGTGATGACATGCATAAAGGTAGCGCCTTTGCTGAAGCTGGCATGCAAATCGCCGCTGGTGTCCCGCTACAAGTAGGCGAGCCTGAGAACTTTAAAACT
Organism: Psychrobacter sp. YGAH215; assembly: GCF_007280595.1. Classification (NCBI taxonomy): domain Bacteria; kingdom Pseudomonadati; phylum Pseudomonadota; class Gammaproteobacteria; order Moraxellales; family Moraxellaceae; genus Psychrobacter; species Psychrobacter sp. YGAH215. Next base: position 10,803 of record NZ_VKLR01000007.1, on the reverse strand, counting down.
TTCCGTTTAGGTCTATTTGGTCTTGATAAATTGACCGATGTTGACGGTGCGGTACAGCGTTTTGAAAAAGCGCTTGATGAAGTATTGGCAGAGCAGCCTGCATAATTTTTACTATAAGTTAGGTAACAATACTGAGTTCTGTTAAACGGATCTCAGTATTTTTTTACCTATTTATTATATTTTATTATATAATGTATTTATATAAAACGAATTTAAAACTGTGTTTGATAAAATTGGCTTAGGTAAACATTATGAGTATACAAATAGACTGGCAGGCATTTACGCCAATCTCCTTAGTAGGCGGACTGATGCTAGGGGTGGCGACTGCCATTTTGCTGTTGGGTATTGGCCGTATTGCGGGGATTAGTGGTATTTTCTCAAGCCTCTTAAAACCCAAGCGCGTCGAGATGTGGCAGGTTTTATTTATCGCCGGTCTTATCGTCTCGCCGTTATTATATCGTTTGGTCAAGCCGTTACCAGTGCTAGATATCAGCACCTCTATACCGTTATTAATTGCGGCAGGGCTGCTCGTTGGTTTTGGCACGCGTCTCGGTTCAGGCTGTACCAGCGGACATGGTATTTGCGGTAATGCGCGACTGTCACCACGCTCGATGGCGGCGACAGTGACCTTTATGTTGTTTGGTATCTTAACCGTTTATATCGGTCGCCATGTTTTGGGTTTGATTTAAAAATCGCATAGACAGCACGTTATTTATAACTGTTTGGATTAATACATTAGGTGTGAGAAAAAATGCTGAAAAATATAATTGGATTAGTAGCAGGATTATTATTCGGTTTTGGACTGCTGATATCAGGGATGACTGACCCTGCTAAAGTACAAGGCTTTTTGGACGTCTTTGGCGCGTGGGATATCTCCTTGGCACTGGTGATGGGCGGCGGTTTAATAGTAGCGATAATCGGTGTGCAATTAGCCAAATGGCAAAAGACCAGCTGGGTGGGCACTTTTATCTTATTGCCAAGTAAGACGGTGATTGATAAAAAGTTGCTAATCGGCGCGATGATGTTTGGTATCGGTTGGGGACTTGTGGGTATCTGCCCAGGACCGGGTATCGTGCTACTTGGGACAGGACAATGGCAAGCGTATGTTTTTATTCCAGCAATGATAATGGGTATGTTGGTTTATCAATGGCTTGAACCAAAGCTGAATTAGTTGTTTGGCTATAGTCAGTCCTAAATAAAATTAGTACAAGTATGATAACGCGCTACTGGTATTCATTTTCCTTGCTTGCTGTGCCTACCCAGACAGAGGCTGCGCAAAATTAATACCAGTAGCTCTGTGTTTATTTTATAGCAGACTGTCTACAAGAATAAGTTTTACGTTCTTAGTTCAAGAAAAAAGGGTCAGCCTAATCATAAGACTGACCCTGTTTTATGCAAATTGCTCAAAGTGCAAGTTTTTCAAAAGCTATTATTTAGCGCTAGCCGTAACTTTTGGCGTTTCGTGCGCCAATGATTTGGCGGCTTGGCGTAGCTCAAACTTCTGTACTTTACCGGTACTGGTTTTCGGAATTTCAGCAAAGATAATATATTTCGGCACTTTAAATCCAGCCAAATATTGCTTGCAATGCTCCATGACATGATCGCGTTGCAAAGTGCTACCAGCATGAATTTCGATAAAGGCGACGGGCACTTCGCCCCATTTATCATGCGGCGCGGCAACGACCGCACAGCTTTGGATTTCCGGCATTTTATATAAGACGTTTTCGACTTCGATACTAGAGATATTTTCGCCACCTGAGATGATGATGTCTTTAAGCCTATCCATGATTTTGATATAGCCGTCAGGGTATTTGACGCCCAAATCACCGGTACGGAACCAACCATCGACAAAGGCTTCTTCAGTGGCTTTTCGGCTTTTAAGATAGCCTTTCATCACCATGTTACCGCGCAGTGCCAGCTCGCCCATCTCTTCGCCATCAGCAGCAACGGGTTCAGTGGTCCCTTGTTTAAACAGCTCAAAGCCTGTCATCAAATGCGAGGTCACTCCTTGACGAGATTTTTTCTGCGCACGAGCAGCGACATCAAGCGCATCCCATTCTTCTTGCTCAGCACAAACAGTGACCGGACCATAAACTTCGGTGAGGCCATAAACATGTGAGATATGAAAGCCCATGGCTTCCATAGCAGCGAGCATAGTTTCAGACGGCGGCGCACCAGCGACCCAGCCTTTGACTTCATGGTTAATGGCTTCTTTATACTCAGGCTTACCGCCCGCAATCATATTGTGCACCACGGGCGCTGAGCAATAATGGCTGACTTTATACTTGGCAATCAGCTGCAAAATCAAATCAGCGTCAATTTTACGTAAGCAGACGTTGACGCCCGCGCGCTCAGCGATGGTCCATGGGAAACACCAACCATTACAATGGAATAGTGGCAGCGTCCATAGATACATGGGATGCTTGGGCATATCCCAATCTAAAATATTAGACACGGCATTGAGCGTGGCACCGCGATGATGATAGACCACGCCCTTGGGCTTACCAGTGGTGCCAGAAGTATAGTTGAGCGCAATGGCATCCCATTCATCGAGCGGTTTTTCCCAATTATCCAAATTGTCTGAGCTGGCGATTAACTCTTCATAACTCATAGTGCCAAAACGCTCGATATCAAGCGCTTTATCGGTCGCATGAATCACGATGAGGTTGGGAAAAGCTTCATCAATAATCTCAGCATGCTCAGCAAACTCGCTGTCTAAAATCAATACTTTGGCTTCAGAGTGTTGCAGGCAAAAGGTTAGGGCATTGATATCAAGTCGGGTATTAAGGGTACAAAGCACGCCGCCTGACATTGGCACGCCAAAGGCGCATTCGACCATCGCTGGCGTGTTCGGCATCATCACCGCCACCGTGTCATTTTTATTGATACCCAATTTACGCAGACCATCAGCCAATTGACGACAGCGATCATAAGTCTGTTGCCATGTCTGCGTGAGCTCATTGTGCTCTAGGTCGTCGTAGATAATTGCAGTCTTGTCAGGATAAACCTGCGCGCTGCGGATAATAAAATCGATAGGGGTCAGCGGTTGGTGATTGGCAGCGTTTTTGCCAAGACCGGTGTGAAAGTCTGTCATGGGGATAGTCCTTTATCGTATTGCGGGTATTCGATGGTGCAGGGATTTAGCGAGGCGGCTATTATAGAAGCCGTTGTCATAAAAACAATTGTCATAAAAACGGTCGTTATAAAACACGTTAAATATTGACAACGCTCACGCTATTATAGCCAATCGCCCCAAAAATTGGGCGGGTTTTATGAGGTTTGCTTAATAAAAGCCATAAAGTCGAGGTAAACATCTGACTGTCTAGGATTGGTATCAAGATAGTGCTCACTCATCAGTCGCTTGTCCGCATAGCTGATGATAATAGCGGTGTGTTACGATAGCAGCAACGCTAAATCCCGTGACTTTTCTGTTTTCAGAACGTAGTTTGTTAATTCATTCATAAGGAAAATGATATGACCGCCAGCCGCACTGCCAATACCATTGAGACCGCCAGCACCAACGAGCACTACCCGCATTTATTTGAGCCGCTGGATTTGGGCTTTACTACGCTTAAAAACCGCATGGTTATGGGCTCGATGCATACGGGGCTTGAAGACCGTTTTTATAATTACGGCAAGCTGGCGGCGTATTTTGCCGAACGTGCCAAAGGCGGCGTGGCGATGATGATTACCGGGGGCATATCGCCCAATCGCGAAGGCTGGTTGCTCCCTGCTGGCGGCACCATGAACACCCGCGCTGACGTCATTAATCATCAACGCGTCACCCGTGCGGCGCATAAATATGACAGCAAAATCATCATGCAAATCTTGCACAGTGGTCGCTATGGTTATCATCCGTTTGCCGTGTCAGCAAGCCCGATTAAATCGCCAATCTCGCCGTTTAAACCGCGTAAGATGAGCATCAAAAATATCGAACAAACCGTTAAAGACTATGCGCGCTGTGCCAAACTTGCCAAACAAGCGGGTTATGATGGCGTTGAAATCATGGGCTCTGAAGGTTACTTGCTCAATCAGTTTTTATCGCGTCATGTCAATAAACGTACCGACGAATACGGCGGTGATATTCAAAATCGCATGAAGTTTGCGGTCGATGTCGTGAAAGCAGTTCGCGAAGCGACGGGTGAAGATTTTATTATCCTATTCCGTTTGTCAGTGATTGATTTGGTCAAAGACGGTAACGTCATGGATGAAGTCATTACCGTTGCTAAAGCACTAGAAGAAGCGGGCGTGACCATTATGAATACTGGTATCGGCTGGCATGAAGCGCGTGTTCCAACCATTGTCACCAGCGTACCACGCGCGGCGTTTGTTGATTTCACCGCTGAAATTAAAAAGCACATCAGTATTCCAATGATGGCAGCCAACCGTATCAATATGCCAGAAACGGCGGAAGAAATCCTTGCCAGTGGGCAAGCGGATATGATTCAGATGGCGCGTCCGTTCTTAGCGGATCCGCATTGGGTCAACAAAGCTAAAGAAGGCCAAGCCGATCGTATCAATACCTGTATCGCCTGTAACCAAGCCTGTCTTGACCATACCTTTGAAAACAAACGCTCGACGTGTTTGGTCAATCCGCAAGCGTGCTATGAGACTGAATTGGTTTATAAGAAGACCAAAAAACCTAAAAAGGTTGCCGTTATCGGTGGTGGTGTCGCTGGTATGTCAGCCGCTCATGTCGCCGCTTTACGCGGTCATGATGTGACTTTATTTGAAGCAAAAGATATCTTAGGTGGACAGTTTAACTACGCCAAAGTTATCCCGGGTAAAGAAGAGTTCTTTGAAACCATTCGCTACTATATCAATGAGCTTGAGCACTTAGGCGTTGAGATTAAACTTAATACCAAAGTTGATAAAGCGATGCTCGAGAAGGCCAAGTTCCATCATGTCATTGTCGCAACTGGCGTTGTTCCTAGAAGCCTAAAAGGCAAATTGGAAGGTGCAGATTTACCACAAGTCATTAGCTATGCTGAATTGCTCTCTGGTGAAAAATCCGTCGGCGAAACCGTCGCGGTCATCGGTGCGGGCGGTATTGGCTTTGATGTTAGTGAATATCTAACCGCCAATCATGGGCAGCCATTAGATGAGCTTGGTCCTGAATTGCTAAAAGACCCAAGCTATCGTCCAAAACCGCAGTCAATCAGCGATTGGCGCGAAGAGTGGGGCGTGACCTCTGATACTAACTATCAGGCAGATGGCGGCTTGATTAAACCTGAAGGCATCAAACCTGTACGCCAAGTGTACTTAATGCAGCGTACTAAAGGTCGCTTGGGCAGTGGGCTCAATAAAACCTCGGGCTGGGTGCATCGTGCTCATGTTAAGTCGCATGGCGTCATCCAAGTATCAGGTGCGCAGTACGACAAAATTACCAACGAAGGTATTTGGATTACTAACAATCAAGGTCAAAGCCAGCTGTTACGTGTCGATAGCATCGTGGTCTGTGCTGGTCAAGAATCAGTGGTTGAGCTGATGCCAAATGTCGGTGATGCGCCAGACGCGCAATATCATCTCATTGGCGGTGCAAAACTAGCGGCTGAGCTAGATGCTAAACGCGCCATTCGTGATGGGGCTGAGGTTGCGGCAATTATTTAATCAGTGATTTAAAATAATAAATCTCGAGTGAAAAACGGTAGAAAAATATTTTCTGCCGTTTTTTTGTTTAACCCTCCATCTCACTAACTAACCACATAGACACGTCATCAATTTGTACTGCCAGTTCAGGATGCGCTTTGCTTAATTCAGCAAGCGTGGCTTTTACTTCATGTCTATTATATTTAATGCCAGTCAATGTCTCTTTTAACAAATCAATCAACTCAACGTTTAGCGCATCAGAGAAAATGACAACATCGCGTATCACTGCTTGTTTCACATCAAGGTGCAAATCAATAATGCCCCAATCAAATCGCGTCTCGATATGATGGCTAAATTCAGGCGTCTTACCAAAACGCCAATCCCAATCTGCCATTTGCTGATAGTATTTATTGAGTGTCGGCTGCTTGGCGAGACTGGCTTCATCCAATTCTTCTACTGGCGTAGTGTCGCCATACTCAGTGTCACGATAATATTCACAAAACGCCTCGATAATCGCATCAGATAAAATCTCATGATTGATATTTTCGTTAAACTCAATTAGGTTGGCGACGCGCGCACGCACGGACTTGATACCTTTGGCTTTGAGTTTAAGCGGATGCGGATTGAGATAATCGCCCAGCTTTTGCATGTTGGCATTGACCAGTAACGTGCCGTGATGAAAGCTACGATCCGCCGCGTGTTTAAAGGCACTACCTGATATTTTTTTATCGCCGACTTGCATGTCGTTACGCCCAGATAAATCCGCGTCTATGCCCAATTTTTTTAGCGCATTGATGATAATGGTAAAGTTCGCTGCTTGGTCATAGTCGTCTTTGGGTGATAAAAAGGTAAAGTTGGTATTGCCCAAATCATGAAACACCGCGCCGCCGCCACTCTGCCGCCGTGCCAAAAACACCTCGTCGGCTTCCATCTTATCGATTTTGCACTCCACCCACGGGTTTTGCGAGCGCCCAATGACCACGGTCTCGCTATTGCGCCATAAAAATAGCGTGTGCGAGTCGGGATTGAGCGTATTAAATATCCAATCCTCGGTCGCGAGGTTAAACCAAGGGTTGGTCACGGCAGATTTTAAGATGCGTAGTTTCATTTTTTGTCCTTTTTCAATTATTTGACAGTAGTATGAAAATTAATCACGACTAAAGTGAACTTATGTCTCTAATTATATTGTTTTGTTAATCTACATAGGTATAATATTGCTACAATATTACACTTAATATTAAGCTTTATTTTGTCATTAGCTTTAACAATCCGCATTCCATTTAGGACATTAGACCATGAACATGAATTCGTTATTATCCTTTGATTCTTTCATTACACCCAGAGTTATAACTATTATATATTGGCTATCGCTATTTGCCGTTTTTGTTGGCGGTATTAGTGTGATGTTCTCAGGTATGGGTGCGGCAGGATTTTTTGCAGGGTTAATGGTTATGGTGTTCGGTGCAATCTCTGTCAGAGTGTATTGCGAGCTTATTATGGTTATATTCCGCAATAATAAATACTTAAAGACAATCAGTGAAAAGAGTCAACTGTAAGTAAGCGCTTAAAAAAATGTTTGGCCTTAACGAGCTGTGCCTAAGTATAGTGAGTTCAGTATAAAAACGATACAGTGGGACTGGGATGAGTTTTATGCAGCATCGAGCAGCGCAAGCACAGCACGCAAAGAAAATTTATACCAGTTCCACGTTGATATATAATGTATCTGTTTTATTTAGACTCGACTATAGGTTAGCGCATATGTAGCCCACCGTTTAAGACCAAACATGATTTTTGATATAGTCATAGTAGTTTTATCTTAATTCACAATAGGCATGAATATATTTATAAAGAAATGCTACCAAGAGATTTCTCCACCTAAGAAAATTCTAAAACTCTAATAACCTACCCAAAATCTTCCCTTAAAATAGCCGCCATATTACGCTCAGCAAGCCCCGTAATAAACACATACGGATTAACGCCAGCGCTACCGGGGATTAACGCGCCGTCTTGCACGTAGATATTCTCGTGCCCTTTAACGCGACCAACTTCATCAGTCGCCAAGCCTAACACACAACCGCCAAGCGGGTGATAGCAGAAGTCATCGCCGAAGCCTTTGGTAAACAGTAAGCTTGATGTCGAGCCGCCGTTGGCTTTGGCGAGCTTTTCGATCAGCTCTTTGGCAGCATTTACCGAGTACTCGTTTTGTTCACGTTTCCAGTTAAGTTTCACGGTTTTGCTGGCTTTATCATAGTAATAGTTGCCGCGTTCTGGATTATCAGTGATGGCGAGATATAGCGTCGTCCATGTCTCAAGCCCTAGCGGTAATGGCGCGAGTTCGGCAAAGATTTTGTACTTTGAGCCATCTCTATCGCCGTCCCACATATTGATGCCTTTAACCGGAATGGTCGATTGGGTGGTGCCCGCGGCGTGGACAAAATTGCGCCCCGTCATGATGTTACCGTTTGGGCCCCAATGCTGGCCAATATGCTCGTTTAGCTTAGTAAGCTTGCCTTCCGCTTGGCTTTTTAATAATAGCTCTGAGGTGCCCGTACTGCCAGCATTAAGGAAGAGCTTATCGCAAGTGTAATGCTCAACTTTATCGATGCCGCCCGTGGTATTGAGGACATGAACTTCTAATCTGAGTCGCTCATTCTATGAGTCGGCGACTGATGCAGAATGTTTACAAGCCTTTATGGCGCTATCTCGACTTGAGGGTATTATCCCAGCATTAGAGTCGGCGCACGCCATTGCTTATGCGATGAAAATCGCCAAAGATATGTCAGCGGATGAGACGATTCTGGTCAATTTATCAGGGCGCGGCGATAAGGATATTGATTTTATTTTGGATAAGGTAAAGCTATAAAAAATCTGCAAGCAGTATAAAAAAACAACAGCTCTCAAGCGTGTAACCAGTTATCATCGTGGTTTTTTTAGTCTAACGCTTGATAGGATCCACCCATGTCCAACCGCGACCTCATTATTTTTATGACATTGTCCTTTATGTGGTCGCTGTCGTTTATTTTTTATCGTATCGGCGTGCCAGAATTTGGCTCGCTCGCATTTGCCAGTTTGCGGGTGGTATTTGCCGGTTTGGTGATGCTGGTTTTTGTCTTAATCAGCCCAAAAAACCGAGCGGGCATCCGTGATAATTGGAAAGTTTTGACCCTAGTCGGGATGTTTTCTGCGGCTATCCCCTTTATCTTATTTGCTTTTTCGGCGCGCTCAGTAAATGCTGGCGTGTTAGCAGTGCTCAATGCCTCCGTACCAATGATGAGCGGTTTTATTGCCAGCACCTTTTTTAAAGACAGGCTGTCAAAAAAGCAGATACTTGGCTTAATTATTGGCGTAGTGGGCGTGATTATTTTAATGAGTGAAAGCTTATTTGGTAGCCAAAGCGCTGCTTCTGATTCTTCATTATTACCGATGGGCTATGCATTATTGGCCTGTGTTGGTTATGCAGTCGGCGCCAATATCACCAGAAATTATTTATACGATGTCTCACCAGTGGCGATTACCGCAGGCTCGCTCATCATTGCCAGTATAATTATGCTGCCGATAGCGGTGTATGAGTTTCCCTATGGCAAAACTATTAGCCTAACGGCTTGGGCGTCAGTCATTTGTATCGGCGTCTTTTCTACCGCCATCGCGTTGATTTTTATGAATCAACTCATCAAAAGTATCGGTCCGATGCGCGCGACCAGCATTACCTTAGTGATTCCAATTTTTGCCATTATTTTAGGCTATCTACTGCTTGGTGAGGCTTTAGACACGCCAGCGATTATCGGTTCAATGGTGATATTGTTTGGTACTTATCTGTCGTTAGAGCTGTCTATTAAAAAGATGCTTAAATCCTAAGATATTGCTTTTTTCTAATTGATAAATAGCCTTTTAATCAATGCCACTTATTTAGCACCTTCTGCCATGATAAGTTGAATGGGAATGGTAATGATGTCAAACGCTTTGGCAAGTGGCATCAGCGTTTTAAGCCTTTTTTCTTCTGCTAATGCTTTGTCCGGCTGATACGTATAAAACTTTAGCGTGGTCGGTTGGCGCAAGCGATAGGTAAGCGTCTCGATATTTTTCACCGCCGGTGCCACTGTCACAGGAAGGCGCCACAGATTTTTTGTACAGCGTGTCTTACCACCTGCAAAACCATCATTACAAGTAAAATCAAACCCTTCAAGCTTCGCCGTTTCACCTGCGGCTAGCAGATGGGTCGGTTTTTCAAACCATAATATGGTGGCAATACATCTTTGCGCTGAGCTGCAGCCTTGCTCGTCTATTCTTATTCTAAAATATGGCGCATTGAATGCTGGTATGGGCTTAAAGGAAAAATAAGCCAAATCTACTTGCTCTAAAATATCAATAAATTCACGATCTCTCTTGGCGCTCTGTACCAAATAACTGCGCTTTTCTCCAGCAAATACAATCGCATGCTCAACGCCTTTTTTAGGATTTACGAATTCTGCTTCCCTTTCTCGTTCTTCGCGCTATTTTCTCACTGCTAGTGCTTTAACGGCGCTAAGTCTCGCTATTAGCTCAGCGCATGCCGCTGGCATCGAATACAGCAAACAGTCGGTTGCGCCTTTTTTTGAGCCGGGTAATTATGCCGAGCTATCTTATGCGTATGTTGATCCAAAAATAGAAGGCACCGATGCCACTGGTAATAAAATCGGTGACATGATGGATGATTTTGATTTGCCCAGCGCGGCTATTAAAATTGCCCCGACAGCCAATACGGCATTGGCAGTGATTTATGAGCAGCCCTTTGGTGTCGATACCGAATACCCTGCAGGAAATATATTTAACAATCGCATGGGTACAACTGAAGCGCGAGTAGAGACAACTGGCATCACGCTTTTGGGCGGCGGTAAGATTAGCAATAATGTCTGGCTATATGGCGGTCTTGAATACCAAACACTAAAAGGCAATATCACGGGCGCGCAGCCAGTCGGTTTGACTACGGCAGTGTCACAAGTCGGAGAGGTCTTGGGTTTGTCTACGGCTGATTATTATAATTTAGTAGATAAACCCCACTCTCAACTTCGAAAGTGATTGAAAAAAGAAGAGCACCTCACTAATCTATTGTTTTCGACCAAGAATACAATGGAGTTGTGAGATGCCCATAGACGAATTTATCATCAATATCTATTTAATGGTAGAGCAATATTACAAAATAGTCGTCACCCAGCCCTTGCGAGGTGCAGGTTACGC
>NZ_VKLR01000059.1:0-1514 GCF_007280595.1 Psychrobacter sp. YGAH215 | reverse complement strand
TCAGGGGTATAGTTTCGTGTTTTCATTGTCGTATTCTCTCAGAAAGTTGAGTCTCCGACAATCTCGGGGCGGTTCACATCTAAGCAAACAAGGCCACAACATTAGCCTGTATATGGTAAGAAGCATCAAAGAGGAACACGGCATCAAATGCCGTCGTCATAAGCGCTTTAAAGTCACTACTGACTCAAACCACAACAAGCTGGTCTATCCAAACGTACTGGATCAGAAGTTTGATGCTAAGCGCCCTAACGAAGCATGGGTCAGCGACATTACCTATATCTGGACTGCTGAGGGCTGGTTATATTTAGCTGGAGTGAAAGATTTATACACCAAAGAGCTTGTCGGCTACGCTATCAATAAGCGCATGACCGCTGATTTAGTATGCCGTGCACTCAATATGGCAATCAAGAACAAACGACCTACTCAAGGACTGATTGTTCATTCAGATAGAGGTAGCCAATATTGTAGCCATGCGTACCATAAGATTATCGAGCAGCATAAGTTTACAGGCTCAATGAGCGGCAAAGGTAATTGCTATGACAACGCACCTATAGAAAGCTTCTGGGGCGTCTTGAAGAATGAACTAGTATATCATCAAGATTATAAAACGAGGTTTGCAGCCACTAGCGATATCATTGGGTATATTGAGCTGTATTATAATCAGACTAGGATTCAAAAGGGCTTGGGCTATCGAGCGCCAAGACAGGTGTGGTTTGACTACTATCGTCAGGCTGCGTAATTAAAATCTCCCAAGTTTGGTTCTACGGATTTGACAGCATGGGTCAATTCTCAAGAGGCATACGATAGTGCACAACAAAAAGCGGGGTGTTGTAATGATTGCGTCAAAGTTAAGTAAGTTTTTATACTATGTATCGAGATCTATACACATATTGCTTCTACCTATACTGTATTCAGCTACGCTTTGGTATCCTACTGGAAGATGGTGGGAAATACTAGGGCTTATCCTTCTTCTAACCATTTGTTTTTACTCTCTAATATTTAAAAAAAATATAAAAATGTTATTCATAGTAAGGTCTTTTTCATACTTCTCTACTGCACTATTGTTCTTTCCAGCCAACTTTTTTACTACAGAATATGGCATAGATTATAGGGTTATTGTTTTTTACGATATGTGCTTTTTATTTTTAGTAGATTTATGGATTTTTTTACAAAACAAATCTGAAAATAATTCAAACGCGCTACCAGTACGATGATAAGCAGCGCTTAGATCAGATCACCGATGCAGAAGGTAACATCACGCGTCACCACTATAATAATACTGCTCCTCATCTTGAAGAGCTTATTAGCCAAGTTCGCTATCCTGATGGTAGCCAGATACAAATGGATTATGACGATTTAGGTCGTTTGATCACTTATACCGATGCATTAGGTCATCAAGTCACCTATCAATACGATAGCGAGGGCAAGCCAAGTAATTGTAGTGGTCAACTAATTTAGGACACCTGATAAGAGGTTTTGATTAAAGTAACGTCTTTCTGTTTCAGCTGGTGTTA
>NZ_VKLR01000058.1:0-1633 GCF_007280595.1 Psychrobacter sp. YGAH215 | reverse complement strand
CCAGCAAACACAACCGCAACGGGCATTGACAACTGCTTCCACTGCTATGACACCACCACTGACTACATGTTGTTCACCCAGCAAACATAACACCTTGCACAGTTCAAGTTCAATTTCCCATTCTACAACTGCAATTTCTACTGGGTCCCCGAGCAGTTAGACTTCCGTAAAATACACCACCCCACAACTAGGCTAGCTACATTCACCTTCTTCAGCAGTTAGACTTCCGTAAAATACACTACAAAGCCTACCCCTTGTCTGACTACCCCTCAGTTCACCACCCCACAGATCAACTATCCCCCGCCGGCTTGACTTCCGTAAAATACACTACATAGTCTACCCCTTCTACATCCTCTTCTATAGATTTCCAGTAAATATATTCCTATTCTATGTGATTACTACTACACTTGCTAGCCTCTCTGTCGCTGCGATCTCGGTTTTTTCACCTATCCTTGTTCGCTTGACCTCGGTTCACTCCCCCGGCTAGCCATCCGTGAGTCTCCAAGTTCGACTGCCTAGTTGCATTTCTTGACCTCGCAGATCGATCATTCAGCGTATATCACCCATTCTCTCTTTCCATCTCACTGCCATCAACTTGTCTTCTTCATTCATTCCCTGACTTGCCCTGCTAGCCATCCGTGGTATTGTCTATCTTCTTCTCTGTCTTCTGCCCCGCCCATGTTATTCCTCTGATTTTCTAACCCTTCTCTTGATATGACTGCTGAGTTTTGTCTTGAAATAGATTCCACGACTTGCTTTCACTGATCCACTTCAATAACTGGTCTATCCATTCGCTGAGAGTACATTTCTGATCCTTTCCTACTTCCACCTGTAATAGCTCATTCACTCACAGTACTTCTGCACCCATCTTCCACCCAATCATTTCTTGCCCTGCGCTTTTCCACTGTCTGACTCCCATGTCCTGACTGTTGATTGACATTTCCAATTTTCTTGAGTTTGTTTCCCTACTTGCACTGACAAGTTTCAGTTAGACAACTTGCTTGAATTTGCCCCTCTCTCCATTCCTGGTGTAGCATTAGATTTAGCCCCATCTAACTGATTGATTGAATATTTTGTTGAAGAAGAAAAGTGACCACGTAGTTTTTTTTGCCAACATTTTTTGCGATGAGCTGTCGACGCGTTGTCTTTTTCTACCCCACGTTTAACAATCTTGCCAGTCAATTCACTAGCCAAATAAACTTTAGACTCACAACTCTAACACTGACTCGTGCCCCGCAGTTTGAACTCTAAATTACTTCACAGAGCCTTTACTACCTTAATTTAAGATTATCTATTGTTTCTGTTTTTTTGCAATCACCCTGACTTGTCGTTTTTTTGTTCGACTTTTTCGTAAATTCTGACCAAAAATTTACAACTCTAATTTAAAACTCTAAATAACAATACCAACTCAATTCAGACAAGTCCTTCTGCTCATTCTGAGTCTTCTCTATTGTCTTTTGACTTTTTGTGTGTGTCTATTTTCATGATCACCCCGTTTCTTGCATTTTTTTCAGCTGATTTTTTCGTAAATTCTGACCAAAAAAACACACGTTTAACTGCCTATACAACGCAAACCTATTCAAAACAAGCTGTAGTACCCCTTTCAGGCTTATTCTATGTCTAGAACCGATTA
>NZ_VKLR01000057.1:0-2190 GCF_007280595.1 Psychrobacter sp. YGAH215 | reverse complement strand
GCTGGGTACGTGCTGAAGTTGAATTTAAGGCAAACGATAGGTTCATACCATTTGACGTATTAAAAGACCCTAGTGCCTATTTCATGGGTGCTTATCCTGTATTCGCTGACCTGTTTGATTATGAGCGTATTAATAAGCTAGAGATAATCCAAAAGATTTCGGAAATAACTTTGCAGCATAGCTTTGATTGGTTAAAGACCCAAGGCGGTAAATACTTTTCGTACTATAGTACTTTCATGAGTCCAGAAGAAATATTGGAAATGATAAAAAGCGATGACCCTGAAGACATACCGATACGGTTGCATTTACCCGATGAATTTGCGAAACAACAAGCAAAAATAGGGAATAAACTCATACCGTCATAACGCCTGTTGCGTACCCTAGGAGGAAGAGGAGGAACGACGATTGACGACGACGGTAGCATAAGGGCGAACTTACGACTTGAAAAATAACAAGTCTACAGTGCGAAAAAATGAGCAATGCAGTATCTTTAAATCCTTTGCCCTACAGTTAACAGTCTTTTGCTACCGTATGTCATAGGACATTACTTGTAGCCTGTAGCGCACTTGGCATCTGTTCGCCAAGGGCAAGCGTTAAGGCATTAAAACAGCTTATCAATACTCTAGAACAATTAATAATAAAATACTACTCACATGAGATAAAAGGTGCTAAGATGACAAATAAGCCAAAGCTAAGAAACAAAGTACAAAACCTTTATTTGAACGATAAGACCCATTCCACGCTAAAAGCATTAGCCGCTCATCAGGAGTCTACAATTCAGGCTACCGCGGCTCATTGGTTGGAAGAGATACAGCCAATAATGCAAGAGATGGTACAAGCATTTGATGATATCAAGGGTGGTGAGAACACCCAAAAGGTATTGCAGAATTTTATGGCTAAGAGCCTCCACATGGCGGCTGATAGTTTAGAAATAGATGATAAAGACGAAAAATAGGCAATAAAAAGCCCCTGATACGGACTGCAATCCTACAAGGGCTTACATAGAAACATTAAACGTAATTTCATCACACGTAACATTGTGACGTTGTGACTTCATTACATGTAACGTAGGAACATTATAACATGGTTACAAGCAATTCAAACAGTCAAAAGTACTCCGATACTCAGGCTATCCAAAACGATTACCCCACAGTCAGCCCCTCGGTGTTTGGTTCATCTATTACGTCAGTTGATACCCTCATTAATAACATGAGGGTTAATAATAAGATAAATCCACAATTCAAAACACAATGGCTCAAAAAACGTCAAAAAGTCATAGACTCCGCTATATCTACCACTGACACAATTATCATCAACGGTAAAAAACCAATACTCCAAACCATCAAAAGACCTGTTAATGGTCAAGTCGCTATCATTGATTGGCTGAACATCACGTTTGATATCTCCACCATCAACGAGAAGTACCGCCGTACCAATGAAGATGATGACCAGTACATGGCTCTATGTCAGGCTGCTGTAGCTGATTTCGCCCCTATGCTTGCTCGTATCTTTGGCAAAAAATACTCCGTTATATCTCAAAACCAAAACGGTGCTAATTTCTATAAGTATTCATTCAATTTCGGTGAAAACTACGGCAAAATTTGTATAGGCGGTCAACGTGATACTGTCTTAATCATGCTCAATGGCACTGGCTGCTCACTTGCTCCGCAAGGTTGGGAAACTTACATGTATCAATTCTTATCAAGCCTAGATGAGAAGACACAAAAACCAAAAATTACACGTATAGACTTAGCCCATGATGACCTAAAGGGTGAATATTTAGATGTCCATGTATTAGACCAATTAGAAACCGATGACCTATTTCATTGTGGTGGTGCGCCTCATACTGTTGGTCACTTAGGCAATTGGAAATATGATGACCCAAATAATAACGGTCTTACTCTAAATATTGGAAAACGTGATAGTGGAAAGTTCGCTCGTTTCTATGAGAAAGGCAAAAAACTAGGTGATAAAGACGGCGAATATTCACGCTGGGTACGTGCTGAAGTTGAATTTAAGGCAAACGATAGGTTCATACCATTTGACGTATTAAAAGACCCTAGTGCCTATTTCATGGGTGCTTATCCTGTATTCGCTGACCTGTTTGATTATGAGCGTATTAATAAGCTAGAGATAATCCAAAAGATTTCGGAAATAACTTTGCAGCATAGCTTTGATTGGTTAAAGACC
>NZ_VKLR01000056.1:0-3744 GCF_007280595.1 Psychrobacter sp. YGAH215 | reverse complement strand
TGCCCCGCAGTTTAAACTTATTTCCTTGTTTTGCAATTATTCTATTGTTTGCTGTTTCCCACTTAACTTCAACTTGATGTCATTTTTTCAGCCAGTTTTTTCGTAAATTCTACCCAAAAATTTACAACTCTAATTTAAAACTCTAAATCACAATCAAAACTCACTTCAGACACCCCCTACTGCTCATTCTGAAGCTTTTCCATTGTGTTTTAAGTTTTTTGTATATCACAATTTTCACGATGATCCCGTTGAATGAATTTTTTTCAGTCAACTTTTTCGTAAATTCTACCCAAAAATTTACACACCTTTAACTGCCTATACAACGCAAACCTATTCAAATCAAGCTGTAGTACCCCTTTCAGGCTTAGTCTATGTCTAGAACCGATTAGTGTGCTGTTATCTCCAGATCTCCATTGTCCTTTGTTGAGTAAAACTAGATTAAAATACTACTTCAACACGGCTCATTGCTATCAAGACTTACACTGCTCTCTGATGTACCGATGTCCAACTGCTGTCCTTATTACGCGTGATACTGCAAAAATCGGCGTTCCATTATAATCTATACACCCCTATCTCCTGCTATCACTTGCCGGGCAGTTTATTACCAGCTCTCCAACATTCCACTTCACTGCACGCAACTTCTTGCCACTTGCCCCGCTTGTCCATCCGTGGTTCTCGCCCAATTTGCCTCCCCCCGCGGTTTCCGTCCAATTTGCCGCCTCCCAGTTCTCGTCCAATTTGTCTATCTTCTTCTTTTTATTGTAGTAACTGTTCCTGGTGTTCATCATCTTGCTTTCACTGATCCAGTGCAGCTTCCACGTGTTCAAGACTACATTTCCAATCCCTTTGACTTTCTTCCACCCACTCCCTGTCTTGTCCATCCGTGATTCTCCAACGCTGTTCACTCCCACCTCCCTTTCTTCCCTATCCATGCAGCTTTTTGTTTATGTTCCATCACTACAATAACTTTTCCTTGAGTTTGAACTTGATCTCCATTGCTATTGTCTCTTGATTAACTTGGCCAGGGTTTTTTCAAAATAGTTTGCGTGATTTTTCATTCTCTGATTTTCTTTCCCAAATCCAACTCCCACTTCCAATAACTTGGCTGTCCATTCTCTCAGTACTTCCCAATTCCCTTGCCACTTCCATTGCCACGTCGACTTCCATGTCTCCCAGAGTAGTTTCCATGTCCTTAAACTCCATTTTCCACAAATCCCTGACTAGCTTGGCCAGCAACAGTTTCGCCACCCGTGAATTTCCAGTGCTGATTCCATTGAGTTTCAATTGTCTCTGCTGTCTGACAACTTTTTGAATTCTCTCTAATGCGTTGCTCCTTCTCGGCAATAGACTTGAAATCCTTCACTTACTTCCATCTTGCTAGTACCCACTGATTTGACATCTCTCTGTTTCCAGCAAATTTGACTTTTCCATAAACTCTTTATCTCCCGGGTGTCTCACTTCCAATTCAAGCATCATTCACATCTGCATAATCCATTTTACCTGACTGATTAAATATCTGATTGATTGTTGATTGATTGTTGATTGCCTGGTTGTTGAAGAAAAAAACTGGTGTAAAATAGTTTGTTTTTTTCTGCCAGCTTTTTTTCTGCCATCTTTTTTTGTTGACGTGTCCCTGGCTCACCGATCACCCACGGGTCTCCCACCGGCACCCCGATTTTCACAACTACACAATCAACTGCCTCCAAAACAGTCAAATAACCTACCCACTAAACTTCACAATAGAGTCGCAACTTTAATAGCTGTTCTGACTTGTTTAGCTGTTTCTAAATTTAACTTTTCCACCCAAAAACTCAAAAAATAGACTTCCCTTACTCCTCTAAGTAAATTCTATTCTCCAGCTTCTTCTTTGAAGTTAATTCTCTTACTATACACAATTACAAGTCTAAAACTCTACTCCTTGCTGTTCTATTGTTCATTGTCTGATTCTCAGTATAAACTTCACTTCAACCCTAACTAGAACTAACTTTTGTCTCAGTTTTTTTGTAAATTCTGACCAAAAAATTTACCCTTCATTCCAAAAACTCTAAATAACAACGCAAACTCAATTCAGACACCTCCCACTGCCTATTCAGAGGTTTTTCAACTGTCTTTTGACTTTTTGCGTTTAACAATTTCCACAACCACCCTGACTCTCGTCTTTTTTTCTGCCAACTTTTTCGTAAAATCAACCCAAAAAAACACAACTTAAATTGCCGAAACAACGCAAACCTAATCAAAACAGACCCTACTAGCCCCCCCTGTCTCCTGATCTCCGGTCATTGTTCTTTTCTCGGCCAGAATTTCCGTAAAACTAAAAAGCCTACTAGATCTGCACAACAGGGTGCCCCTAAACAGACCAGGCTCGCTGCTCTTCAATTTACGGATGTCTAACTTCTTCGTCGATTGTGTAGCCCCGATTCTGCTCTTCATTGTGTGCCCCTACAAGAATAAGTCCTACCAAAGATGCGGTCTTAGAAATGTGTGCTCTTAAAAATGCGGTCTTAAATTTGAGTGCTACCAAACATGCGGTCTTACTCACGTGACAAAAATGTGCTCTTAAAAATGAGTGCTACCAAACATGCGGTCTTATTCACGTGACAAAAATGTGGTCTTAAAAGTGTGTGCTACCAAACATGCGGTCTTACTCACGTGACAAAAATGTGCTCTTAAATTTGAGTGCTACCAAACATGTGGTCTTAAAAATGCGGTCTTAAAGTGTGTGCTCTTTTTTCTGCGGTCTTAGAAATGTGTGCTCTTTTTTCTGCGGTCTTAAAAATGTGGTCTTAAATTTGAGTGCTACCAAACATGTGGTCTTAAAAATGCGGTCTTAAAAGTGTGCTCTCTTTTCTGCGGTCTTGATTTTGTATGTGCGCTCTCTTTTCTGCGGTCTTCTAACAAAAAAAAATGTGGTCTTAACCCAGCGCTACCCAAAAACATGCGGTCTTAAAAAAGTGCCAATATCTCAGCCACAGCAACCGCTACGAACTCCATCTTTTGCACAACACATATTCATTGGCCCGCCAACATGCCATTACAATTTGATTCCCTCACCCCTTATCGTTGTTGCTCTACACTCTCTCAAAGTTACCCCAAATCTCGCCATTTTTCAAAAATTCTCCCTTTTTCGGGTCGTGCACTGGCAAATCCACTTTTTTTCTCCTGGCCCAAAAAATACCCGTTTTTTCAACGCCCCAGAACTCGACGTATATTAGAGCTACAGACCTGCAAACAAGTTTTCTACGATCTACAGATTCTGTAGATTCCTCTGATACCCTTAGTTTTGCGATATCGCCAAAATTGGGCGAGTTATAGAAGTGGTCCCCAACATGTGGTCTTTAAATGTGGTCTTAATTTTCGCATGTGGTCTTGCTAACAAAATTTGTTAGCAATGCGGTCTTAAACCCGCGAGCAGAAAAAGATGGCAAAAATATGTCGCACCACCAAAAAAAAGTCGCATAGTTAAAAAAAAGATGGCAAAAAAATGTCGTAAATTCAGCCAAAACTGACTAAAACCGGCTCTAGCTCAACCAATACTAATCGGATTGACCTCTAACCTTGATAGGTAGAATCTACAGAGTGAGACCTATCTATCAGTGCTTTAAAAAGTGCAAAAAGTGGGCATCTACCTACTGTTTTTCCGCCTTTTCCACTTACCCACCTTTAAGCGCGCATATCTCGGCAACCAGTGCTCCGTTTGCTCTCAAACACAGCCCATCCTATTCCTACACCCCTAAACAACCTATA
>NZ_VKLR01000055.1:0-2235 GCF_007280595.1 Psychrobacter sp. YGAH215 | reverse complement strand
CCCGAACTCAGAAGTGAAACATCATCGCGCCAATGGTAGTGTGGCCCCGGCCATGTGAGAGTAGGTCATCGTCAGCTCTCTATTCCTAGTAAACCCCCTCCGACTTATGTCGGAGGGGGTTTTCTTTGTCTGAGATTTTATATTAAAATATTTAATAAAATCACACTCGTATATCTCTTTTCTTAATAAGCTAACTTAAATCCAGTTATAACAAGTATAATCTTTATAAATGGTCATTACTCAATTTTTGATAAGAGGAAATTCTATGAAAAAAAGGTTACAGGTATTTATATCATCAACGTATATTGATTTGATAGAAGAGAGACAAGCAGCTGTTAGTGCTGTATTAAAGTCTGGACATATTCCTGCTGGAATGGAATTATTCAATGCCAGTGATAAGAGTCAATTAGACGTTATAAAAAAGTGGATTGATGAATCTGATGTTTATATGTTAATTTTAGGTGGAAGATACGGTAGCGTCGAACCTGAATCTGGTATTAGCTATACTGAATTAGAGTATGATTATGCTTTGGAGATTGAAAAACCACTTTTTGCTGTCGTAATTAATGACAGTGCATTAGAAAGTAAGGTCAAGAAGCATGGTTCATCAGTGATGGAGGTAAACAACCCTTCTGAATTAAAATTATTTAGAGCCAAAGTACTGAATAATATGTCTTCATTCTTTGAAGACATGAAAGATATTCGTTTAGCTGTCATGGAGAGCTTACCTGAAATAGCATCTACAAGAGAATTAGCTGGTTGGGTTTCTGGAAATGAGATACCTGATACAAAAGGCTTAGTGGATGAAATAGCTAAATTAAACAATCAGGTGAAAGAATTAAATAAGCAAAACTCTATTTTAGCAAATAAAGTTGGCCAGTATACAAAAGTAACTAACTCGTCTGAATTTGATGAATTAGAAAAAATTCTTAATTCAATAGAGGTGAAAATTCCACCCAATATTATTAATGGTAAAGAAGACGTAACTCAAAATTTATTTACTCTATTCATAACTATTCAAGAGACTCTTGTTACTGGTGTAACAAATCAAACTCAGCAACAAGAATCAGTATATTTTTTATATAACAATGTCTGTCCTAAGTTACAAATTCACGGACTAGTTCAGAACGAAAAAGTTGCTAGCGTACGATGGAGAAGATTTTCTATCACTAAGAAAGGACAAGATTTTTTAGCACATTTAGAGAGAAAGAGGTTAGTCAGTAAATAGGAACTAGATGAATTATTCGTAAAAACTCCGTTGACCATTTTTATTTTATTCAATATATTCATAAATTATTTTTTTTGCTTAATACGAAATTGTATGAGAGTCCAATTTCTAAAAACCTTCAAACATAAAGTCTATTGTTTTAACTAAAAAATCTGAAGTAATTATTGTTTATAAATGAGCTACTTAAGATGTCCAAGCAACTATAATCCAATAACCATAACTATCGAAGAGAAAAAAATGACAACCTCAAAAGTAACCTATCAAGGCGACTTGCGCACCACTGCCATCCACCTGCAATCAAACGATGAAATCATTACCGATGCGCCTTTAGATAACCAAGGCAAGGGCGAAGCGTTTTCACCGACTGATTTATTGGCAACTAGTTTAGCAAGTTGTATGCTGACGATCATTGGTATTAAAGCGCGTGACATGGAAATCGACATTGCAGGTACTACCGCTGAGGTGACTAAGATAATGGCTGCTGAGCCAAGACGTGTCAGTGAAATACATGTCGAGATCACTTTTAATCAAGAGTTAGATGACAAGACGCAAAAGATATTTTATAACACTGCGCTTACTTGTCCGGTTGCGAAAAGCATTCATCCTGATATCATTCAAAGAGTGACTATTAATACCAAAAACTAGTAACCTCTATAAAGGTGATTGAAATGGCTAGCAAAAATTTGCTTATCGTCGCGCATGCGCCATCACCGAATACCAAAAAACTAGCGCAAGCAGCCTACGATGGCGCTAATCATCCCGATATAGATATCAACGTCATACTTAAATATCCTCAAGATACGCAACCTGAAGATGTGTTAGCTGCGGATGCATTATTATTAGGCACGACTGAGAACTTGGCATATATGGCGGGGCTGACCAAAGACTTTTTTGATCGCTGTTATTATTCGGTGTTAGAGAAGAAGCAGGGCCCCCTATGGCAGGATAGTTGTCACCCCTAAAGAATAATCCAAATGGGGGCAACAAGGACACATCATGCCACGATA
>NZ_VKLR01000054.1:0-2433 GCF_007280595.1 Psychrobacter sp. YGAH215 | reverse complement strand
AATACCGTTTTGAAGCCAAGACAAATGTTTATTATACGCACAGATGGTGATTGAGGTAGGCGAATGATTGGAGATGCTACAACAAAAAAGGCCGTTTTTGTATGGGAATTAAAGGTGGTGCGCATAGAATTTACATGTCTATAAATTGAGCTAGTTTGTCTATTAAGTTGTTCAATTATACTTCTTTGATATCCAGCATGTGCTTTAGATTCAATTGTAAAGACTTTGGACAAATCTATCTACAATAATTGTCATCTGGTAGCCATAATGATATGTAATTGGAGCAGTAAATGTCACATCTTCAAATTATTGTACTCATTAACGTAGCCTGAAAAAGTTCTAGGTAGTAGTGAGACACTAGCAGTATTTTTTCGAAAGTACTCAGTAGTTTCCAGTCTGGGAATTAGTTGGACATTGATCCCAATACAAAAATATTCTAACTATTTGAACTTTATTATTTAGATATAAATGGAAGTAAACCAAGTTAAAAGCTTTTTAGATATAAATCACTTTGAACTATTAACTCTGAATATGGTCTGAAATGTTTCAGTGGTTGTCATTATGTTGATTTAATTGGAAGTAAAATATGATGGGAACTCTTTGAATACAAGGGATGTGAAAGTAGTTGTTAATTCAAAAATGACCAGGAATTTTTCGTAGAATACACTATTCTAATCCCTTTTGAAAGCAATTGCTAATGTTTTATACTTGGAAACGGTTGGAATATCTGGATATGTTAGTTACCTTGGGAATCATTTACACACAAACTATCTGCCATGGTTCAACAGTGTTGACTATTATAAATTGAATGAAGGTGAAGCACAAGTTTTTTGTTGTTTTTAGTAGTTTAAACTATTAGGAAAGGAAAGGTCATGAGTCAAAAGGGATAACTGATGGTGGTGTTGAAATATTTTGGCGTATGTCATAAAAAGAGAAAATATAAACAAACACGTAAATAGAAATGGAATGTACACGTATTTATCATGCGATGACAATAGGTAGTGTACAACAGTAGTAGTGTTCTTACCAGTAAAGTAAAGATGACTCGTAAATATTTTGTGACTAAGAGTCAAATTGAATGACTATATCACGTGGACTAGTATTTGATAGCAATAGTTGACCATCAAAATGGGCCCTGGGAAACTCAAAATATTGATGGTAGTGTTATTTTATAGTCAAGTATCCCATTGGAGATAACCAATTGATTAAACGAATCGCTTTAGGGGAGTTTTGGGGGTAATTAGATTCAAAGTTGGAATTATTTAGTAATTGCAAAGAGATGAAAGTAAAGTTTAGTTCAATATTTTTGCAAAAATCTACAAAATGTAGAGTAAAAATTATGTGACACAAAATTGATAGTAACAAACAATTGAACCAACCAATCCATCTTGAAAGCCAGAATTTACACTTATTTTACACAGCTAAGTGCCTCCAACGGCTTCTGGTGCTGCTGGACTCACTCTTGATAGGTTTTATTAAGACTGATAGTTCATACTGACTTCGATAGGTCTTTGGTGTATTCTCTATTGATCGTGTAAGATACAATTTTGCAAAACACCATTGGTTAATAATCAAGAGAAACGCGACTTAGAAATCACCTTTGTGTAGCTTATTCTATAAATAACTCACCTGAGAAAACACGAAAATTTATTCTGGCGTAACTACTACTATTGTTGAAAAATATACACACGAGGCAGGCAATGTTGTACATAAACACGACACCATAAACTTAAATAACAAGGGTGGTGTCGCGTCATCATTGTTAAGGGAGTTAGAGAAATATAAACAATCCGGAAATTCTTGGAATGGCTTTGAGCTAGAAAATATTCGGTACTACATTAGCTTGTACATTCACGCTTAATACCTGTGTTGACCATGAAGACTGCTAGTGGTATTGTATCTTTCACGATAACTCGTTTCACGGATAGTGGGTAAATAGAGAAACGAGAAGAAAAAAAGAGTCGTCAAAAGTTGAATTCAATTCTAAAGGTGTACTTTTTGTTGACACGATTTTATTCTCAGGATGCACCGCCACTAATCTCCTTTTTCTTTACGTGAATCTTTGTTAAAATTCCACAATTTGAACCATCTATAAGGTGAGAGCAAGGCTTGGCAGTCACCACGATACTTTATTCAAGAAATTTGCTTTGTATTGTACAATGTCTGAAGTCCCTAAGCAAGAGTCTCCGGGTTCATCGATATTCAAACAATCGAATGCTTCGACATCAACAAAAATACGTGGTGCTCCATCTAGTTCACAAATTGCTAATGTCGACTTCAACACCTTGAGGAAACTAAATACGAATACTTCGTTTTCGTCAAACCTAACTAACTCAACCACCAAAACAAGCCATGCTTTATCCAGGCTATTCACTAGAAATAAGTCATCATCTAACATTTCAGTTCATCCCTCTTCAAGCGATGATGATAGCT
>NZ_VKLR01000006.1:0-200686 GCF_007280595.1 Psychrobacter sp. YGAH215 | reverse complement strand
ATAGGTTTCAGTCTTGTCCAGTGTTCATCTTTGAGCATAGTGCGAGGCATAGCGAACGATATCCTTTTTGTGTGAGAACTTAAAGATTAACCGTTCGCTATTTTTTTTGCCAGAAATTTATATCCAATGTTCAACACGCCCTAATGGTTCTTATCGTTATTAATAGAAAATTTAAGCAGACATATAAATTTCTTAAATTTTATTAAGCATCGATTTCTATTAAATCAAAGCTTATATTAAGGTGCATTCTCTAGTAAGCTTAGCCACTATAAAAAGAAAATAGGCTAAGTGAAAGAGTAAGTGACGCTTTCCTACAAACCACAAACAGGCTGTAACGTCATTGCGAGTCGTTGATTGTACCCATTCAATAAAATTTAAGAGCAAAAAAGCCCACTATTCAAAATAATGGGCTTTTTCAAATTAAGGCAATTTTAACTGTAAAAACGTTTTATTTATCCGAACCAATCGTTTTTACAATGGTTAATATTAACTATTGAGCAGCAGCTTCGGTAACTGGTGCAGTATCTGTTGTAGGAGCAGCGGTTGCAGGGGCTGCTGCAGCAGTAGCAGTGTTCTCACCCCAGATTTTCGGGTATTTGTAGCCTGGGAAGCTATCATGAGCATACTTTTTAAAGGCGTCTGAGTTATAAGCGTTGGTCACGTCTTTAACCCATTTCTTATCTTTATCTGCCGTTTTGATGGCAGACCAGTTGACATAAGCGAAGCTTGGCTCTTGGAATAGCGCTTCAGTCAGCTTGATACCCGCATCGGTCGCGTAGTTGCCATTGATAACAGCAAAGTCTACTTCATCACGCGCACGTGGCAGCTGGGCTGCTTCTAGCTCAACGATTTTGATGTCGTACTTGCTGTTATCAGCGATATCGGCTTTTGATGCGGTCAGAGGATCGATATTGTCTTTTAGGGTAATCCAGCCAAGCTCATCCATCATGACCAACGCGCGGGCGAAGTTACTTGGGTCATTAGGCGCAGAAACGCTCATGCCTTTGTAGGCTTCGTCAAGCTTGGTCTTTTTGCCAGTATAGATGCCAAGTGGCGCAGTTGGCACTTGGAAGACTTCCACCAAATCAAGATTGTTCTCTTTTTTAAAGGTATCAAGATAAGGCTTATGTTGGAAGATATTGATGTCTAAATCGCCATCAGCCAAAGCAATGTTTGGACGTACATAATCAGTAAAGGTGACCAGCTCGACTTCATAGCCTTGCGCTTCCAATGAGCCCTTTACTTGGTTACGAACCATATCAGCAAAATCGCCTTCAGTGGTACCGATCACAATCTTGCTATGTTCAGGATCGATATCGTTGCCCGCTGCCGTTTCTGTGCCCACTGTTTCAGTAGCACCTTCAGTGACGGGCTCTTTGCTAGCTTCTGGCGCTGATGAGTTGTTGCAACCGACCAATACAAGGCCTGATACGCCAACGGTGGCCAATGCGGTCGCGAGTTGACGGCTGATATCTGTTAATTTCATGAAACTTCCTTAATAAGGGGGAGGGAATAGGGATTAAATGTCAACAGTAAAAATCCGCATTAAAAAAGCAACATTATGAATAGTAATGCTGCTAAGTTAAAGGCTGTTAAGATAGTATCAAAATTAAAGGGAATCAGTTACAAAGTCAAGCATTTGCTTAGGATGAATCGGCATTAAACCTTGAGTATTATTCATATTAAACAGTCTTTGTATCGAAAATTAGAATACAACATCATCATAATTGAGAGGGTAAAGAATAAAGTTTTGGCTTAACGTTTATCCAAACGGGTGGCTATCCAATTACCAGACGCCTGAATACCGATGACCATAATCGATAGCATCACGACGATAAAGACCATCACCTCAGTTTGATAACGATAGTAACCGTAACGAATGGCCAAATCACCCAAACCACCGCCACCAATCATACCCGCCGCCGCCGAAAACGACAGTAAGCTGATACATAAAATGGTCACAGACAGCACCAAGCCCGAGCGCGCTTCATTGAGCAATACTTTGATGATAGTCAAGGGGCGGGCGCCCATCGATTCCGTTGCTTCAATAATGCCGCGTGGTACTTCGCGCAGATTTTGCTCGACCAAGCGTGCGAAGTAAAAGGAGCCGGCAATCGCCAGTACTAGTGACGCGGCAATCGGTCCAATACCCGTACCAACGATGGCTTTGGTAAAAGGACTCATGGCAATCATCAAAATCACAAACGGGAAAGCGCGCATAAAGTTGGTGATCGCACCAAGGACACCATACAAGGTTTTATTTTGCAAAAACTGCCGATCACTGGATAAAAACAAGAACACTCCAAACAGACCGCCGATAACGATGGCGACCGTCGTTGAGATACCTAGCATAATAAAGGTATCTACAAACGCCTGCAAAATTTCTTTACGTAGCGCAAGCAGCTTGTCCAATGAGGCGGATAATTCAGCACCAGTTAACATGTCTATTCTCCTGCCTCTTAATCTTCATGAACCAAGCCTTTGCCAATCGGGGTCGTGGCCTGAATCAGGCCGTCGCGGATATCGGCAACCTCGAGCAACTGCCCTTGATGTAACAATGCAGCGCGGTCGCATAGCCTACGAATAACACTCATCTCATGGGTGACGATGACAATGGTGACGCCAAGCTGCTCATTAATATCACGCAGACAAGTCAATAAGCTGCGCGTGGTTGAAGGATCAAGCGCACTGGTCGGCTCATCAGCCAATAATACTTTTGGGCTAGGCGCGATCGCACGGGCGATACCGACACGCTGTTTTTGTCCGCCTGATAGCTGCGCAGGATAGTGCCCAGCACGGTCAGTCAAATCAACAATTTCTAAACAGTCCATCACCCGCTTATATATATCGGCGCGCGGATAACCTGCCACCGTTAAGTTAAAGGCGACATTATCATACACAGTACGGTTGGACATCAGGTTAAACTGCTGAAAAATCATACCGATATTGTGGCGGGCGATACGCAACTCACTGGCCGATAAGGTGGTCAAGTCGGTACCATCTATGATGACTTGACCTGAGTCTGGGCGCTCAAGTAAATTAATCAGGCGCAATAAAGTAGACTTACCCGCGCCCGAATAACCCATTAAACCAAAGATTTCGCCTTGCTTTACCGTTAAAGACGTCGGCTCAACCGCAGTAAACCAATGTGGCTTGCCGTCTTTATCTTTTATAGACCGGTCGCTTAAAAAGCTTTTGGTCACATCGTTTAAGACAATCATGTCACTCATGGAATGCTCAAAATTTAATAAATATTTTAATGGTTATGAAGCGGTTGCAGGCTCTTTTGCCATTTGTGCGCAAATTAAAATCAACCTTCAATAACCCTATAATAAGGGGCGCTAATATAGCATATTATGCAGCGTTTTGGATATGGACATCCATGATTAACGGATAATCTTGGCTGTAGTCTGGTTAGCTGATGAGATTAGTGACGGCTGTCATGCTGATAATGAGGGTCGTGCTTGACGGGTAATACCACTAAAAATCGCGTATGACCATTGATGGTATCTGTAATGATACGTCCTTGGTGCGCCGTCACTATCTGGGCAACCAACGATAAACCAAGCCCTGAGCCTTTGTTTTTTTGCTGTAAGCGTACAAAGGGGCTAAAGACTTCTTCGCGTTTATTCTCAGGGATACCTTCGCCTTCATCAATCACCGCCAGCACCGCAAATTTTGGTAGCGGGCGTGTTGGCTCAGCTTTCGGCTTTTTGAGATGCTTACTAAATATGCCTTCTTTGCGGGTAGCGTTTGCCGTGTCGCCGTTTTCTTTATTACCGTTTTCTCTATTAGGGTCTTTGGTGGCACTTTTGGCGTCATCCTTCTCAGTACTAACGTTTTTATCCGCTTCTTCTATCTGTTTATTGATAGTCTTGTCATCGATGTCGTTGATGGAAGTTTCTTGTTGTTCAGGAACCGCACGCCAAATAACTTTTTTAATTTTTTCTGTCAGATCAGTGGTAAAGCGCTGATAGGTAAGTAATAACGACGGCTCAACAAAGGTTTCGATCTCAGTGGTGCTACTTAGGTCATTGTTTCGCTCATTAGATGAGTCAATAGTTTTTGCAGTCGATGATTTATCAGTATCTGTGCTGTTATCACTATCAATATTGCCATTAATCTCAGCATCCACAGTGATGCTTTCACCATTTTTATAAATCACTGGCGCTGGTAATAACGCTGCGGTCGACGCTTCTTCTGTCGACGTTAAGGTTGAGGTGGCTTTATTGTCGCTAAGAACAACATTATCGTTAGGAACAGTGGCGTCATCATTTGGTTGGGCGTTTTGATCAATTTCAAGCGCATGGTTACTATGAGGCACTTCTTCATCATAAGAATCAAAGTCTGAGCTGTTGTAATCGACAAAGCTGCTACACAGTATGGTTTGCAAAAGGTAATCAGGAATAGCGTCAGCTTCATCCAGCGTTTGCACACCGTAAAGTAATACCGTAACTGGCGGCTTGCCGTGCAGCATAGCATTGGTCAATAGGTTACGTATTAAATGGGTCAGCATCGACGATTGACCATCGATGACGATATGCTCGCCAATCAAGGTTGCTTCAGGATAATGCTGGCGTTCTTGATTTACTAAGTCATATAAGTCTAAATGCTCAACTTGTTGTAGCGCATGTCCAGCATCTAAACGACTGACCAGCAAAATACTCTCGACCAAATCATTTAATCCAGACAAATCGCGATTGATGGCTTGGGCGCGCTTATCAAATTTCTCTTTGGTATCACTCGGCAAGGCCCCTGCCAGCATATCCATCATCTCAATCTGTAAGCGAATACGGGTGATGGGCGTACGCAGCTCGTGCGAGGCGTGCGCCAATAGCAGATTATTGGCATTGATTAGGTGTTCAATTTTTTGTGCTGCTTGGTTAAAGCCGCGCGCAAGCGATGCAATCTCATCATTACCGCGGGCATTGACTCGCACCGTAAAGTCGCCGTCGCCCAATTGCGCCATTTGTTGGCTCATCTGATTGATACGCCAAGTAATGGTACGGGCAATCCACCAAAGCACCCCTGCCATGATAAGCAGCAGCAATAGCGTACCAGTAAATAAGTTTAGGGCGGCAGAGAGGACAGGTTTTTTAGGCGGCAAGCGTGATTCGTATAATAGCGTATAGCCGGTGCTACTATAAACTTGGGCTTGCTTGGTTGGGGAGGTTTCGGCAAATGAGGGAAAAACGCGCGCCAATAGCGAGGGCGGCGCAGGCAATTCTAATGGCAAATCGCTGTTGTCGCTTTGCATGAGCAAATGACCTTCATTGTCATATAGCCCCATTTTTGCTTGCAATGATTCATCAAAAATATCAAAGCTTTTCTTGATCACCGCTAGCATAAAGCGCGCTTGTAAACGGTTGTCTTTACTGACAGCAATATTTAGCTCATGCAAAAATGGGTCGACTTGACCCAAAATTTGCGTGGCTAAGATTTCTGAACGAATACCAGCGTCTTTGTCATGTACCAACTGGGTCAATAAAACCATCGCTACCGCAAATAAAATAAGTGCCAGCATGACACTGGCAAATAGTTTGGCAAATACGGAACGAAAACCCAGTTGTTGCATTAAATCATCTCTATTATCAAACGCTTATAACCATTTTATTCATTTTATTTTAATAAGTTTATCGCAATACGGGCTTAATTTAATAGCGTTTGATTGCATGTGCTAACTATACCTGATCGGTAGCGAATTGATAACCCACACCGCGTACGGTAATGATACGTTTTGGCTGGCGCGGATTGTCTTCGATTAACGCACGCAAGCGCGAAATATGCACGTCAATGGCGCGATCAATGTTATCCGAGCTATCATCGTTTGGCATCGCTTGCCATAATTGCTCACGGTTTAATACTTTGCCCGAGTGGGTAGCAAAGTAATGCAGCAACTGAAATTGATGCGTCGTCAAGCGGACTGGTTGATCATCGATAGTGACTTCATGACTGTCAGGGAAAACGCTTAAACGCCCAAAGGTTAAACTATCAGACTCACTGTCAGCTTGGTTTGGCTGTTCATGACGACGAATGACGGCACGAATACGCGCGAGCAGTTCGCGCGGCTCAAAGGGTTTGGCAATATAATCATCGGCGCCCATCTCTAAACCTAATACACGGTCTGTGGTGTCGCCTTTTGCCGTTAGCATAATAATCGGCACTTTATTGGTCATGTTGTTTTTGTTGCCACGTATCTTTTGGCAAACTTGCATGCCATCCATATCAGGCAGCATCAAATCTAATACCACCAAATCGATGTCACGCTCTTTAGCGTCTAACAAGTCCAAACCTTCTTGACCCAGCCCTGCATGATGTACATCATAATAGTTCATGGTCAGATAATCGCTGATTAATTCGGCTAAATCTGGATCGTCTTCAATTAATAAAATTTGCTTACTCATAATTTTTCCTCTAGTTGTTGTTATAGTTTGTTTAAAATGCTGTTTAAAAATACTGCTTTAAAAGTGCCTATCTACCAATGCTGTCTTTATAAAACTGTTTTTGTAAATAAGCACGCCCTAAATTTTCAATGCCCTAAATTTTCAATTAATTCTCACTAAAAGCGTAATCTCTATTAGTTTACGCTATATTGCCTAAACAGAATGTTATTAAACAAGATAGGCTTTGTTAATGTTTCTACACAATGTAACTACGAGCTTTGGCGCTTATGAAACCACCGCCTTTTTACCTTCAGATTCCACCGGTAAATTCGCCAAACAAATCAAACTGTCATTGGTAATACCGGCAATTAAATACTGTTTGGTCAGCGGGTCATACTCGATGACTTCGACGGGCTGGCGCGTCAAACGCTGGTCTTGTTTGATAATCCAAACGTTAGCATGCAAAGGACGCAGCGGCTTATAAGGCGGTTTGTGCAGCACGGTTAGGTCAACATTGTGCAGCGCGCGCTTAGGGACAATGGTTCCAACTTCTATTTGTCCGTAGTCAACGCGCCCAGTCACCTGCATATCAGGTCGTATTTGGTTGCGACTGACTTCATTATCAACCACATTGACATAAACCAATAGCTGCTTTGGTAACTCAGTGATTGTCAGCTTACTGACCTGACCGGTAAATTTATCAATCAAGCCTTCCGCCGTGAAGTTAACCGTTTGTCCAACGGAGATTTGTGATTTGGCTTCAATTGGTAAGCTTGCGCTAAAATGCAGCTCCGTCCCGTCGCTAAGCTTTAGAAGAGGTTGACGCGGTGCTACTTGTTGGCCGCTTTTGACGTATAGCTTTTCGATATGACCTGCGAAGCTTGCCCGTACCGTTATCAAATTATTCGCCGTTTCTGTATGCTTAGAAGCTTGGTTATTGTCCAAGTCGTGACGGCTTGCATTAGCAAAATTTTCTTTATCATCCTCGCCATTTTTTTCTGCACTGGGTTTTATATTATCTGAATTCTTAGCAGTGGAGTCTTTTGGCGCCGCTTGAGTACTGTTGATGGCAGACGGTTTTGGTTCAGTGGCCGCACCTTTATTATCTGCTACTTCATCTTCTACTTCTAAGGAAGTTGCTACTTCATCATCGGCTTGTTCAGATGACTCTGTTGAGTCAATAGGCGCTGCTTGCCGTCGAACGGTGAATAATGGTGCGCCTTTTTCGACCCGTTGATTTATTTTCACCCACACCTGCTCTACCGTCAGTGCTTGGGCAGCAATTAGGTTTACCTGTTTGATAGGCTCAATCTCACCTTCTAAGCCAAGGCTAGGCTGATAACGGGTTGGTTTGACGCTTAGGATATGATCAGGGGTCATCGTAATGCTATCAGCACGTATGAGTAGAGGTGTATCAAAGGCCTCGCTATTTTCAGCTGTAACAGGTTCTGACGTAGGCGGCGAGGGCTGGCAGGCGATAAGCAGCGCCGCGCCCAAAAGATACGCACCCTTTTTTAATGGGCTAAAAGCTAAAAGTATGGTGCTTGAAAATTTAGCCTTCAAACGCCTTAAATCTATAAAACCTGTCATAGCGATTACCCTTGTCAACGAATTTTTATTATATAGGGAATTATGAGGCGGTGAAATGATTACTCTTATTTACTGATTTTGAATGACGAATTTCAGCGTACTAGGTATCACTCGTTAGATCACACGTAAAAATAAATAGTTGAGGATAAGCGTAGTTAATGAGGAGAATTTGGCTAGAGTGATGAATTTACAGTTATTTATTTGAACATAAATTTATTAAATGACTGGAAAAGCGCTCATAACTGTGCTAAAACGAACATAATAAAATATATTGATACATTTTTATGACAAAAGAAAATTATTCGGTAAGGTGTGCCCTAATTCTATATAATGTCCAAAATATAACCGTATTAACGATTGTGCAGGTTCCCATTCAAAAGGGCTTATTTTAAAAGAGTTTATATTGAAAGTGCTGTTTTAAAGGAATTATTTCCTGCTTAATTATTCTACGTTGCTTTTAACGCCATTTTAACAACGATTATAAGGGCAATTGGGAAGCGGAAGAATTGGAAAATAAGCATTTGCAGTTATGACTGGATGGTACGTTTGCGCAAGCTAGTATTACTATCATAAAGCGTCAAAAAAACTTAAAATACCGCGCAAATTGCTAAGATAATTGGCCCTAAAGTGCGTATAGTGACGGATGATAGTGCGCTATTAACCATGCTTAGTGAATAAGCAGATATTTAGCGTAAAAACTTAGCTATTTATTTTTATACGAAATATACCAATGGTCTAATTAAGATGACGGCTTATTTCCTTGTATTCGTCACCCAGCTTGACTTAGTATCTTAGTGTGATCGTTCATATTGATAAATAGTACCCCGAATAAATAGTCGTTTATAGGACAGAGATAATGGAAAATAACTTTGATGGTTTAAAAGTAATGGTAATCGATGACTCAAAAACCATTCGCCGTACCGCAGAAACTTTATTGCAAAAAGCGGGTTGTGAAGTCGTCACCGCCATTGACGGTTTTGATGCCTTAGCGAAGATTGTTGATAACAATCCAGATATCATTTTTGTAGATATCATGATGCCACGTTTAGATGGTTATCAGACTTGTGCTTTGATAAAAAATAATCCAGATTATGCGAGCAAACCGGTGATTATGTTGTCATCGAAAGATGGTTTGTTTGATAAAGCTCGCGGCCGCATTGTTGGTTCTGATGAGTATTTGACCAAACCATTTAGTAAAGATGAGCTTTTTGAGGCGATTAACCAGTATCGTTAAATAATCAGTAACGTGAATAGTAGCGCGTCAAAAACCTGCTATAAAAAATAGATTATAAGTTCGGTTATTCAGGTTAATAGTGAGCGCTTTCTGCTTAGTTTTTATCTTGATGTAAATCATATTGGCATTCAATCAATGCGACTTATTTTTTAATCGGTTTGTTTTAACAATATATCCTAATGGATATCATCGAAAATAAAGGAAACACCTATGACTACTGTTTTAGTCATTGACGACTCGCCATCTGAGATGGCGAAATTTCGCGACATGCTTTCTAAAAATAACTTTCAAGTATTAGAAGCGAGCAATGGAGAGCAGGGCTATCAGATGGCCGTCGACCATCTACCAGACGTCATCTTGATGGACGTGGTGATGCCTGAGATGAATGGTTTTCAGGCAACCCGCAAAATTACCCGCGGTAAAACGACTGCTCATATCCCTATTATTATGATCAGTACTAAAAATCAAGAAACAGATCGAGTATGGGGCAAGCGTCAAGGCGCTAAAGAATATATCACCAAACCGATTGATGAAAGTGGTTTGGTCCAGATAATTCGTAAAGTAATGGGGTAGCTTGTGGCATCCAGAGGATTTATTGAGCTGCTGCGTATAGCAGACTTAGCACGCGCGCGCAAAAGTGGTCGCCGCGGCGGCAAGGAGTTTGATTGGCAAGGCGTGGTATTTGAAATTGGCGGTCAGCGTTTGGTGGCACCAATGGGTCAAGTATCAGAAGTATTGTCCATGCCAGAATATACCAGCTTACCTTTAGTAAAGCCTTGGATGCTCGGCATCGCCAACATCCGCGGGCGCTTGTTGCCGTTAACCGATTTGTCGCGGTTTTTACAAGTGCCCAGCCGATTGCCACAAATGAGCCAGCGTAAGGTCATTGTCATAGATCACGATAATGTGTTTTCAGGACTGCTGGTCGATCAGGTGCTGGGTATTGAGCAGTTTACCCAAGACCAATATCGAGCAGAAGCGCTTGAACCGAGCTCGCCATTTGCGCCTTATAACCACGGTAAGTTTGTCAAAGATGAGCAAGATTGGTATGTATTTATGCCAAGCTTACTGGCACAGGACTTGCAATATACCGATGCTGCCATCTAGTGGCTGTGAGTAACTAGTAATTAGCTGTTTTTTCTAAATATTGATTTTTGGTAAATACATCAACCTTAATAAACACATCGATTATTAACGGGGTGTTTATTAAAGCAAGAAAAGAACAAAGGCTGACATGGTTTGATGAGATGTCAGCATTCATACAGGCTTTGTGAATCACTGTTGTTTTGATGGCAATATGATTTCAGAGTCAGTCACGATACGACTTTGACGATTGTTTGAAAGGAATAGGCACGATGAGTGATGTTATAAACAACCCTGTAGCTGGTACGAATAAAACAACGACAGATGCTAATAGTAAATGGAAGCTGTTATTAGGGCTTTGTGCTTTAGTGAGCGTGGCTTGTCTGTTTTGGCTGGTCAATTCATTGTCGTCGGTCAGTCAATATTTAAGTAATTTTAATCAATCAGTCATCTTACCGGTGATTGTTTTTGTGGTAGGTGTACTGGGCGTTTTATTCGCTTTATACCAATTACTCAAACAACGCGGTGGCTCAGAGCGTTTATTGATTGAAAAAGAAACCTTACGCCGTCGTCAAGAAGCAGAAGTGGAGTCTGAGCGCGCGCGCCAAATTCAAGAAGAGAACGAGCGTAACCAGATTGCAATTTTGCGTCTACTAGATGAGTTGGGCGATTTGGCAGATGGTGACTTAACAGTAAACGCGACGGTATCGGAAGATTTTACTGGTGCGATTGCTGACTCTGTGAACTTCGCAATTGACCAATTACGCCAATTAGTACTGGTTATTAACAGTACTGCTGAGCGTGTCTCGCAGTCCTCAGAGCAAACGCAGATGAATGCAGTTGAGCTTGCTGAAGCTTCAGAGCACCAAGCACAAGAAATTGCTGGCGTATCTGCGGCGATTAATGAGATGACAGTCTCGATTGACCAAGTGTCAAATAACGCTTCAGAATCGGCGACGGTTGCACAGCGTTCGGTTGCCATTGCTTATAACGGTGCGGAAGTTGTACAGCGCTCGATAGAAGGTATGAACGTTATTCGTGATCAGATTCAAGAAACCTCAAAACGTATCAAGCGTCTCGG
Source organism: Psychrobacter sp. YGAH215 (assembly GCF_007280595.1). NCBI lineage: Bacteria > Pseudomonadati > Pseudomonadota > Gammaproteobacteria > Moraxellales > Moraxellaceae > Psychrobacter > Psychrobacter sp. YGAH215. The sequence continues at coordinate 189,315 of NZ_VKLR01000006.1, read as the reverse complement.
TGAGTCTTCGCAAGAGATTGGTGATATCGTTGGTCTAATTAACGATATTGCTGACCAAACCAACGTCTTAGCATTGAACGCTGCGATTCAGGCATCGATGGCAGGGGAAGCAGGTCGAGGCTTTGCGGTTGTTGCCGATGAGGTTCAGCGTCTTGCTGAGCGTTCAGCAAACGCAACCAAACAGATTGAAACGCTGGTAAAAACCATTCAGGCCGATACCAGTGAAGCGGTGATGTCGATGGAATCAACGACATCGGAAGTCGTACGTGGTGCCCGTTTGGCAAAAGATGCGGGTGAAGCACTAGAAGAGGTGCAAACGGTTTCAAATACCTTGGCGGACCTGATTCAAAACATCTCTAACGCCGCGCTACAACAGGCCGAGTCTGCAGGTCATATTTCGCATACCATGAATATTATTCAAGATATTACTTCGCAAACCTCGTCTGGTTCGATGGCAACAGCGCGCTCTATTGGCGAGCTGAGCGAAATGGCGGCGGCACTGCAAGAGTCGGTCACCGGCTTTAAGATCTCTAATGATGACGCGCAGTTGGAGCAAGAGCTTAGCGAAGATGAGTATTTAGAAGTTGATGAAAGTGTTTCGGCGAGCATGTAATTTCTAGTTATCAGCTTATGATTGTGATATTGAAATATTAACCAAGCAGTTGCCCTACTCGTTTTTTCTGTTGAGCAACACTATTAATAGCAGGTCACGTGAATAATCATACTCAAAAAGACAGTCTGATGATTAATAAAGCCGACGCTTTGGTAGCCGAGGCTTTGTGGGATGATGTTGCTTTTGATACTGAGCAATGGCAACGCTATATAGAACAAGAGATTGGTTTTATATTGCCAAATGTTCAACGTAAATGGTTGGTCAACGCCGTCAGCCAAACGGCACTGGGCTATGGTTTGAGCATCATACAATTATGGCATCAGTTGCCGATTAATCATGAGCTGCGCCAGCAATTGTTAGATAGAGTGCTCATTCATGAAAGTCGCTTTTTTCGCCATTTGCCCTCTATAGAGTTTATCACTGATTACGCCTTGCGGTGGCAACGAGAGCAGCTAATAGCTGCTAGTACGAGCTGCAATGCTAATGATAGCAGCGCTAGTATTGATGCCAGCAATCCTGATGATTCATTCCGTATCTGGAGCGTCGGCTGTGCCAGTGGGCAAGAAACTTGGTCGCTGGCCATGAGTTTGGCCGCAAAGCAGCTGACCAATTACCGTATATTAGGGACTGATGTCAGTCAGCAAGCTTTAAAAAAAGCACGTTTAGGTCAGTATGATAATAAGCAACTGGCTTTGATTCCGCAAGATTGCCAGCAATTTATTCAACCATTGCGGCCAGCAAGTATCGTTGAAGAATTACGTTTTATGCCTGTGTCTATGCAAAAAAATACAGAGAAAAACGCTCGTACCCACTGGCAGGTGATGCCAACGCTAAAACAGCATGTACGCTTTGCTTTACACAACATTATCGACAAAAAACCGCCAACGCCGCATTTACAACAAGTCATTGTCTGCCAAAACATGCTGCTTTATTTTCGTAAGTTTGATCAGCGCGATATATTAGCGCGGTTATCAGAGCAGTGCGCAGTAGGCGGTTATATTATATTGGCTCCAGGTGAGGCGTTATTTTGGCGTCCTTCAAACATGCGCTGTATTGCGCACCCACAGATCAACGCCTGGCAAAAAACCAGTGCCTAAATTAGCGCCTAGACGAGTTAGGATACATCTATGAAAAACCAGCCCAACGACATGGTGACACTTGAGTGGTTACTGCCACTGTTTGATCAGCAATTATCACAGATAGCTGATGGCTGGCAATTGGGTGAAAAAAACGCTGATTATGAGCGGATGGCACAAAGCTATCATCAGATTGGTGGCGCTTTGACCATGATTAACTTGCCGATATTGGCAAATTTGGCTACTAAGCTCAGCTTACTTGCAGGGGCAGAAATAGACAATTTCGGTGCTGATGCCAGCCGTATTGGTCAAGTAGGGCATCGACTGCTTACACGTGAGCTGGTTTATTACGCACGTACGAGCAATTTTCATAGCGCTTTAATAAATAAAACATCAGCTGAGCTTACCCAAGTTTTAGCACGTTATGATATAGTGACTGATCACCTTGTAGACGCTTCTTTAGACTCTAAAGAGGACAGTCTTGCTAGCATTGTCACTAACGATATTGTTGATATTGCGGTACCTGCTAGTAAGGCAGTGGTCAGTTTAGACCAGGCGCAGTCTCAGCAGTTGCTATTGGTTTGGCGTCAACAAGCGCAAGCGTTACTTGCCGCTAATACCAATGACGCTTCTATACTGGCGACCTTAGAAAAAGTTGCTCAATACTTATGGCAAACCGCAGCAGATGCCGATTTGCAGCGTCTTTGGTATTTGACTGAAGCTTGGCTACATGACCTTGCCCATAACGAAACGCCGCGACCTAAGTATTACGCCGCGCTATTGAGTCAATTAGATGCGTTAATAGAGTCGAACACCCATCAAAAAGCGCTATCAGCAAAAGTAATCAACGAGCTAATAGCGAATATTTATATCGAAATCAACAGCCTTGCCAAACAGGGCGATATCACGCAAGCTATGCTGCAAAGGGTAGCGCCGCAAGAGGTCGAAACACGCTTTTTACCGCGTATCTTAAGTGATATTGATACGCTTGTTTTTAGCCTTGATAAGCCGCAAACCCTAATTAAACCACTACAACAAATCAGCAATCAGCTAGAAAGTTGTGGTTGGACATTGTTTGCCTCGCAAGCAACATCTATCCTAGCAGATATAGAACGTGACTTAATTGCCCAAACTGGAGTGGTAGAAGAGCAATCACAACAGCAGTGGCAAATTGAGCAGCGTCTCCAAGAATTATACAACGCTATCTACAATACCGAACAAATTATCTTAAGTAAAATAGGAAGCGCGGCTTCTTTTATACCTGCGGCTGACGTCATTACTCATGATGAAGTGGATGGCTTAGAAATAGAAAGTAGCCACCAAATTAAGACAGACGTTAAAGAGCTGCGCGAGCTGCGTATTGCGGTTGAAGACGTTAAGCAAGGCTTTAGTGATTATATTCAGCGCCAAGACCTAGCACTATTACCAGACGCTGCAGATTTTTCTAACATTGGCGAAGCTTTTGACAGTATGAGCCTGTCATCTATCCGCCAAGCGACCGATAAAATAGCAAATATATTCGATCAGTTAACCACTCATGATGTTGCCGTACTGAGCTGGGATGTCACCGAGGCCTTAGCCGAAGGTTTAACCTCTATCGAATTGCTGCTCGACTATCTTGCGCAGCAGGTCTTCGATCAGCCTTTATTGACTAAAGCTCATGAATATATCGACAAAGCGGCGACACTACTTAGTGGCTATATAGCTGCGCCTGAAACCGTTAATGATACCTTTTTAACGCAAAAGCAAGCGACAAGTGATGTACCGCGCTACGATGATAGTGGCGAGATTGCGCCTGTTACGGTTGCTAATGAAGACATTGATTCAACCAATAACACATACCAAAGCGATAAAAAAGAAAGCGCCGCTTTATTAAATGTTCGCAGTGAGCTTAAGCCTGATAACTTTGATGTGGATGAAGATATTCGCGAGATATTTATCGAAGAGGTGGAAGAGGTCGTCGCTGATTTAGAGGATTTCTTACCTATTTGGCAGCAAGATGCGCAAGACTTAACGCCATTAACTGAAGTGCGCAGAGGCTTTCATACCTTGAAAGGGTCAGGGCGTATGGTTGGTGCTTTTAGTATCAGTGAGATGGCGTGGTCTATTGAAAACTTACTCAACCGTCTGTTGGACAAAACCCTACCAGTGACCGATGAGGTCGTGGCACTCGTCACAGAAACCACTAAGCATCTACCAGCGATGTTGGCGGATTTTGCAGCACAGAACCCACCAAGTTTTGATCCAGCCATTACCATTTTGCAAAGCAATAACTTAATAAGCCAGCAGCCTATCAATACAGGTTTAGAGGCATTTGATGGTAATTTCTCTACAAGTGAGGTTGAAAAAAATAATGCGGTACTAGATGAGGGTACGCAATCGACAGATGAGACATTCTTAAATACCGAACAAGTTGATACTCTAGACATAAATGACTCTGTTAGTAACTTTGACGAAGTTTTTGAAGTAGAAACAGACTTTTCAGCCTCATTAACGGATTTAGAGATACCAGACGTATTAACCCCATTTATGGCAGCGGCGCAGTCGCTACCGACAGATGCTAACGATGCTGATCCTGATATCAAAGAGATATTTATAGAAGAGGCCAATGAAGTTCTAGAAGAAATTGTGCCCTTATATGAGCATTGGCGGCTTACTCCTGATAACTTAAGCCAGTTAACTGATATTCGTCGCGGTTTCCATACTTTAAAAGGCTCGGGTCGTATGGTTGGTGCTAATTATAGCGCTGAGCTAGCCTGGTCGATAGAAAATATGCTCAACCGTATTTTGGATAATACAATTGTAGCGTCTGCAGACATACAGCAGCTTATCGGTGATGTGTTAGCTGCTTATCCAACGCTATTAATTACCTTTGAAAATGACAGTCAAGATTATCCTGCACTTGTACCGTTATGGGTGGCTTGTGCTCAAGCTTTTAGTAAGCAATTAGGTGATGAATTCAGCTATTGCGCGCTACATAAACAACTATTTGATGGTTCTGAGCAGCAGCAGGACATAAGCACAGCGCAATATTCTGATGTTAAAAATACAGATCAAGAACTTGCTGATGACACTGCTTATGACATTGCCGAAAGTAACAGTAGCATTGATAGCACGCTGCAAACCATTCATTCGGTAAATGAAAAAATGGCCGAAGCGCCCATCATCTTGACGCCTCAAAGCGAAGAAGAGCAAATCTTTTTCGATATTTTTGTTGAAGAGGCCGAAGAGCTGTTAGAAAGCATTAAAGACTTTGTTCTTGATCACCAAGACGAGCCTTATGTCGCCGTAAGTGATGAGATTGTTCGCGCTTTTCATACGCTAAGAGCAGCGTCTGGCGCTAGTGCTTTGACGGCAATCAGTGAGGTTGGCACGACGATAGAGCAAAGTTTGGAGTTTTTGCAGCAGCAGGACACGCCAATGAATGCTCAGCATGTAAAAGCGCTTGCCCAGTCTGTGACGCTGATTGAAGGCTACCTAGCTAATTATAAACGCGATGTGCAGGAGCGAGAGGTTTCGTTAGAAGAGGCGCAAAGTCAGCAAGATATTGCTTCTTTACAAGCCATGCTTGGTGAGAAGTATACTATTAGCGATGAAGAGCCAGCCGATGGTAAACCAACGATAAGTCAATTGTTAGATGATGATATCAATGAGCTACTAGATGCAGAATGGCAGCTAGAAGCGGTTTTTAATGCAGAGCAAGAACAGATTCAAAGTTATATAGCAAAGCAAATCTCACAAATAAAACATCTAGCTAGCAAAGCACAAGATGTACCAAAGTTTGCCTTGATTCTTAGCGAATTGGAAAATGCTTATACTTATTTAAGTCATCATCCTGAAAAATCCCGTGATACTGATATCCAGGCCGCTTTACTTGCAGGTCATTGTCAGCTAGTCGGTTTATTTGATGCTTTAGCGGGTAGCACCTCGTTGAAAATTGACGAGCAGGTTATCGAACGCCTACAAAGCATTGCTCAAAGTGAAGATAGCAATAGCAATAGCAATGCAGGTACTGTAGGACATACTGATATTGATAAAGAGGCTGAAGAAGAGGCTAAAGGCACAGTGCAAAGTATTGCTGCGCCTGAGCTTGTGCTTGAAACCATCGATACCGATATTGAGCTATTAGAAATCTTCTTAGAAGAAGCGCAGGAGCTTGATGATGCGCTTAATGATAGCTTTAGTAAATGGCGTGCTGATATCAGCAATATCAATACCTTAAAGGTTTTACAGCGCCACCTGCATACCATCAGAGGTGGTGCGCGTATGGCAGGCATACGCAGTATTGGCGATTTGACCCATGAGGCGGAGAGTATTTATGAGGCGTTCGTTGAAGCAAGACGTACGCCAACGGCGCAGTGGCTTGAAATTATGCAAGTCGTGCAAGATACTTTGTCATTGCAAGTGGCGCATATTGTCCGCTATCAGCAATCATTTTTTACGCCTGAACTGATTGAGCAACTGCAGCAGTTTGAAAAAGCAGCAGCGTTACCAAAAGACGTTGAGCTTATTGTACCAATGCCACAACATCAGGCTGCTGCTGAACCGCAAATCAGCGCCGATGAATACACCCATCGTATTGATAAAACTGCAGACTCCTTAAGTTTAGATAGAATTATAAAACAATCTTGGGCGAACGTCTTACCTGACCCAGATATTTTGGAGGTGTTTTTAGAAGAAGCAGAGGCGCTGACCAACCGCAATGAATATCTCCAAGCGTTCTTAAGTGATGCTAGTGATACGGTTGCATTGCAAGCCCTACAGCGCGATTTACACACCCTAAAAGGTGGCGCGCGTATGGTGACCGCAAGTGGTATCGCTGACCTTGCCCATGAGATGGAATCCGTTTATACCGATTTTATTGATCGTCGTCGACCTGCTACCAAAAAAATCTTGGAGCTATTGGTTGCCTGTCATGATTGGCTGGCAGATGCGGTATTTATTCTCTCGCAACAGGTGAACCCACCAACGCCAGACCTATTAATTGAGGCGCTGCAGCAATTTAGTAAAAACCCCGATAGCTTAAAACACATACCAAAAGAGTCTTTACAACCGCAGCGTGATGCTATTTTGCTGGCGAAAGAAAAGCAAGAATCTACCTATATCCAAAAATATATCAGTGAGATGCCGCCGATGGTGGCTGATACGACTGAGCAAGAACAGAACGCCAGTAACAATGAGATGATTCGTATTTCAGGTGGTCTGATTGAGCATATGATTAACCTATCAGGTGAATCAGCGATCAACCGTGCGCGTATCGATATGGGTATGAGTAGCTTGACCACTAGTATTGAAGAGATGGGAACGACGGTACAACGTCTAGCGGATCAGTTGCGCCGGATGGAGATTGAGCTTGAAGCGCAGATTTTATCGCAGATTGATGATGAATTGGTCAATCATGAAGGCTTTGATCCTCTAGAGATGGATCAGTATTCTTCGCTAAACCAATTATCAAAATCTTTAACCGAGTCGGCCTCGGATTTGGTTGATATTAATCATACCTTACTTGAAAAGATGCGCGACAGCGAAAGTCTATTGCTACAATTATCGCGGACGCAAACTGAGCTGCAAGATGGCTTGATGAATTCGCGGATGGTACCCTTTACCCGCCTAACGCCACGGCTTGAGCGTATCGTGCGCCAAACGGCCAATGAGCTAAACAAGTCGGTTGATTTAAAGATTATCAATGCTGATGACGAAATGGATAGAACCATTTTGGAGCGCATTACCTCACCGCTTGAGCATATGTTACGCAACGCGGTCGATCACGGAATTGAAACGGTTGCAACGCGCTTAAAAGCGGGTAAAGAACGTAATGGACAAATTACTTTAGAAGTCCTGCGTGAAGGTAGTGAAATCATTATCCAGCTAACTGATGATGGACGCGGCATTGATGTAGAAGCGGTACGCAATAAAGCCATTTCTCAAGGTTTAATTGACGCTGAAGATACTAGTTTAAGCGACCTTGATATTATGCAGTATATCTTTAATGCTGGTTTAAGTACCAGTAAGCAAGTGACGCAAATATCAGGTCGCGGTGTTGGTATGGACGTGGTGATTAGTGAAATTCGTCAACTAGGGGGGGCAGTATCGGTGGTGTCAGAGCTTGGTAAAGGCTCGCGCTTTACCATGCGTGTGCCGCTCACGGTTGCGGTGTCTGATGCGTTGGTGGTTCGCGCCGCAGACCGCTATTATGCGATACCGCTAGCGCAGATCGAGCGTGTCGTACGTATCAGTCCAGAAAGAATTTATGACTATTATCAATCCGGTGCCGCTACGCTTAACTTTGAAGATAATGATTATCGCGTGCGTTATTTGAATGAGATTTTATCAGGCAATAAACTCAATGAACTGGTCGTCAATACTAATACCAGCGTGCCACTAATTATTATCAAAAACCGTAGTGGACAAAACATGGCCCTACAGGTTGATCAAATCGCAGGGTCACGTATTGAGGTCGTGGTAAAACCTTTAGGCCAGCAATTCTCGAATCTATCGGGTATCTCAGCGGCAACCATCATGGGTGATGGCTCGGTCATGCTTATTCTGGATCTGATTGCACTGATGCGAAATGCTGCTTTAGGCAGAGAAGTCGCAAAACCTGCTATCAGTGCTCGTAGCAGTACAGAATCTAAAACCACCATTTTGGTTGTCGATGACTCAGTCACGGTACGAAAAGTGACCTCACGTTTCTTAGAGCGTCAAGGTTTCAATGTGGTCCTTGCCAAAGATGGTATCGATGCGTTTGAGATTTTACAAGAAACCACGCCAGACTTGATGTTACTTGATATTGAAATGCCGCGTATGGACGGCTTTGAAGTCGCGTCGCAAGTACGTCATAATCGCCGCCTGCAAGAGCTGCCTATTATTATGATTACCTCACGTACCGGTGAAAAGCATCGCGAGCGCGCTTTTGAGATTGGGGTCAATGACTACATGGGCAAACCTTTCCAAGAAAACCAGCTTCTTAATAAAATCCAAGGTTTATTGGGTATAGAGGCTAGCTTAGTCAATGAAGGATAATGTACCTGCCTTAATACTAAGGGATAAGCATAAAAACGATATCAGGGTACTGGTGGTGGCAGAAGACCACCATCAGCGCATGGCTTTTTCTGATACCGTACGTAGTTGTGGTTTGCAGCTGGTTGACTGCGTATCAAGGGCGCAATTACAAAATAGGTTGAGCCGCTATACAGCGCCGATTGATATTTGGCTCATAGATGGTGATTACGATGAGCATATGGCAGTAGCGACTACTACCGCTCAACCTGCTACCGTTCTAGTCGGATTTAGCCAGGCGCCATATCTTAATGAAGCTGAGCAGTATGCCAAATGGCAGCGCAAACTCAAGCGCAAACTTGCCCAAATGCTGGCGTTGCCGTTATTAAGTAAGGCAATAGATAGCCCTGCTTATAAGAGTACGGCTTACCAAAATGAGCCTAACGATTGGCATTATGTGGTATTTTTAGGTGCTTCGATGGGCGGGCCTAGTGCGGTCAAAGAATTTTTAGATCATTTGTCACCCACCTTGCCTGTGAGTATTTTACTGGCCCATCATTTTAACCAAGCGATGATAGGTACGCTACCACGCATACTCAATCGCCATAATGACTGGCGCTGTCAGCTGATAACTTCCTCACAGCGTTTGCGCGGCGGGCAATGCCTCATTGTACCCATTGATAAACAAATTGTTTGCGATTCAACTGGTCGTATCATCTTAATGGATCAGGCGTGGGAAGGCGATTATAAGCCAGCTATCGGTCAAATCTTGAAAAATACCAGTGATGTTTATGGCAGTGAGCTTATCAATATTATCTTCTCTGGGATGGGAAATGATGGTTCGCAGTATTTAAGCTTAATCCAAGACAATGACAGTCAATTGTGGGCGCAAGACCCAAGCTCAAGCGCTTGTCCGAGTCAGCCGCAAGCTATTATTGATTCAGGTTATTGTCAGTTTGTCGGTAGTCCCAAAGCCTTAGCAGAAAAACTTACCCATTATATTGCTGAAAGGGCGATGCCCGCCTCTTCGTAGTCATTTATTGTGAGCGACATATGAAACAGATTCTAAAGCACTCATTTGAAGCCGTGAGCTTATTGACCACTAATAATGGTATGCTCGACGTAACGATTGTCCCAGCCACCGACCAACCGGATTGGCTTATCCCTAGTAGTCTGATTTTAAGTGTCGATGAGTATAGTGAACATACATGGACTTATGAGTGGCAACAACAAGAAGTCGCTGTGTTCCATCTACTACCGCGCCATCAAACGCCGGACAAGATGATTATTTTAGAAGGCAATACCACCGCGCATCGTATCGCGCTACAGACAGCAGGCGAGCTCCGCCAACTACAGGCGCGTATCTCCGACGTCAAAGATATCGACTTGCCTGAGCATTTTATCAAAACCGACAGCAAAACTAATACTGTTCAGCAGCGCGTCCAAGAAGATGTTGTGCTATCCTACCTTTTCCAAGCGGTGATGATCGATGATACGGTTTACGTGGTGCCAGATTTGGATAAAATCGCCCATCAATTGGTTGACTTAGATAGCTAATTTGCTCATGGTTGCACTTTTTATCATGGACTTTAGTGTTAGCTTTAAAAAAGTTATTAGCCTTGAGCTGGGATAAATAGTTATTATATTAATTTGCCAGCTAGTAGGTTTTTAACACTGTCATTTGATCCGTATCAGTCAGCGCCTATAAGTATCGATGAATAGGAAGCGATAAAATATACTATGAATAACATCCATTCAAATCTGACAAAGTGGTCGGTTGCTAGTCGAATCTTTCATTGGGTTAGCGCCTTATTATTACTGGTCACTTGGATCATGATACTGTTATATGACAATCTGGATAGTAAGGTCTATATCGGATTACACAAGGCATTTGGGATCAGTTTGTTGTTTTGGATGATAGCCCGCGTGATCAGCCGGCTGTTTACTAAAGCACCACCAGCTCTGGCAATGCCAAAGTGGCAAATGCTGCTTGCACAATTATCCCACTTTGCTTTATATGCCTTGTTAATTGCGATGCCTGCCGCAGGGCTGCTGATGTCGGTATATGGCGGCCGAGCCGTTGATATTTTTGGCTTATTTCAAATCCCTGTCTTTGTCACCCCCGATAGAGGATTGGCACGGCTTTTTAATGACTGGCATACCGATATTCTGTGGCCCATGATTATCGTTTTTACCTTGATTCATATTGGCGCCGCGCTATATCATCAATTCATTAAAAAAGACAATATTATGGCGCGTATGAAATAAAGACTTAAAAATGGGAAGAGCGCGTATAAAAAAGCCCTAAGTATGAAACTTAAGGCTTTTTTTGTGCCAGCTATACTAGCAAACGCTATAAATATAAAGTTATGCCGTTTACTTTTTATGTTCAGGTAAACTGATATTCATCTCAAGCACATCGAGGCTGTCTTCAGAGCGATGGTTGATATTAACATCATCAATCTGTACGCCGTTGACGTATTTATTGACCACTTCTAGTATTTCACGTTTCATTTTTTCGATACGATCGGTGGTCAAACGGTTATTCAAGCGATTTTCACTTGCAACAATAACTTTTAAGCGCTCAGTTGCCATATTAGCACTGCCAGCACTGCTGCTGTCATCCGTACCAAATAGGCTACTCCAAAATCCTTTTTTCTTACTCATCATTAACCCCCAAACCAGCGCTGTAGTAGACTCTTTTTCTTCACATCAATATGACGTAATGGACGCTCTTCTCCTAAGAAACGGGCGACGATATCGTCATAACATTGACCAGCCACTGAATCGGTATAATGAATCACAGGCTCGCCATGGTTAGACGCTTCAAGCACTGAATGGCTTTCAGGAACCACACCAAGTAACGGCACCTTTAAAATATCGTTAGAGATGGTATCGATATCCATCATCTCGTTAGCGGCAGCACGGTCGGCGTTGTAGCGGGTGATGATTAAATGCTCGCGTACCGTGCCCTGATTTTCAATGACCTTTTTGGTTTGGCTTTGCAAGATACCAATGATACGGTCCGAGTCACGTACCGAAGAGATTTCAGGGTTGGTGACGATGATGGCTTCATCTGCATGATACATCGCCAACTGCGCACCGCGCTCAATACCAGCAGGCGAGTCGCAGATAATATAGTCAAACTGCTTTGACAATTCGTCCATGACTTCTGTAACGCCGTCGTCTGTCAACGCATCTTTATCACGCGTTTGACTGGCAGGCAGGATATATAAATTTTCTAGTTGCTTGTCTTTTACCAGCGCTTGTGACAGGCGGGCATTGCCATTGATAACATCGACAAAGTCATAAACAATTCGATTTTCGCAGCCCATAATCAAGTCTAGATTACGTAAGCCTACATCAAAATCGATAACAACTGTCTTATAGCCACGTAATGCTAAACCGGCGGCAAAAGAAGCGCTGGTCGTGGTTTTGCCCACACCGCCTTTACCCGAAGTGATTACAACAATCTTCGCCACAATGGCACACTCCTATGAATTGATGGGATATTTATTGATTAAAACATTTTAGATGAAACAGTATAGATGTAAAGTAGCACAATTGCTCGGCGTTTACCTAGCCGAGATGTGCTATCTGCGAGCGTAAGCCTAGCATAAATATACAAAAACTTATAGCAAGTGCATATTTAAGCACAAAAGCTGCTTAAAGATAATGGTTATATAAGCTAAATAGGGAGCCAAAGCACCCTCTATTATCTGCGCTCAACGTCCGCGCCTATAGTCTAGCGTAAATAGTGGCAGAGCTAACAATCCATCATAGCGCAGTTTTGTTAAGTAAACTTACTATAATATTAATCGTACTATTTAGACGTCAATTTATCATCTATCATCAAATATATTCAAACTGATAATGATGAAATGACGCCTTTGAGTCGTCTAAAGATTAAATAAAACCTAAGCGTTATCCATGACCGTAAAGACCAAGCCCTGACCTTCTAAATAACGCACTTCAACGGATTTATCAATTACGTGCTCGGGTAGGTTATCGCGCAGGCAATAAGTACCAGCGACCGATACCAGTGAAGGATTAAATACTTGGCAGAAAATACGCGCGTCTTTATCGCCAGTTGCGCCTGCGACCAAACGACCTTGGGCGCGACCATAGACGTGTAGGTTGTTGTCGGTAATGGCTTCAGCGCCACTATTGACACTATTGGTCAAGATCAAATCGCCACCGACATGGTTGAGGCTTTGTCCCGAGCGCAGCATTTGATCATAAATCAAGCTGGTAATATGCTCGGCACTGATAAGCGTCTCTGCCGTCAAGGTGGTTTCAGTCGTTACATTTACCTCGGTAGTGGCAGCAGCTTGGCTATTTACAGCTGAGCCAGCATTATCCGTAGTAGAGCTGACAGAATCGTTCGCAGGTGACGTTTGTGCGCTGTTCTTAGAAGCTGCTACTTGGCTTAACTGTGTAGTGGCTTTTTTACTGGGCAAAATACGCTCGATACGCTTGCCGTCCGCTGGAAATATCGCTAAGCGTAGCTGACGTGCTTGCTCATCAAGCAAACCTGTGACCACGCCGATAGGCTGCAAACCCCACGACCAAAGCAGCTCTACCAATGCTGCTAAATCCTGCTCAACTTCACTGTCAATCAATACAGGGATATTGCTATTTTTATTACTCAGCGTGGTTTCAAGTTGGCTGCCAATCGCCGCAAAGTCATCGGTGCTAAAATGCACGCGTGAAAAGGTCAGCATTTTGCCATAAAATGCCAAAGCTGGCGTGTCAGGTGAGTCAAGCGCCTGCTGATTGTTGTCTGAAATCGTCATAATATACATCCTCAAAAATGGTCGTGTTGCGGTGTTCAATGTGCCGTTTTTGCCTCGGCATATAGCATCAAAGTCTAATTATTAAAAGTGTGGCTTTCAAAAATATGCATATCAAAAGTATGATTGTCAAAAAATCTGGTTTTCATTCAAAACACTACAAATTAAGCATGTCTTGATGCTTCCATTGCTGCACTTTTATTTGGGCTTCAAATTCGTCTAAACCATCAGCGATGATGCTTGAGATTAACGTATCAAGGGCGCTGTTGTCGGTATCGATTTGAGCAACGCCGCTGGCAATAGCAACCATTAACGCGTCAATACGTTCGGCGTCAAGCAGGCGCTCATTCAGTGCATATACCACGTTTTCGCCGATATTATGCCCGACATGTTGTAGCTGCGACTCAATTAACGTCCCAGCAATGGGTATCATACGCAGATAGCGGCGTAGTTCAGGCGTATTGGCCAATCCCTCTTTAATAGCGTTACCCATTTCAGTGGCGACAATAGTGCCGCCGCCCGATGACTCGGTCAGTGATTGGAGTTTAGGTGCCAACTCTTTACGCAGTAGCGATAGTATCGCCGCTTCAATCTCATTGCGATTGCGAGCAATGGTAGATTCGATAAAGGATTTATGTGTTTTGGGATCGGTCAGCTGCTGACGAAACGTCTGAATGGTCGTTAAGATGACGCGATCAGACAGCTCTTCTAACAGCAAATTAATATAAAAATTAATGCGATTAATCCACGGCTGCGGCAATACTTGATAACCTAGCTGATACAAGCGGCGTCCAATAATGACAGCGCGAAATAAACGCAGCGCGCGTAACTGCGGAAAACAGCCTAACACTTCATACCAATGCACAAAAGGGAAAAAGAACCAGCGGTAATACACCTTTTCTTTAATAGCAACTGCCCAGCGCAATAGCAGCTCTGCAATCAAGAATAGGGTAAAAAAACCGCCCGCTGTCCGTAACGAGTCATGAATATGGTTTTGATACCAGTTTAATGCCTCGCTCATACTCAACCACTGCGCGGCATTACTACTAAAATTACTCATCAAAATAGCGTCAGTACTGATTAAAAATAAATCAATACTGATGGCGATGAGCATCACGATGTCATAGGTCAGCTTCAAGCGATTGGGCTTGGGACGGTTCGGTCTTGGCGGCGGGCTGCTGGGTAGGTCTGAGGACTGAAGAGGCACTGGTGTTATCGGCGCACGGGTAGAAGAGGCGGGCACAGTCATACCTTATTTAGTAGTAAATGGCATTGGTAGTGAGTAATCTTTTGCCAATCACTACCAAATAAGCGGCAAGTTTTAATGGTTATTCACATTATCAATGAATCATGCCAAAAAACAAGCCATCAACCATTATAATTTGGTATTTTAGCCGTTATCTTTTTATATAAAAAGCCATAATTTTTAATGGCTTTTTTTAATCAGTTTTTTTAATGTCCTTTTTTATTCACTTTGATGCGCCGCTTGCGGATGACTCTCAAATTCTGCCAGCATTTTTGTAATACGCTGATCTTTTTGGCGCCAAATTTGCTCGACCCATTCAAACATTTGCGCTTTAACGGCCTCATCGTTTTCGTAGCCGCCGTCTTGAATACCGGCAAACAGCGCATCGGGTATGGCAATATGGCGGACATCGACGCCTAAGCGTTTGATATTGCCTTTCCACAAATCGCCATAGGTTGGCACGCCGTCAGGGTAGACGATGGTCATATCTAAGATACCATCGATATCAGCGCCCAAGGCATTAATGGCTAGCGACAGACCGCCAGCGCGCGGCTTCAACAGATGGGTATAAGGCGAGTTTTGTTTATCGTGTTTTTCTTGGGTAAAGCGCGTGCCTTCCAAATAATTCAATAAGGTAAACGGCTTGTCCTTTAATAACGCACAAGCGCGCTTGGCTTCTTCGATATCTTTACCTTTAAGCGCTGGGTTTTTAGCAACTGCTTCTTTAGAATGGCGCCGCATCATTGGAAAATCTAAAAAGTAAAATGCCTGCCCAACGATAGGAATATAAATCAGCTCAAACTTGGTGAAAAACCGGGTCAGTGGTAAGCGTTTTTCACTAATGTATTGCACGATGCTGGTATCTACCCAAGACTGATGATTGCTGATCAGCAGATATTTACCGTCCATATGTACATCATCCGGCAATTGAATGCGCCAATCCTTACGCGGCAATATGGTATCAATCAAAGCATTATTGCTACCAATCCAGTGCTCGGCAATCTTTATTACCGTCTTATCAGCAATAGGAGCGCCCGTGATAATTTTGCCAACGCCCATAAGCCATAATGGAATACTGCCGCCAAAACTATTGGCAGCGATGACTCCGGCCGCTGTGGTAAGCGACATTGCTTTGCCAAGTTTTGGCGCGCGTTCGTGTATTTTTTGCATCGCAGCGTTCAAGCGCATGTATTATTCCTCACTCTTTGCTCGTTAATCGTTTCATTATTATGGTTAAACCGGTGTTTTATATCATCTCAAAAATACAGCTGATTTCTCTAACAAGTTTTAGCAAATTATAATCGCATTTTATCTAATAAATTTTATTACTAATATTAGGTAAGACCTAATTTTAGTCCAGTAATTTTTCGGCTTTCTAATTCGTAAAATGTTTGTACCAGAGTTTTTATAAGATAATGTTAGCAGAAAATAATTAGAGTGCACGACTGTAAACGTGACTTGCGGTAACAAACAACGCGCTTTTATAAACACTAGACTATAGATACTTATGCACTTTCCATACATAGATGTGACAAAATATTACACACAAATAGACGGTAATTGCCATAATAATAGTAAGTGTGAATAAACAAATAAACAGGTTTGTTGACGCATATTCGTGACAAGCAATATCTATAAAAACACCGTTTATTTATCGATACCTATATTGATAGCCCATTTTTTCAACTTAAGAGGACATATTATGCGTAATACATTAATGGTTGCAGCATTGGCATCAGGCTTAGCATTGAGTGGCTGTACGACTGATCCAAACACTGGACAGCAACGTTTAAATAAAACTGCTATCGGTACGCTAGCGGGTGCAGCTGGTGGTGCCACTATCTCAAAAGCAACCGGTGGTGATAAGACTGGTCGTGATGCGGCTATCGGTGCAGCATTGGGTGCAGGCGTAGGCTACTACATGGAGCGTCAAGCGAAGCAGCTAGAGCAGCAAATGGCGGGTACTGGCGTTACGGTTACCCCAAATGCAAACGGTAACATTGACTTGGTTATGCCAGGTAATATCACTTTTGCTTTTGACAGTGCTTCGTTGAACCCATCGTTTAGACCAACGCTTGATAAGCTTGCGGCAACGATGAATGAATATAACCAAAACACAGTTACGATTGCTGGTCATACTGACAGCGTAGGTAACCCATCTTATAACATGAACTTGTCACGTGATCGTGCCAACTCTGTAAGAAACTATCTGGTTAGCCGCGGCGTAGCTTCTAACCGTATCAACGTAGTTGCTTATGGTCAGACTCGTCCAATCGCTGATAACAGCACGGATTATGGTCGTCAGCAGAACCGCCGCGTTGAGCTAACGGTAAACGCGCCAAGCAGCGTTCGTTAATCGCTACTGATATTTAAAATATAATATAAATTAAAAAAGACCAACGAAAAGTTGGTCTTTTTTTTTGCTTGAAATTCGTCTAATATTCAAAAAATTATATTTGATAATAGTTATCAATAACATTATAATTTGCAGGGGTTAAATTTTGTCAGCCTTTAGCGGGCGTTTAAATTTAACTAGGGTTTAAATGGATTTTATCTTATTGAAATTATAAGTCTTTAAGCTTTCCTTTTATCACTTTATCTTTTATCTAATGTATCTCATCGAGGATGTGTATGAATATCAGCCCAGCGACAAGCCGTAAAATTTTACCGACTACTTTAGCTGCTGCATTGGCAGGGATACTGCTAGTATCAGGATGTACCAAACAGTCTGATGAGACCACAGCGTCAGAGACGCAAACCGACGTCCAAGCAACCCAAAAAAGCGACAATAAAACGTCTTCCGCTGCTGATCAGGCGCATATCGATCGATTGTTGATTAGCTATGCTGATATGGCGCACGCCGCCTATAAAGATTCTTTAGAAACGGCCAAACTTTTACAAACAGCAGTGAATACTTATGTGGACACGCCGACCCAAGCCAATCTTGACGCTGCAAAGGCTGCCTATAAAGCCGCGCGTCAGCCATATTCACAGACTGAAGTGTTTCGCTTCGACGAAGGCTTTGTGACCGCTGATGATAAACGCGCGCTTGGTAGCGTTGATGGCTGGGAAGGACAGGTAAATGCTTGGCCGCTAGATGAAGCTTTGATTGACTATGTCAGTGACAGTTATGAGGGTGAATATAACAGTCAGGACAATATTATCAATAGCAAGAGCATCACGGTTGGTAGCATCAAGCAAGATACCAGCACCATTACGCCTGACTTGTTGGCTGAGATGAATGAGATTGGTGGTAGTGAGGCCAATGTCACCACCGGTTATCATGCGATTGAGTTTCTGCTGTGGGGACAGGATACCAATGGCGTTGGTGAAGGTGCAGGTAATCGTCCGGTGAGCGACTATATAACGACCGAGGGCGAATGTACCAGCGGCGATACGACAAACCCAGATGCGAGTATTTGCGAGCGCCGTGGACAGTATCTAAAAGCGGTTACCCAGTTATTGATCGATGATTTGACCGCGATGGAAGCCCAGTGGCAGCCTGATAGCGAAAACACCTTACGTAGCGATATGATTGCCCGTAAAGACAAAAACGGTCTGCGTCAAATCATGTATCAAATGGGCAGCTTAGCGCTTGGCGAGCTAGCTTCTGAGCGTATACAGGTGGCGTTCGTCACTGGCTCTACCGAAGATGAGCATGAATGCTTTAGTGATTTGACCCATTTAAGCTATGCCAATAATGCCCGCGGTATTCAAAATATCTTTAATGGCGGCTATAAAACCGTCGCTGGCAAGACAGTAGGCGGTTATGGACTAAAGAATTATCTTGTCGATACCGGCAATAAAGAAGCGGCTGATAAACTTGCTACTGATTTTGCTAACGTAGAAGCAGCGTTTAAAGTCATCGTTGAAAAAGCTGAGAAAGAAGGCATCAAGGTCGATCAGATGATTGCAACCGTAGGTCAAGCCAGCAAGCACGGTATTTCTGCTGAAGAGCAAAACAAACGCCGCGGCTGGATTGAAAGTAGTATCGCAAGCTTACAACAGCTAACCGATGGTATCGAAAATGCAGCAAAAGCCGTTGGCATTGATAATTTAGACGCTGATGCAGGTTCACAGTTTTAAGTAGGTCTTATTTAAAAGAGCGCTTATTTAAAAGGGCAGTTATTTAAAATGAAGTTTTCGGTTCCAATTTAGGAAGCCTTAATAGCCTGTATTTATGTGCCTGATGAGTCGTTATCAGTGAATGAGAATTATTTTTATAGAAAAATAATTTGGGTATAATATACACGTTGTCGACCGCTGTTGGCAGCGTGTTTTTTTATAGCGCAGCAATGATTTATCGAATTAAAATATTTATTGACTAAAAATGCTTATCAAATAAAAGTGGAAAAATTATAGCACGCGTTTTTTATGGTTCCATACCAGAACTAAGGTTCCCTATGAGTAGCAGTAATGTGTCAACCGCCAAACAATCTACCGCGTTTTATTTTCCTTTAATATTTAAAAATTCGCTATTAAAGCTATCGCTAGGAGTGACATGCGTGCTCTCATTAAGCGCCTGCCAGCCATCTCCAACGGACGACACCGCCAATAATAACGATAATAAAGCCCAAGACAGTAGCTATTTGCAAAATATAACGCCTGAGCGTGCTCAAACGATTGAAGCGCTAGCGGGCGTACCTATGCAGCAGCTTGCCAGATTTGATGCGCAAGAAATCAAACAAGGTGGCGATACAGGCATTAGTATCACCACGAGCGAAAGCTACTCTAAACCTTCTTCAAATATCACCGCTTCGCGTAAGGGGTCTTTCTTTATCGGCAATGCGTTTTTTAGGCAACCTTGGGTGGTCGCGCCGGCGAGTACCGATAGCCGTGATGGGCTTGGCGCTTTATTTAACGTTGCTGCCTGTCAATCTTGCCATATCAAAGACGGTCGCGGTCATGCGCCGACGAGAAGTGATGACGATGCCGACAGCTTGCTGATTCGCCTTGCGATGCCGGCGACTACCGAAGCGCAGCGCCAAACGCTAAAAGATTCCTTGATTGAAAAAGTCGTCCCTCCTATGTATGGCGGTCAATTGCAAGATCGCGGTGTGCAAGGCGTCCCTGCTGAAGCCCGAATTGTAGTACAGTGGAGCGATAACCCCGTTACCTTTGCTGATGGTCATGTCGAGACCTTGCGTGCGCCAACCTTTAATCTGACCAAACCTGGTTATGGGCCATTTGATGATGCGCTGATGGTATCGCCGCGTGTGGCCTTACCGATGATTGGGCTTGGACTACTCGAACAGATTCCAGACGACGACATTAAAAAGCAAGCAATCAATGCAAATGAAGCTAATAGCGATATTAGCGGTAAATTTAATATGGTGATGGATCCGCAAACGGGTAAAGTGGCATTAGGACGCTTTGGCTGGAAAGCGGGTCAAACCAAGCTGATTACTCAAAACCAAAGTGCGTTTAATGAAGATATGGGGCTGACCTCAAATATCCGCCCACATGAGTCTTGTATGCCAGCGCAGACCGCTTGTGTGAATGCCACAACAGGTGCTGATGAACAAGGTAATGGTAAGCCGCCCGTCGAAGTCAATGATGAAGTGGCAAAGTTCGTCGAATTTTATACCCGTAATCTAGCGGTGCCGCATCGCCGCAACGCCGAAGACAAGCTGGTATTGGCAGGCAAAAAACGCTTTTATGATATGGGCTGTCAAAGCTGCCATACGCCGCGTTATCAGTTGCCAAAAACCGACGATGACCATCTTGAGCAGCACGGACAAGTGATTTATCCTTATACCGATTTATTGTTGCATGACATGGGCGATGGCTTGGCTGATCGTACCATTGCGGGTAAGCTGCCATCTAAAGATTTACAGGTTGAGTTTTTAGCCAACTCTTATGAGTGGCGTACGCCTGCTTTGTGGGGCATTGGTCTTACGCAAACCGTCGATCCACAAGCGACGTTTTTACATGATGGGCGCGCGCGTACTTTGATGGAAGCGGTACTTTGGCATGGCGGCGAAGCGGAAAAGCAGAAGCAAAAAGTACTTAAGCTTGATAAACAAGGACGCAGTGAGTTGAATGCGTTCTTAAAGTCATTATAAAAATAAGCGTATGAGCGTTAAAAGCGATGGTTATTCAACGTAAGAAATACCAAATTAAATAATTACTTATAACAATATTCATCCAAATACTGAGAAATCTATGAAAATAAACCCTGCTTTAGCAATGGCGTTATCAGCGCTAAGTGCTGGTATTCTAATTAGCTGTGTCAAACCTGCGGAAGAAAATAAAGTATCAGAGGTAGATAGCCAAGTCGCCCAAGAAAGTGCTACTTCTACTACTCCTGACAAAAAAGACAATAATGCTGAAAAGATTAGCGCTGTTGATATTAGTCCTGATACCGAAAAAACCTATCTGACCCACGTGGCAAATGACATTGTCATTCCAGCCTATGCAGATGCCGCAAAGCAGAGTGATTTATTGCATGATTTGGCAAAGAAATCTTGTCAGCAAGCGCCCGTGAGCGGTGATGCGCTAAAAGAATTGCGCGACCAATGGTTGGTGCTCGCACAAGCTTGGGCAAGCGCTGAGATGGTTAACTTTGGACCAGCGACGGCGAGCATGAGTAATTTATATATCAATTACTATCCTGATGAGCGCGGACTGGTACATAGCGGGGTCGCTGATTTGATTGCTGCCAATTCCAAGCTTACCGCCGAGCAGTTGGCGAATGAGAGCGCCATCGTGCAAGGCGTGCCAGGCTTAGAAGAGGTGCTTTATGCCAATGATAATTTGGATGCTGGGCAGTGCGCTTATGTGATGAGCGCGAGCAGCGCTTTGAGCACACGTCTAAAAGATATCGAGAAAAACTGGCAGCAAAATGCTACTGATTTACTAGCAATTGATAAAACCGCCGAGAGCGATCAAGGTTTAAACCAATGGTTTAACTCGCTGCTGTCATTGGTTGAGACGATGAAATCTAACGCTATCGACCAGCCATTGGGTTTAACTGCTAAAGCAAAAGGTCATTTGCCAGCTGCAACCGCTGGACAAAGCCGCGCGATTATCACTGCGAAATTG
The DNA here is from genome assembly GCF_007280595.1 of Psychrobacter sp. YGAH215. Classification (NCBI taxonomy): domain Bacteria; kingdom Pseudomonadati; phylum Pseudomonadota; class Gammaproteobacteria; order Moraxellales; family Moraxellaceae; genus Psychrobacter; species Psychrobacter sp. YGAH215. The sequence continues at coordinate 167,544 of NZ_VKLR01000006.1, read as the reverse complement.
GCAACCTTAAATCAAGCAATGACTGACCCTGTTTTGACTGCTATTCTTGGTGGCAATAATGAAAATGCAGTGGCGGATAGTCTATCGACCGCGCTTGCCGATACCACGATATTACTGGCACAAATGCCGGAAGATTTAGCGACTGCTGATAAAGCGACGCAGCAGGAACTACTTGATCATCTCACGAGCATTACGCGCATTATTAAGCGTCAATTGATTCCAACCCTTGGTCTGCGTGTTGGCTTTAACAGCACCGATGGCGATTAAAAAATGTACTCTCTCGATACTAAAACTGCAGGTAAATCACAAGAGCAGCCTAATAATGAGATGCTGGCGACAACGGCACTGACCCTGCTTTCTGCTGCCATGGGTACAGCAGCGCTTGTCGGTATCCACCATCGTTATCGTAAACAGCAGCAACCTGATGCCAGCTTATGGGATTATTTAGCAGGTATGGGCGCGCAGTTACAGTTGATAAACTTGACGCCTAAACGCGAGCTTGTGCAATTTCGCCACGCTTGTCAGCAAGCGGCAGTTGCATGGCAGCAAGCTTATCGCTCACAGAGAGATGACGAGCAAAATACCAAGTCTTATAGCGTAAGCGACTTTAGCGCAGCCCATACGACCACAATACTGCCGCGCCCAGTCTGCTGGGTAAGCGGCGTGGCGTCTATGCCAAAAAACATCGCTTTAGCAACTGAAGACAGTGACGGCAGTCATAATGAACACGACTTCGGCGTGGTTGGTATCGACGCTGATAGGCAAATCGTTTGGCAAACGACCATGCCCGAACGCGTGCATGATATTGTCGTTCAACCTATTTCTGATAGGCAAAAATTATCTGCTAAGAATAACCAAGCACGCGATGTGGTGGTGATGGGTCGGCGCCCGAGCGAAAAGTTTTGGGTACTAGACACGGCAACTGGGCAAGTAAAGTTTGCTATTAAAGCGTCTACGCATCGTCATTTTTATGGCCATGCTTGTTATAGCTTAGATGGTAAACTGCTCTACGTGACCGAGAATGACACGTTAAGTTTAGACGGTAAAGTTGGCATTTATGATGCCTGTGATCATTATCAAAAGATAGCAGAGTATGACTCGCATGGTATCGGCCCGCATGAGCTGATTATGCATCCTGATGGCGAAACGTTGGTGATTGCCAATGGCGGTATCAAAACCGAGCAAGCGTCGCGTGAAGAGCTCAATTTAGACAGTATGCGACCGTCATTGGCTTACCTCAATCGTCATACTGGCGATTTGCTTGAGCAGATTATGCCTGAGCACAATCAAATGAGCGTGCGTCACCTCGCCATGCATGACGATGGCACGGTGATGATAGGTATTCAGTTTCAAGGCGAAAAGCATATCAATGTGCCGTTAGTATTGACCCATAAACGCGGTGAATCTGATTTTAAAGCACTGATGATGCCCAATGATCAGTGGCAACGTTTCCACCAATATATCGCTAGCGTCGCGGTTGATAGTGAGCGTAACCTATTATGTGTGACCACGCCAATTGGCGGTTGTGCGGCGATTTATGACTTAAATACTCGTACATTGATTGATTATATTAGCTTACCAGATTGTGCCGGTGCAGCAGTGTTACCAAATCTGAATGCTGACAAAGCTGGCGTTAATAATGCCAATGCCAATGTTAAGACTAAGGCGCACTCAGGTTTTATCGTTAGTGATGGACAAGGTCAGTTGACCGCGTTAACTGTTAATCATTTAGCAACTGCTGAACTTGCTAGAGTAGATAACGTTGAGCGTATTTTTATAGACAGCAAATGTCATCTGATGTCGTTTGACAATCACTTGCAAGCGCTCTGAGCATGAATGTGCTGTCACAGTATGATTCGCCCTTATTAAATAGCGCTATACGTTGTTTGGCGCAAGCGGATATTGAGCTACACATCAGCAAAAAGCGCGTTAAAAATATCAATTTCCGCTTAAAACCGCATAAATTAATGGTCTCTATACCCATCTCTCTTAGCTCAGCGCAAACTGCCCAAGCGATAGAAAAACGCGTGCCTTGGGCAATCGCCAATCACGCGCATGTATTAGAACGCTATAAACGTCAGCAAATCCCATCACAGCAATCTATAAAAGAGTCTTCAAATGCCGATAGCACACTGCTATTGTGGGGCGTAGAGCAATCATTCACCTTAAATCACGATAAAAAAATTGCCTACTATCGGCAACATCTCTCCGAAGTAATGCCTGCATTATTTAATAAATGGCAACCGATTGTCGGCGCTTATGCTAATGAAATACGTCTAAAGAAAATGCATACGCGTTGGGGCAGTTGCAATACCCGCGCCCGGCGAATTTGGTTGTCCGTCTATCTGCCAACCTATCCTATCGAATGCACCGAATACGTCATCGTCCATGAGCTTTGCCATCTGCATCATGCCAATCATAGCCGTGCTTTTTGGCAAACGGTGGCAACGGCGATGCCCGATTATCGATACTGGCATAATATGTTGGCAGGTAAAATAGGGCAGCTAGATTAAAGTAGGAGCTACTGCTAAATAATCAGATGTCATGCCTTAATCTGCTAAGATAAGGTTTTTTTATCGAAACAAGGATGTGTTATGGAAAACGTCAATCAAGCGCAGTTTTGGCAGCAGCGTTATGAAGAGGACAGTATCGGCTGGGATATGGGACAGGTGTCACCACCGCTCAAAGCTTATATTGACCAGTTGCCTGAACCTGCTAAAGAGCAAGCGATTTTAGTACCGGGCGCGGGCAATGCTTATGAGGTCGGTTATCTGCATGAGCAAGGGTTTACCAATGTCACCTTGGTTGATTTTGCCCCTGCGCCGATTGAGGCTTTCGCAGAGCGCTATCCCAACTTTCCAGCAGAGCATTTGGTCGGTGCTGATTTTTTTGCGTTATCGCCAGCGCAATATCAGTTTGATTGGGTGCTTGAGCAGACGTTTTTTTGTGCCATAAATCCTGCGCACCGTGATGAATATGTGGCGCAGATGGCCGCATTATTGAAACCGAATGGTAAGCTGGTTGGGCTGCTGTTTGATAAGGATTTCGGACGAGAGGAACCGCCGTTTGGCGGCACGAAAGCTGAATACCAGCAGCGTTTTGCACCCTATTTCGATATTGAGACTATGGAAACAAGCTATAACTCGCATCCTGCGCGGCAGGGCAGTGAGCTGTTTATTAAGATGCATGTAAAATCTTAATCTCACGCTTGATGTTTTGCCGAGCCTGCGTTTCTAGCCGCGTAGAGTAATAATCCGTCAGATAAAGTGTTGGGTGCGCTAACAATTCTGTTAATACGGCTATACGTCCAACGCGATAATCTATGTTTGAGACATGCGCATATTCTTGCCGAACCGCTTGGGCATATTGCTCGTACTCAGACCAAGATGCTCCCAAAATACTCAAATCCATATCTAGTAAATAGGCAGAATCAAAGTTCTTTTGAGCGTTTGAGCACTCAGCAAGTTTATGATTGGCCGTCATCATAATGAGCGCATAAATATATTGGCACTGCGCTGCCGAAAAATAAGGGCGTAGAGCCTCTACGGCATATTCTGCACTTTTTAGCTCATTATCTGCACGCGTTGGCGCATATATCACGTCGTGATAAAACAGTGCCAATGCGATAATATGCGGCTCATTTAAAACATGCTTAATCTGCTTAAACTGCGCAAATAACTGCTCAATATGCTGCAAGCTATGATAAGCACGTTGGTTTTCGCTATAACGTATAGCGATATCTTGCCAAAGATTGTTAACCTTTTCTGATTCTACAGCGCTATTAATAGCTGTAAAATGCTGCGCAAAAACCTTACCAAGCTCAGTCTCTATGTGCGCAAAAGCCTTTATCATTTAATTTCCTTATTCCTCATCCTTTTTAGCCAACTTCCATTCACCACCGGTCATTTATTTTTTATGATCTGCCTCTTCAAATGCTTGTTTAAATAATTGCCCAAGCAAATTAACATCATCAACGCGGGCATAGTTTAAGCGGGTGACAAAAGCGATATGACGATGAGGCCCTTTTTCTGCTAATGGCACTGCGACCGCATTTTGGTTTTGCAAATGCAGCTGATCGAGCGCCATCTCTGGTACCAAGGTCGTGCCCATATTAGCAAGCGCCATTTGTATTAGGGTGTTTAAGCTGGCATCAGAAAAGCTTGATTTCATTTGCGCGCGGTCGAAATGACAGACGGTTAAGGTTTGATCGGTCAGACAATGCCCTTCGCCAAGTAACATCAGATTGGCCGTTGCTAGCTCATCGGCATTAATCTTGTCAAGCTTGGCATGGACGTCATCCTGTGGAAAGACCGCAAAGAAATCTTCCGCCCAAAACTCAAAGGTATGCAAACCATCGACCGCATAAGGCAATGCAATAATGGCGGTATCAATATGACCATAGCGCACTTGCTCAAGCAAACGCTCGGTTTGCTGCTCGATAACGGTCATGCGAAATTCAGGGTAGTGTTTGCGCAGCGCAGGTAGGACTTTTGGCAGCAGATAAGGGGCAATCGTCGGAATGATACCAACCGTCATCGGGTACGCAAGCGGTGATTGATGGCTGTGCGCACGCGTAGTCAAATCATTGACTTCAGAAAATATACGCTGCGCCCGCGTCAAGATGTCCTCACCGATAGGCGTAATCAAAACTTGCTTATTATTACGCTCAAAAATCTGCGTATCTAGTTGCTTTTCTAACTCGGCGATACCCAAACTCAGCGCTGATTGTGAAATATTACAGTCTTCTGCTGCCCGTTTAAAATGACGATGTTTGGCAACTGCTAAGGCAAACTCAAGTTGACGTAAAGTAATCATAAAACCTCTCTATTAATGGGTTTTGGACGCCATTTGTTTTGGGCGTTTATCTTGTGTACTATAGCAATTTAATGCCGATGTTCGTATAAAAAAAGCCGTTAGAATAGTTTAACAAGTTTAATAAAACAAAACATCACATTAAAAACTTTTAACTGGATTAACCATAGAATTCGCGTATAGTTTGTCTTGTAACCCAGTTAATGAGTGGGTTAATCAAAACCCGCAGCCATAAACACAATTAACTTAACAACAATCAATCAAAAAAAGGAGCCAATCATGGCGTCAATTATCAATCAAGAAATTCCAGAGTTTTCAGCAGAAGCGTTTGTAAACGGTGATTTCAAAACCATCACTTCAGAAGACGTAAAAGGCAGTTGGGCCATCTTTCTATTTTACCCAGCTGACTTTACCTTTGTTTGCCCAACTGAACTTGAAGACATGGCAGCCCATTACGAAGAGCTTAAAGGCTTAGGCGTAGAAGTGTACTCAGTATCAACTGACACACATTTCACACATAAAGCATGGCATGATTCTTCAGACGCTATCGGCAAAGTCACTTATCCAATGATTGGTGACCCAACTGGCCGTATCACTCGTGGCTTTAATGTCATGATCGAAGAAGCAGGTTTGGCAGAGCGTGGTACTTTCTTAGTAGACCCAGACGGTAAAATCCAAGTCGCTGAAATCCATGCAGGCGGTATTGGCCGTAGTGCAAAAGACATGCTACGTAAAGTAAAAGCGGCACAGTACGTTCGTGATAACGACGGCGAAGTTTGCCCAGCAGCTTGGGAACAAGGTCAAGAAACCCTTAAACCAAGCCTAGATCTAGTTGGTAAAATCTAAGGATATACTTAGATAACTTACTATTTAGACTAGCGAAAAGATAAGTATAAAATTTAATAGTGAGTTTTCGTTTTTAAAAGAAAACGCTATTAAATAATGACTTAAAAACGCCCCATCGGTTTTGATTGATGGGGCGTTTTTTTGTCTATTTTTTATAGGCAGATATTTAGAGATAGATAGTGTTAGGACAAGATTACAGGCTGTCTACAGATTGTCACCTAAGTTCATTCGATTTTTATCACAGAATGCTTATGATTTAAAGATATCTACTTCAACATCCATTTAAGTAGCATTATAAGCGTCATTAGTAAAAACGATACATCAATAATTTGATTACTTGCGATCAGGTTGAATGTTCTTTGCTTGCTGCCATCACAGTAGAGGCGACGAAGCACTCACCTTAGTTGCACAGAAATGGTTTTACATTGAACCTATCACATAAATCGGTAATGAAGAGAGGATATTATGAGTAAAGACAAATCATCTGCTAAAGAATTTCCGAAACAAGAACAATCGCTACCAGGCTCGCAGCAAGAGCAGCACCCAAGCCCTAAGGTGCTGCCAAAAGAATATCCAAATGGCAAGCTTGCTGGAAAGGTTGCTATTATCACTGGCGCTGATAGCGGGATTGGGCAAGCAGTAGCAATATTATTTGCCAAAGAAGGCGCGGACGTAGTGGTCAGCTACCTATGTGAAGATGACGATGCCAAGATGACCAAAAAGCACGTAGAATCTTACCAGCAGCGCTGCTTACTGGTGGCGTCAGATTTATCAGAAGAAGCTAACTGTCGAAAGCTAATCGATACTGCCATCGCTGAGTTCGGCAAAATTGATATTTTAGTCAATAACGCTGGGATGCAGGTTGAGCAAGAATCGCTCACCGATATCAGTAGTGCGCAATTTGATAAAACCATTCATACCAATTTTTATCCGCACTTTTGGTTGAGTAAATTTGCCTTACCACACATGCCAGCGGGTAGCTCGATTATCAATACCACCTCTATCACCGCTTATCGCGGCAGTGACCATCTGATTGATTACGCTGCCACTAAGGGCGCGATTTTATCTTTCACCCGTGCTTTAGCCAATAATTTAATGAGTCAGGATAAAGGTATTCGCGTCAATGGCGTCGCACCCGGTCCTATTTGGACGCCGCTTATTGTGGCGTCATTTACGCCTGATGAGATAGAAAAATTCGGTCAAAGCACGCCGATGGGCCGCGCCGGTCAGCCAAACGAGGTCGCGCCTGCTTATCTATACTTAGCCAGTGACGACGCAAGCTACGTTACAGGACAAGTTATCCATGTAAATGGCGGCGAGATTGTCGGTGGATAAAGTGAGTAGATGAGTGCTTCATTAAGTAAATGGTTAATTTGGCCAATGCTCATCGAGCGTTTATTGACTTATATTGACTTAAGTCCAATAAAAGTCGCGGCAAAAAATAGCGGCTTGGTTCGATAAGCAAGTAAGCATCGAACCAAGCCGCTATTGAATCAGGTAGCGTTATAAACTAAAGCGTTTATACCGCAGAATTGAGTTTATTTTTATCGATTATTTTATAAATCTCATCTTTTAAGTGCAGCTTTCGCTTTTTCATTTTTTCTATTTCTTCGTCACAGCTGGCGTGCGTCACCAAATCCTTATCTAGTTGGTTGATTTGCTGATCAAGCTTGGTATGCTCATCAAAAATGGTCGCAAAGTAGCTGTCTTTTTGCTTAAGTTCGCAAATAATATCTCTGTTGTCTTGCCATGTATCAGTCTTTCTCATGTTGTCATCCTTGTTATGAAGCGCAGGCTTAGTAAAGCCATAGCGCATTTTAGTTAAGAGTGCTCTGATGAATTTATATGATTGTGAGACTTCAGTCTTACCAAGCCAAATCGCAATTCAGCTCAGTTTTGAACAGGCTTGTGCGCAGCAGAAAGGGCGTTTGTTAACGACAACTAGCAGTCAATCTGCCGACCGGTAAATAAGAGTGTTTCTTATTCGCCTCATCTGATTGTAGCGAAAAAATTTACCCGATACCATGACTGTCATGGATTTTCTTTGATTGGTGGTTTTAAAATTAAATAATAATATCTATATATGATTTGTTTTATTAAACATAAAGTTTGAGTTTATCGGCTTGCGTGGTACGTTCCAAAGCCTTGATAATAGACGTATCAAAGGTGGTAAGCCAAGTATTTATGGCTTTTTAAATCAGATACTTAGCTTGTCACCAAACCCTATTCAAATGTGCAGCGATATAGCTGACGTTACATAACCGATAATAATGAGGAACAAACATGATAGATCAAGGTTTATTAGACGCAGTCAAAAGCTATAGTGAAAACATGACCCGCCCCATTACCTTTGTATTGGGTAGCGGCGAACATAGCAAACGTGCTGAGCTGATTGATTTTTTGACTAAAATCGCTGGTACCACAGATAAGATCAATTTTGATGCAACAGCAACCGATAACAGCTTACCAAGTCCGATTAGCTTTAAAGTCGTCAGTCATATTGATAATGCATTGACCGATACGGGGATCGTTTTTAGCGGTATTCCGGGTGGCCATGAGTTTACCTCGTTGATTTTGGCGATTTTGCAAGCGGGCGGTCATACCTTAAAACTGGATGAAGGGATTCAAAAGCTGATTAAGCGCTTTAATAAGCCGCTACAGTTTCAGACTTATGTCTCTCTGTCTTGCCACAGCTGTCCGGATGTGGTGCAAGCGCTGAACCAATTTGCGCTGCTCAACGATGACATCAGTAACGAGATGATTGATGGTGCCTTGTTTCAAGAGCAAGTCGAAGCCAATAATATCCAAGGTGTACCAGCGGTATTTTTAAATGGTAAACCTTTTGCTAATGGTAAAATCGATACGGCTAAATTGATTGAGAAGTTACAAGAGCAGTTCCCTGATTTATTGAGCGAAGTGGCTGATGACGCTGAGCAGTTAGAGCAGCAAGACGTAACGATTATCGGTGCAGGCCCTGCTGGTGTGGCGGCGGCGATTTATACCGCGCGTAAAGGCCTAAAAGTTACTATGGTCGCCGACCGAATCGGTGGACAAGTGAAAGACACGCAAGATATCGAGAACTTAATCTCTGTGCCTTTAACAACCGGTAGTGAGCTGTCAGCGAACTTTGAAAAACATTTGCACGAATATGACATTACGCTCAAAGAGCATGTCAGCGTCAAAGAAATCAGTGAAACTGAAGAAGAAAACTACCGTATTCATCTCAATACTGGTGAGACGTTTGAGACGCGCAGTATCATCTTAGCGACCGGAGCCCAGTGGCGTAAGCTTGGTGTTCCCGGTGAAGATGAAAACGTGGGTCAAGGCGTAGCCTACTGTGCGCACTGTGATGGCCCATTCTTTAAAGGTAAGGATATTGCGGTCGTTGGCGGAGGTAACTCAGGTATCGAGGCAGCGCTAGACTTGGCAGGTATTGTTAAACACGTGACCGTCCTTGAATTTGCCGATGATTTAAAGGCGGACCAAGTACTGATTAATAAAGCCAAAGAGAAGAGTAATATTGATATTATTACTAGTGCTGCAACGCAAGAGATTAAAGCGCAAGATGGTAAAGTGACTTCGCTTGTTTATCAAGATCGTAGCAGCAGCGAAACCAAAGAGCTAGATACGTCAGCGGTGTTTGTGCAAATTGGTTTGGTACCAAATACTGAGTTTGTCAAAGGCTTTGTTGATTTAAACCGCTTTGGCGAGATTGAGATTGACGAGCGCTGTCGCACCGACCGCAAAGGTATCTTTGCTTGTGGTGACGTGACCACTGTACCATTTAAGCAAATTAACATTGCCATGGGCGAAGGTTCAAAAGCCGCATTATCAGCGTTTGAATATTTGGTGATGCAGTAAAGTTTTGCTTTAGCTTTTATTAAAGTTTTAAACCCCTAAAATCTACTAAGGTTTTAGGGGTTTTGTTTTTTTAAGCAACTACAATTTTATTCAGGACATCATTAATCGTCTAACAAATCCATACGCTTTGCTGCTTCATAGATACCCGTTGAGCGGTTACCGGTACGGCAAAAAATCAGTATAGGCTGCTCAGCTTGGTTAAAAAAGTCAGCAAATTCTTCAACATGGTTTTGATTGAGCTCGCTACCGGCGAAAGACACTTCTTTATAAGCAAGACCTGCTTTTTTAGCGGCAGCTTCAATCTCAGCACTGGTTGGTTGGTTTGGTTCTTCACCATCTGGACGATTGTTAATAATGGTCTTAAAACCACTTTCAGCAATCATAGGTACTTGATCAGGGGTGATTTGTCCGGTAATACTCACGTCATGGCTCATAAGAGCTCCTTTTTATTTTTAGCGTAAAAACGAAACTTTTGCGCTTAGATTAAAATATTTCAATAAAGCCTATCTGCTTTCTATAGCAAACCTTGCATCAGTGCACTTTGATAGAGCAATTTGGCGCGTGCACCCGTACCGCAAAACATCAGGATGGGTTTTGGCATGCTGCGATAAAAGGCGGCAAACTGCTCGACAGTCGCCATGCTTAAACGCTCATCATCAAATGGTAAATGCTGATAGGTAAGGTTGGCTTTTGCCGTTGCGCTGGTAAAGTCACAGCTATTAGGCTGCGTCTCTGTCTCAGCATCAGGGCGTATATTGAGCACAGAGCGGTAGCCAAGCTCAGCAATCTTGACGCATTGGCTTGGGTAAATTTGCTTATAAATGGTTAAATCATCGGTCATAAGTTTTTCGGTCGCGTATATTAAATGGCGTAAGGTTTTGTCTATTTCTAGATTCTGTAAATTTTAATGGCTTATTACAATCTAGCATAACACAGTGGTCATCATAGCTATATTTTGTCACTGATGTTTTCTCAAAAGCATTTTCTGTCAGGATTAATTTAAGCGAAAAATTGATTAGCTATAAGCTAATTATCTTTTAGCGCATTGACCGCATCCATGGTGCTTAAATAAACCTGCCCTGATAGATGGGTTATGACTGGTGTATGCTCGATAATATCCATCACCGGTCCCTTAATAAAGCTAAAGCTTAAGTGCTTTTTTTGATTCAATAGCTCTTGATTGAGGCTGATAAGCATCTCTTGTCCGGTCAAGTCAATATGATTGACCGCTGACATAATCAGGATAACCTCATGCGCATCGGGGTACTGCCGCGTCGCTTGTATGACGCTGCGATGCACGGATTCACTATTGCCAAAAAACAAGCTCTCATCGATACGCAGCATCAATAAATTGCTAAAGGTCACCACATCATGACGATTGATATTACGAAAATGTCCTGTACCCGCTAGCTGACCGACGACTGCGACATGCGGTTTGCTTGATTGCCAAATAAGGCTAGCAAACGACACCATCAAACCGATGACTAAGCCAGTATTTAACCCAAATATCAGCACCCCGATAAATGCCGCCAAAAAGCTCGCCGCATCTAAGCGGTCGCGTTGCCATGCTGACCTTAAAGTCGCCATATCAATGAGACCGATAATTGACGTCATAATAGTCGCGCCCAAGAGGGCGTAGGGCAGAGGCGCTAATAAATGACCAAAAGCGATTAACGCCGCAATCATAACCAACACAGTGACCAGACTTGCGACTGGCGTTTTGGCGCCTGAGTCGGCATTAATCGCCGTACGTGAAAAGCCGCCAGCAATGGTAAAGCTCTGAAAAAAGCCTCCAGCCATATTGGCCAGACCCAGTCCGGTTAACTCACGATTGGCATCAAAGGTTTCACCGCGCAGGCGTGCATAGTTGCTGGCTACTGAGCTGCTTGAAACAAAGATAATCAACGCCATTAAACCGGCGCTCGGTAATAGATTGAGCGCTTCATGAAAATCTGGCAAGTACGGCAGGGTAAAGCTAGGCAGCCCTTGCGGAATAGTACCAATTGTCGCTACGCCGTGCGTTGTCCAATGCAAACTCATACTTAATATAATGGCAAGAGCAAGCAAAATAAGCGGAAATAGACGCTCAGCCCATTTTGCATAAGAGGCTGACAACCAAGAGCGCCAGACCCATTTACTCGCATAGCGATTAGCAAATAATAGCGTAAATGCAATCACGCCGATGATCAAGGTTAGCGGATGCAGCTGGTGGCCATACATCTGCATACTCGATAAATAACCGATAAGGCCATTACCTGCAATAGGAATCCCCGTCAGATACTTAAGCTGACTGACAAAAATCAATACCGCCGCGCCACTGATAAAGCCTGCTGATACGCCGCGACTGATAAACTGCATAATCCAGCCAAGCTTCAGCCTTCCCGCCAGCCATAACATCGTGCCAACCATCAAAGACAGTAAACTGGCCATTAATATATATTGCTGCGTGCCATCATTGGCATAAGGGTGCAAACTACTGGCTGTCATAATCGCTGTAATGGCGACAGGCCCTACGGCTTGGACATTGCTCGAGCCTATCCACGCATATACCAGCACGGGTACGATAGCTGCGTAGAGTCCATAGACCGGCGGCAATCCTGCTAGCACCGCATAACCTAGGCTTTGCGGAATGACAAGCACCCCAACGACTAAGCCCGCGATGATGTCAGTCGGCAGGGCAGACAGCTGATACTGACGTAACCAAGTAGGAATCAGACGAGCAGCGATAGAAGGCATGGCGATATGTCATCACGATAAGAAAGTTAAAAATAGTTAAAAACCAAACGCGCAGTTAGGCGTCTGTTTTGGCACAAAAGCGCTCATATAATAACTGCAATACCGATAATGCGTCCTCACTTGCGATACTATAGTAGATTTGCTTACCTTCACGGCGAGTAGTGACCAGCTCGTCTTTACGCAAGATACCTAGCTGCTGCGATAAACTTGGCTGACCGACACCGACCAAGCCCTCAAGCTCACTGACACAGTATTCGCCTTGGGTCAACTGACATAAAAGTAATAAGCGATCAGGATGTGAGAGCGATTTTAATAACTGGCTGGCTTGCATGGAAGCTTGTTGCATTTGCTCAGCAAGGTCTTTGGGTGCAAAGTCTGCGACGCTGGCAGATGTAGGCGTGCTAGTGGGATTGGTAGTTGTGCTCAATGCTGAAGTTGAAGTAGTCAGAGCGAGCTCCTTATAAAAGATATAAATAGAAAAAGCAGAGTTTCTAGATAAGTTATGGATATATATAGTTAATTATCAATGATATTGCGATTTATAGCAAGTTATCATTATTTACATTATATAAATTGATAAAATGTATAATGATTGCTATAGTGCTGGTAGTGATAGGCAGAAGCATAGGAAATACAAGTCGCACTAGGGATAGATACTATAGATCAGCAGCAAATACCATAAATAAATGCCCATTATACGGAACAATATCTTAAAAACTAAAACATTCCTATACAAGTAAAGAGGTAGCCATGCAAGTTCATTCTTTCTTACATAGCGACACAGAGACTTACACTCACGTACTCGCGGATGTGCAACAGCAAGTGTGTGCCATCATCGATCCTGTACTGGATTTTGATGCCAAATCCGGACATACGGATACCGCGAGTGTAGATGAAGTGATAGCGTTCGTTCGAGAGCAGGGCTGGACGCTGGTTTATATTATAGAAACCCATGCTCATGCCGACCATATATCAGCTGCTATCCATGTAAAAGATGAGCTTGGCGGTAAACTGGTCATCGGGCAATATATCACCGAAGTGCAAAAAATATTTAAGAAAATGTTTAACTTTGATAGCAGCTTTCGTACCGATGCCAGTCAGTTTGATATCTTGACCGATGAAGGCGAGACCTTGAAGCTTGGCGGTATTACGATTACTGCTATGTATGTGCCTGGTCACACCCGCGCGGATATGGCGTATCTTGCCAATGATGATGAAAAAACCGTGGTCTTTGTCGGTGATACGCTATTTGCCCCAGATGTCGGCACAGCGCGCTGCGACTTCCCCGGAGGCGACGCCAAAACCCTGTATCAGTCTATCCAAAAATTGCTCGCACTGCCTGACGAAACTATCATGTATCTGTGCCATGACTATCCGAGTCAAGGTCGCAAACATTGCCCAACTACGACGGTAGCCGCGCAAAAGCTTGGTAATATCCATGTCAAAGAGGGTATCAATGAAGCCGAGTTTGTCGAGATGCGCGAGCGCCGCGATGCCACGCTAGAGATGCCGCGGCTGATTATCCCGTCAGTACAACTCAATATCGATGCCGGACATTTTCCAGAACCCGAAGACAATGGTATGCGCTATCTAAAAGTGCCACTTAATGCGCTTTAAGCGTCAATTATATTTAGATAAACAAAAAAAACTGGCAAGAAGTAGATAAATACAATTAAGCAAAAAGTTACGCAAGCACAATACGTGCAACGGTTATCTTGATGCTAGTCTATTTATAAGAGCGTTACTAAGACGCCCGCTGCTGTTATTTTTAAAGGAGTTCTATCATGAGTGAGCAAAACTCTCATCTAGTCTGTCCGCATTGCAGTGCCACCAATCGCATACCTGCAGCACGCCTTAATGCAGCACCGAAATGCGGCAAATGTGGTCAGCCATTATTAACGGCCACTCCACATGAACTCAATGCCCAGACGGTTAGCAAAGTTATTCAAAAAAATGAGGTATTGACCATCGTTGATTTTTGGGCGAGCTGGTGCCAGCCGTGTCTAATGATGGCTCCGCAGTTTAAAGCCGCAACCAGTCAGCTGCCGCACGTAGTGTTTGCTAAAATACAAACCGATAAATATGAGCAAGCGGCGGCACCTTATAATATCCGTAGCTTGCCGACGATGGTGGCCTTCAAAAACGGCAAAGAAATTGCGCGCCAGTCTGGAGCCTTACCAAGCGCTCAAATCGTACAGTGGGTAAGAAGCTTAAATTCTTAATCTCAGACTGAGTTACTGCTCGTCATGATTAAACATAAAAAAGCCAATATGCTTATCGCGTATTGGCTTTTTTTGTAAGAGACTTTCAAAGCTATGAAACAGGTATGAATGATTACTCACCATAAATCTTAATACCATTGGCAAAGCTACAGCGCTGTATACGAGCCGATTGGATAATGGCATCACGCTCACCATAAAGTCGCGATAATTTGGCATCACGGGCTTTGGTATTATTACTTTTACCCACGCCAAAGCTGATATTAGGTGAGATACCCCAACGTCCAGCGGAAACCCCAACGCCGACACCTGAGGCGGCTATGGTAGATTGCTCATTGCGCGCTGCATTGACATAGCGATTAACACGGCTATATTCTTGGCTTAGTGCTTGGCAGTCATAACTTTGGTAGGTGCTTGGTGGTACGTATTGCGGAGTAATATTACCTGTTGAGGCGCAGCCTGAGAGAGCAAAAACGCCAGCTGTGGCGAGTAGTGTTGCTGCAGTAAGAGTTTTCATAATGGCTCCGTTAGGCTACGTTTATGTGATGGTATCTACTTAAGATAGCAAAAAAAATATGATTAAGATATTGAAAAAATATGTCTTTTAGTCCCGACTAAAACAAATTACCCGGCTTGGTAAAGGCGAGTACCAAGATACCAACATAGGCAATACCCGCGATAAGAATGCCGGTTTTTCTTTGACTAGGCGTGGCTCTATCATTAAAGGCTTTAATACTGGCACTGAGTGCGGCAACCAATAAGATAACTTTAGCAAATACCCACTGTACTGGCGCATTGACACTCATGAGTTGCACGAGCATGCCAGCCCCTGAAATAATAATGACGGCATAGAGAATATGGGTCGATATTTTTACCGCAAATGGTGGCTTTTTGTTTGCGCTTAGTACCACATAGCTTTGGTATAAAAACAGCGCAATCAACAAGACGGCCATGAGCATATGTAGATGTTTCATTGGATAGGGTTTCCTTTAAAGGTGCCGTTTGCCAGCTTATCTATGTTATTTGGGAATAGCGTTAAGACTAATTTTTGAGACTAACTTTTATTTTGCCCTGCGCATAATGGGCTGTCAGGGCTTTGGCCTTGCCATTCTGTTGGCGTATAAGCATGGATAGCCAAAGCGTGGATTTGACCACCTTGTGAGGTCAAAAGTGGATTTGCTAGATTGTACACGAGCTGATGCCGCGCCACCAAGCGTTTGCCTTCAAAGGCATCACTGACAATGGTCAGTTTAAAATGACTTTCTTTACCGTCGAAATAACCGGCATGGTTCATTGATTCATTCACCAGTTCAATATGCTGTGCTGGCAGGGCTTGCAGTTCCTTATTTAGGGCGTCTGCAGTTGGGGTATGAGTTGTCATAGTATTCCTCGTTATTGTAATGCTTGGCCTTTCAAATGGCTGATGGCACTTATTATAGCAGACCCTGATATTTATACTGCAAGGCTCTACAAAGCCATCTATATCAGTAAAGAGCGGATTATTGATACGCATAAAAAAGCAGAGCGCAACCTTATTACGCTCTGCTTTTATCGTCCATTATTGTCGTCTATTGCTATTTACTATGAATACCATTTGCCATTAAATTTTAACGACGTGCTTTTTGATATAACGGCATTACCTTAGGCATCAATGACTGCAATTGCGCAATACGGTTGCTGCTGGTTGGGTGAGTACTCAAAAATTGTGGTGGCTCACCTTGACTGGCGCGTTGCATTTTTTGCCACAAGGTAATCGCGGCTTGCGGGTTGTAACCTGCACGTGCCATCAGCTCAAGACCGATTTGGTCAGCTTCTGCTTCTTGCGTGCGACTGTGCGGACGGCTTAAACCTAAGTCTCCTGCAACGTTAGCAAGCTCAGCCTGACCTTGCGATAGACCAAAAATACTGGCTGCGACACCGATACCCGTTTGCGTGGCATATTGACGCGATAAGCGCTCACGTGAGTGCTCGCGCAACGCATGAGACATTTCATGACCCATAATAGCGGCGATTTCGTCATCGCTAAGATTTAAGCGATCAATGATACCGGTGTAAAACATAATCTTACCACCTGGCATCACAAAGGCATTCAAATCGTTAGACTTAATGGTGTGAACTTCCCACTTCCATTTCGCTGCGTCAGGACGATAGACGCCCACTTGACCAATCAAACGGTTAGAGATATTTTTTAAACGATTGAGCTGGGCCTTATTGGTGTCAAGCAAACCGCGTGCACGTGCTTCTTGAATATTCTTATTGTAGCTTTGCGCTGATAGTTGCTGTACTTGCTCGCTAGAAACCAAAAGCAACTGCTGACGGTCAACGCCGACAGCGCCGGTACTGGTGGTACTTGAGCAACCAGTCAGGGTCAATGCCGACAAAGATGCCGCCATGATGGTGGTGGTAAATAGCTTCTTCATAAAACGTCCTCGCTGTAAATATATAAAAAAATTAAACAATATTGAAATTAAAAGGGTCGCGGTAAAGATAGTTTTTTATTAAAAAAGGTTAACTGATTAAAAACTTGTCATGCCTGCTGATCTACCGAAACAATAAAGCTCTACCGCAACTATCTATCGTTAAGCATAAGTATAATAATGTTGGCAAGTGAAAACCTAGACAGAAAAAGTAACAATAGGCAGTAGGATTGTAAATACGTTAAGTGCAAGTTTGCTACGCGTTTATAGTAGGCGTCATAAAATTTGCTACGATTTCTAAATATTTTAAACTTATAGTGTTATTATTAGGAATGAAAATAGTAATTGAAATCAATAATATATATGTTTTCTTGCCTTGAGAACCACTCAAAGCTTCAGTTACGGGCTAAAAAATTGAAAAAAGCTATTGACACCTACAGAATATTTGCTAAAATAGCCAGCCTATCGAGACGTAGTCGTTGTTAACAATATTACGATTTGATGTTTAGCGGGATTAGCTCAGTGGTAGAGCACAACCTTGCCAAGGTTGGGGTCGAGAGTTCGAATCTCTTATCCCGCTCCAAATATAGCTTGCAAAAGCACTAAAGCCTTACTTCTTATAAGAAGTAAGGCTTTTTTTTATATTTTAAATTTAGCACTTAACATTTAAAAGGCAAGTTGGCAGCGCTATTAAAAGCTTATAGATATAGTCAGCTCAAAATAAAATTGCTATGGTTAGGACAAACATCATAAAACAATTTGGATAAGTCATCTTGCATCCAGCCTTGGCGTAGAAACTTCACCTGAGCCCATTTTTTCTCCCACTCGAGCACAGCTCTCGTCTTGCGCTCGGGCAAAGCAGTGCTTTGCTTTATCCTCGCTCAGGATTCAGATCAGGGCTGTACGGCGGTAGCCAAAGAATACGATGACCATGCCTGTTCAGTAGCTTTTGAATGCGTTTATTCTTATGAAATCTGGCATTATCCATCACAATCACGCATTTGGTTTTAAGACTTGGGATTAGGGTTTGTTTGCACCAGTTGTAGAATATGCTGCTGTTGATGTTTGTCTCAAAGTAATCAAGCGCAAACAGCATCTTTTCATACAGAGCACCAATAACGTTGGTTCGCTTTTTACCTTGCCAGTTGTAGCTATCGATACAAGGCTTACCAATAGGCGTGTAACCATGAGAGCGAATGGTCTCATTCTCAAAGCCGCTTTCGTCCATATATACAATGGGGTAGCCTTGCTGCTTAAAGTGCTCAAGCTTATTCTGATACGCCGCTCTTTTGATCGGACAGGCTTTTGGATGTTCTAAAGTCTTTTTTTTGACTGATGCCTAGGCGCTTTAGGGCATGATGAATGCCTGTTTTACTACAATTTAAACGACGTGCTCGCTCATACTGGTAATCATCAGGGTGTTCTTTGACATCATTGAGTAGCACGTCATCTGGTATTTTATAGGGTTTGGTTTGCCTGGTTGTTTTACTATGAACACGTCTCTTCCAGTTTTGTATGGTGGTTGGGCTGAGGTTATAGAATTTAGCTGCCTCGGCAAAGGTCATACCCTCGTCTAAGCTTTTAAGAACTTGCATACGAAAATCTAGTGAGTAAGTCATGGTCTTTATAATAACAATTGAATTTGTTAATTAGTTTATAACACTTTTAAGTGGAATTGACTATAAATCCATGTTGCATCTCCTTATGACTGATGGATAACTTAAAATCATACTAGCAGTATAGTTTTAGAATTTATAGCGACTTAAAAAAACTGCTCAGTGTGCCAAATTGGTTTTATTAAAATTTATCCCAATAAGGGTCATCACCAAAACGCTCGGCAATAAAATCGATTAGATAACGACAGCGCTGCGACAAAAAGCGATTTTTTGGGTAGACCGCATAAGCGTTTAAAGTGGGCAGTTGGTACTGCTGCATAATGGGCACCAGCTTACCACTGGCTAGGGTTTTATAAGTGATGAAATTGGGCAAAAAAGCAATACCGTGTCCCTTTACCGCCATATCGCGCAAAAAATCGCCGTTATTGACTTTTATTTTTGAATTGATAGCGACTTGATGTTTTTTGCCTTGCTCGTCTATCAGCTCTATCGTGCTAGATTTACTCAGACCGTATTGTAAAAACGCATGCTTGGCCAAATCTTCTATGGTTTTTGGCGTGCCTATTCTAGTCAGATATTCAGGACTTGCACATAAGGTATAACGAATCAGCGCCAGACGTTTGGCTTGATAACTTGAATCTTGCAGCTCTCTAATCCGAATCGCTAATTCAAAGCCTTCTTCGACCAAATCGGTATGGCGGTCAGAAAAGTTTAATTCAAAGTTCAGATTGGGGTGCTGATTGGCATATTCATCGATGACATCGTTTAAGTGCATCAAGCCAAATGACAAAGGTGCAGTCATTTTTAAGGTGCCCTCGATACGTGTCGGCGCGCCACTGGTTTCCTCGTTTAGCGCGTCCACTTCGCTGAGGATATTACTTACCTTTTGGTAATATTGCTCGCCAGCTTGGGTTAAGTTTGATTGGCGCGTGGTACGGCTAATCAGTTGACTGCCCAAACGCGTCTCTAAATCCTTGAGTCGGCGGCTTACTGCTGATTTAGCAATATTAAGTTGCTCGGCAGCCTTAGTAATGCTACCCGCCTCGACAATACGCACAAACATCGCCATATCTTCTAGTTGTCCCATCTTAGCTACCTCCTTACTGTTATTTGGCTGTTATTATTTAGCGGTTAATCATATAAAAAATAAAAGACCGAGTTAAAAACCCAGTCTTTTTATCAATAACGCCAAATAGTTTAGACTGTGTTCCGTATAAAATACGGTTCAAAGTCGTCAAGCCGTCTTATTTAAGATCGGCTTTTTTACTGCCTTCTACTTGAACGACCAGTTTAATGTCTTTCATCATACCGCCATCGGTAAAGGTATTGATACCCCATTTGGTTCTATCAATCGTGGTTTCAAAATCACCACCGCACGCTTCAGCTTTTAATAAAGGACTGTCATAACAGTTAAATTTAGTGGCCGTTAAAGTGATTGGATGCGTCTGACCTAGCAGCGTTAAATCGCCTTTGACCGCTTTGACTTTATCGCCTTCAAATTCCCACTTAGTCGATTTAAAATAAGCGGTTGGGTGTTCTTTTACATTGAAGAAATCGGCAGATTTAAGGTGACCATCAAACGCTTTAATACCTGTGCTCAAGCTGCCCATCGGGATGGTAATACCGACAAAGCCTTTTTTCTCTTTAGGCGCGTACTCAAGCGTACCCGATAGATTATAAAAGCCGCCAGCGTTGGTCGTGGTACCAAAGTGATCGACGAAAAAACGTACGGCGGTATGTTTGGAATCAAGCTCATAAGTTGCAGCGTGACCTAGTGTGCTAAGCAAACCAAGCGTACCGATAGCAGCAAAAGTAATTGCGCGGTTTGTTTTTTTAATAGAATTTATAGTGATCATAAATCATCCTTTTTAAGTGAGTAAGTAGAAGCTAGCGTTAAGTATGTCTTACATAACAACATAATGAGTGTAGCAAAAAATTAGGATATTAAACGCTAAATGGCATCGAAAAATGTTTCTTTCTGTGGCGCTTATCTCTAGCGTCTAATAGTATGGCTAAAATGCTAACTGTCTTAATAGTGAGCATAAATAGCACGTAACGCTATTGTCGTTTTTAATATTGTACCAGTAGAATTGCTATTTGACTGTTCTCTAAAAGAGAACTTATATTTGCGATTATCTTGGTTTATCTGCTATTAAGCAACGACTACAATAATGCCATCATTTAATCAAACAAAAGTCTTTTAAATAAAATCTTTATAATCATGACTTTTATGTTATTGGAGAATACTTATGGATAAGCTGCAAGAGCTGAGCGCCCCAATTGGTCGCTTATTGTTATCGATGATCTTTATCTTTTCTGGCTTTACCAAAATTACTGGCTACGCGGCCACCCAAGGTTATATGGAATCGATGGGCGTACCGGGTATGCTATTGCCTTTGGTCATTGCTGTTGAGCTGCTTGGCGGTATCGCAATTTTATTAGGCTTCAAAGCGCGCTTGGTGGCGATTCTAATGGCTGGTTTTAGCATTGTGTCGGCGCTACTTTTCCATCAATTTTGGATTGATGAATCACAAATGAACCCGTTTATGAAAAATATTGCCATGGCAGGCGGTTTCTTGATGATTTTTGCTCATGGACCAGGCTCATATTCAATTGATAACAGTCATACGCGCAGAATCTAGTAGAGTAAATGGTTTAAACAATATCATCTTATGATCATAATCAAGGAGCCCCTATGAGCGCATCCATAAATATCGCATTAATTATCGGTAGTTTGCGAAAAGAATCCATCAATCGTAAATTTGCAAGCCAGTCGTCGCGTGCCTAATCCTATCTCTGCAGAGGCTGCCAAGCCGCCCAGTTTTTGGCAGCGACACCAAACGCCCGTATTATTAACCGTGGTCGGCGGTGCGATTGATACCATTGGTTTTATCACCTTGTTTGGTTTTTTTACTGCCCATGTCACGGGTAACTTGGTGATGGCTGGTAGTGGCTTGGTGAAAGGTGAGGCGGGTTTATGGATTAAACTTGCCGCTTTACCGCTGTTCATTTTAACGGTTATGGTCACCAAGATATTTATTGACCGCAGTAAAAATAAACAACTGACGCTAAGTCACTTATTTTTAGCAGAAGCGGCTTTTTTGACCGCATTTATGGTGGCTGGGCTTTATTATCAGCCGTTTGTTAATGCTGGCGATATTACCGTGGCAATAACAGGTGGACTCGGTCTCATTGCACTGGCGATTCGTAATACGGCTAGCAAGACAGTGATTAAGCACATGAGCCCAACGGTATTGATGACTGGAAATACCACGCAACTGGGTATCAATTTGACTGATTATCTCCTTAACCGAAACGCCGATAATGGCAAAAAACTGGCACACAGCTCAGTATTGGTGTTTAGCTTTTTAGTTGGCGCGTTAGTCGGTGCGCTGCTATATACGCAGCTGAGTTTTTGGGCTGTAGGTTTGTTTGTATTGCCCGTGCTGTATTTATCAGTGATGGCACGCGATAAAGAATTCTTAGCGCATATCGCTTAAGGAATACTACCAATAATAAATCTCACCTAAACCATTGCCAATAAAAAACGCCCTAGCTTTATTGATAGGGCGTTTTTTTGCTTGCTGGTTAAGCACTTATGTATCGCTATTCAAGGCGTAGCGTTATGAAATACTGAATTGTCTTGGTACTCTGGATGCTTGTCAATATAAGACTTTACATAAGAACAAGTTGGTTTCACTCGCAGGTTTTTCGCCGCTGCATCATCCAAAATATATTTGACCAGATAGCTTGCAATGCCTTGACCACCTAACTCTGCTGGCACTTCGGTATGTTTGTATTCAATACTTTTTTCATCACACTTTTATCGTAACTTTGGTCATAGTAACAGCTCATGCTAGTTGTACTGTTATGAGTATACAGAGTTCTGTTATAAATATATTACCTTAACTTTATGATGATATTGTTCTAAAAATAAGAATAGTCAATTGCGGATATTATTGTTTATCTGTTAGTAGACAACAATTATAATAGTTTCATTGTTTAAACGAGTTAATGAATGTCAAATTCTAAAGCAGTTTAACTTATTAATAATTAAGGATACATTATGAGAACCATCTATCATGCAGCAGATTCTCGTGGCGATGCCAACCATGGTTGGCTAAAGAGCAAACATACCTTTAGCTTTGCCAATTATCACAATCCAGAACGTATGGGCTTTGGGGCGCTACGTGTTATTAATGATGATTTTGTCATCGCAGGTCAGGGTTTTGGTAAACATTCACATCGCGATATGGAAATTATCAGCATTCCTTTATCAGGCAAGCTCGGTCACGGCGATAGCATCGGTAATAATGGCATCATTGAAACCGGTGAAATCCAAGTCATGTCGGCGGGCACGGGTATCACCCACAGTGAAATGAACGCCGATGACCATGAAGCGGTGAGTTTTTTACAGATTTGGGTCATTCCAAACAAAATGAACGCTGAGCCTCGTTATCAGCAAATCCGTATGGATGAATTGATGAAGCCAAATGCGTTTAACCAAATTTTATCGCCTAATAGCGATGATGCAGGCGTGTGGATTCATCAAGATGCTTGGTTTAGCATGGGTGATTTTGATAAAGGCGTGACAGAGACATATCAGCTTAAAAATCCTAACAATGGCGTCTATATTTTTGTCATTAGCGGTAAAGTCGTTATAAACGGTAACACTTTGGATACCCGCGATGGTCTAGGTGTTTGGGATACCAAGAACTTTACGATGGATGTCCTCGATGGTGCTAAAGTATTACTAATGGAAGTACCTATAAACTTTTAAGACTAAATGAGCTTTTAATGCCAAATAATAGACATTAATTTTTATCTTTTGGTCACACTAGATTCTATATCACATCATAAGAGGTAAATTATGAGTATTGAAACCCTAGAGCCGCGCTTAGCAGATGTGGGCGGCATTCCCATTGCTCGTCTGTTACCCAATAAAGGTAAGCAGCCAATTGGTGCTTGGTGCTTTCTAGACCATGCAGGTCCTGCTGAATTTAGCGAAGATGAAAGCGGTATGCAAGTCGGTCGTCATCCGCACACCAACCTGCAAACCTTTAGCTGGATGCTAAATGGTGAAGTACTGCACAAAGACAGCTTGGGTAATAAGCAAGTGATTACCAAAAACCAAGTCAACGTCATGACAGCAGGTACTGGCCTTACCCAAGGTATCAGTCATACAGAGCAGAGCGTTTTTCCTGATACCGGTGGTTCGGCAGATGCCGCTCGTGGTCTAAGTATGGTACAACTGTGGATTGCGCTACCGACCGATCAACAAATCGAACGCAGTTTCCACCATTATCCAGAGCTACCGACATGGCGTGAAGATAACGTCGAGATGGTATTGACGACGGGCAGCTATGACAGCGTCACAGGTAAGCGCTATGAAGCGCCAACCATTCAGTACTCAAAAATGGTCGGTATCGACGTTTACTTTTTAGAGGATGGTGAAGTTACGCTTAACCTAGAACCGGGTTTTGAATATGGTATCTTGGTGACAGAAGGACAGATTGAGTCTGAAGGCAAAATTTGTGAGCAAGATCAATTGTTCCGCTTCCACGATAGCGACGTCGGCAATAATAAAAGCATCAAGCTAGTCGCCAAAAAAGGCACCCGTGTGATGTTTATCGGCGGTGAGCCATTAAACAATCAAGTGCTGCTGTGGTGGAACTTTGTCGCCGACAACAAAGAAGAGATTGAGCAATCTATCATAGACTGGAACAACGGTCATGAGCGTTTTGGTAATATCGACTCAGACATGAAACGCTTGCCAGCACCAGAATTACCGCAAGGCTTTAAAGGTTAGTTTGTTTAGTTTATTTTGGTTTTCATAAACTATTAATAAGATATAATTACAAAAAGGAAGTATTGATTAAGGTCAATCTTTCTTATAATACAGCAGATTTGTTGATAGTACGGTTGCTTGGTATTACCCATTAATCGTACTCGTATTCATTAGCTTCTAATCACTAATATACTTAATCACTAATATTCCTAATAAATAATATGGAGAAAACTATGTCAGACCTAAAAACATTAGAGAAATTGGCAGAAAAACGTCGTTCAGTTTATGCTTTGAGCGATCAATTACCCGTTACAAATGATGAAATCGTCAAGTTGGTTGAACATGCGGTTTTACATACGCCATCGTCATTTAACTCGCAATCAACGCGTATCGTTGTTTTGTTTGGTGACGACCATAACAAGCTTTGGCAACTAACCGAAGATACCCTACGCGATATCGTCGATAACGAAGAGCAATTTGCGGCGACCAAGCAAAAAATGGATGGCTTCAAAGCAGGCGCTGGTACTATTTTGTTCTTTGAAGATCATAGCGTCGTCAGAGACATGCAAGCTGCTGCGCCTTTGTATGCAGACAAATTTCCAATTTGGGCGCACCAAACCAATGCGATGCACCAGTACATTATTTGGACGGCGTTAGCCAGTATTGATGTCGGCGCCAACTTACAGCATTACAATCCTATTATCGATAAAAAAGTCGCTGAAGAGTGGAATATCGATGAGCATTGGGAGATGAACGCGCAATTGGTATTTGGCGCTATCGAACAACCCGCAGGCGACAAGGAATTTAAGCCTCTCGAAGAGCGTATGAAAGTATTTGGTAAATAAGCTATTTTTTAAAATAGCTAGCAATTAGAAAGAGCGCCACTCAATGGATTATTGGGTGGCGCTTTTTCAACTGTATTAATCGGAAAAGTTAAGCTAGTAGCAGCATTAAATACCGTTTATTGAGCTTTTTTACGGCGCATCAAGCTATTAGCTACCCATGCTGGACCAATCAGCAAGAACTGCAAATCTTCAAAGAAAGACGGTTTTTTGCCTTCAATTTTATGGCCAACAAATTGTCCAATCCAAGCAACCACAAAGATAGCTGCCCAAACCTTAAAGCCCCACGGCAGTAGCGTCATCACTGATAAGCAAATGAGAATAAATATGCCCATTGCCAAAAACAGCGGCGTCGATAAACGCATATAAAATATTAAAACTAAGGCGCTCATCACCAAGGTGAACCAGACCGATAGCGACATGCCCATGCCTAAGATACTGACAAAAATGGTTGGAACACAGAGCCAATGGATTTTTTTATTGACTAGGTTTTGATGGCTGACAGAATATTCACTGAGCCATTGCTCAAGTGTGCGTTTCGACATACGGCCTTGACGGGTACGAGACATACTAACCTCCTTGTTAGCAAATAAATTTATTCTTACCAGTTGTAGCACTAATTGGCACAACCTGCCATTTTATCTGGTAAACCGCACAGTCAAAACATACTATCTTATTAACCTCATTTGTCTGTTTTTCAACTTTTTATGTTTTACCAAAATTATCCCTTAACGTACTGGTTGGGTTGACTCTCTAGAGTCTTGCTCGCTGCGATACCATTCATACAGTCCGACAAATGAATTAACTTGGTAAACCATGGTTTGAATGGCAAAGATATAATTGCCCGACATTAGGTTAACGGTTAGCCAAACGAAATTGGATAAAATCCATAACCACCAGTTAAATGAATAACGCAGAATCATCGCTGCCTGCGCAGTGATAGACAGCACAAAAGCGATAACATTAATCCAAAAGAAAGAGATAAAGCCCAAAAACTTACTATTATCATCTTCAACGACGGCGTAACCATAGCTGGCAAGTAAGTTATTTACTGTAGGAAACAGCGCCAAACCGATGACCATAAAAGCGATGGTTAATAGCCAAATCCAGCGACTGGCAGATTTGGGCACCATATCGCCATCGTCGTCGGTATGCTTGGACCAATAAAAAATCCCATAAAGATGACTAAAAAAGTTAAATAACGGCGCGAGCATCAAACCAACGGCGCCAGAAGTCGCTTGAACCACAAATTCACCTGCGGTCGCCGCCATTCCAAAACCATTACCTAGAATATTTTTGCGGAACGATAATGACACCACGCAAATCAAACCGATAAATGACACGGCTAAATAAAACCAATCAAGGGTATTGTGTTCGGTGGTCAGCCAAAAGCCTGCTGATAAAGCAATGACACCGCAGATAAACCATAGGACAATCCATTGTATCGCCCATTTCCCGGTGATGTTGTCTAGAAGCTGAATACGCATAACGTCTTTTTCCTCAAAGTATGAAAGCTATTATCGTTTTTTTTCTTATTTTAGAGTTATTTTTTTAACCGTATTTTTTCTATGGTTTTTTAAGTTTGTTATTTACCATAGATAAGCTTATCAATAATTAATAAAGCTTGCTGATAGCGGGCATCATAATCGGGCTGATCAATCATATGGAGCTCAATATCATGACGGGCAAAAATATCTAATAAGCGCTGCTCAAAGCGACCGCGAGCCTCAGGCGTACCCAATGAGCGCATGCCATCGTCAACCCATGGAGTATTGTTATCAAGCATGATGGTATGGTCTAAGCGAAACTCATCGATACATGCGCTCACAAAGGGATGGGTACGACCTTCGTACTCTTCACAAAAAGCCTGCGTGGTGACAAAATCTGTATCGATAATGGTTACGGGCGCTGTTGCCCTAGCAGCGGCAGCACGGATCGCTTGGGCATGATTGAGGGCAATGGGACCATAATCGCTATACTGCAATCCAATCTCGCTACCGCCCAAATCTGTACCGACATACAGCCGTCCCATCTCAAGCGCAAAGCTGGATCCATAATAGTTGGCAAGCTTATGTACCAAAGTCGTCTTGCCCGAGCTTTCACCGCCAACAATCGCCACCGTTTTGGTATAGTCGCCGCGCACTTGTGGGTGCAGCGCCGACCAGTGGGCGACCGGATTACGTGCAATAGCGTAAGAATCAAATTCAGATTGCAATGGTGTCGTGACTACTGGCATGACTAACTGTCCAGAAACGTCCGACTGCGCCAAAGGATGGTTCTCTGCAACGAATAATACCGTTTCTGTTGGCAGGCCTAATGCATCTTTTAAACGTTGCAGCTTGGCATTGCTCGCCACAATATCGATGCTTACATCGGCAAAGCTTTCATGTAGCGGCAGCTCAATCTCATCAGTGGTATGAATATGGATAAATGGCAAATCTGCACACGCCATCTGTAGCCAACGTGCCTTATCTTGCAAGGTAATATTGAAGTCTGGATGTGGAGCAGGGTGCATCATAATCACAATATGTAGCGTCTTTGCTTGTCCTGCGGCATCCAATATACTGCGCATTTGTCCTAAATGTAGCGGTTCAAAATGTCCAATCATTAATCCTGACTCGTACATAGCTTTCCTTATGTGCTGTTTTTATTTTAGTTATGATTCATCGTGGCAATTCATATTTCCTAAGCCTTGATGATTTAATAGCATGGTATAAAGGTTTGGATAGATTTACAGGTAGGTTATTGTAAATAGGCGTTATTTTATAAAGGACTTTTAATATTAAATTATCAATAGATAATAAAGTTTTTCCACCTAAACAGATTTAAAGTGATTGCTTGAACTTTTTAAAATTGTAACAGAATATGTAATATAAGTGAAACAAAGTGTATGATGAAACATTTTGAAATAGTTATTTAAAATCAGGAGTTTAGGCGTAATTATGAGAGCTTAGAGTAAGCTTAAGTAGCATAAACTCACAAAGCACGTCTATATCATCAACAGATAAAAAGTCAATAGTTGCTATACTTATTCGTAAGTTCAAAAGGGTTATGAATTTTTATAACGTTCCAAAATAAATTATAGAAAATAACGTTAAATAATACATTCAAAATAAGCATAAATAATAAGAGAGGTATTTGATTTGGCTAAGTTAGCAAAATTACATCGCTCAAGAAATAATCGTATGATCGCAGGTGTGATGGGCGGTATTGCAGAATATGTTGGCTGGTCGCCAACATGGGTTAGATTGTTATTTGTGATTGTCTCCACCATGAGCGCCGCTGTTCCAGGCATCTTAATTTATATTATCTTATGGATAATCATGCCTAAAGCAAATAATCAGTCTTATCACTAAAAGCAAAGTTATAAAGTTAAGATGAATATTGTTTGTCGATATTAGCGTTATCTAAATCTAAAGTCATCTAAATAAAGACAACGTTAAGAACATAAAATACAAGGCTAAAATAAAAATAATAGCCCATGAAAAAACAAAAAGCCTGACTCATCAGGATGCCTGCGACACACTTTTCCTCCTGCCCGAATGCTCACGCATTTGGGTATTTTTTTATCTCGTTTTTATATCTATTGGATTAACGACGCTGATAGGTAGATTTTGATGATGAACCAAGCAAATAACTGACTATTTAAGCGGTTTAGACAAATTTAATTGTGCTAAATATAGATAAAATGGTCAATTTTTAGTAAGGTGAGCAGGCAAATAGCGTCGTTGCCAAATAGGCCATACGCGCGCTATCAATATCTTATTTTATAATACACATTCCACCGCGGCGTTATGACATGCCCCAAACTATGACAATCCAAACCATGACAATCCAAACTATGACATCTCAAGCGACAACTTCGATGACACAAGAAAAACATGCTCAGCCGATGACTTTTCAAGATTTAATTCTTACCTTACAGAACTACTGGGCTGATAAGGGCTGTGTGGTCTTGCAGCCTTATGATATGGAAGTCGGCGCTGGTACCTTTCATACCGCGACATTTTTGCGCTCGCTAGGTCCTGAGCGTTGGAATGCGGCTTACGTGCAGCCATCGCGCCGTCCAACCGATGGCCGCTACGGTGATAACCCGAACCGTTTGCAGCATTATTATCAATTTCAGGTGGTTTTAAAGCCCAATCCACCCAATATCCAAGAGCTGTATTTGGATTCACTACGCGCTATCGGTATTGATCCATTAGTACACGATGTGCGTTTTGTTGAAGACAACTGGGAGTCGCCAACGCTTGGTGCGTGGGGACTTGGTTGGGAGATTTGGCTCAACGGCATGGAAGTCACCCAGTTTACTTATTTCCAACAAGTTGGCGGTATCGAGTGTTTCCCCGTGACAGGCGAGATTACTTATGGGCTTGAGCGCTTGGCGATGTATGTGCAAGGCGTTGATAGCGTCTATGATTTGGTCTGGGCAGATGGCGAATTTGGCCGCGTAACCTATGGCGATGTTTTCCATCAAAACGAAGTTGAGCAATCAACCTATAACTTTGAGCACGCTGATGTGCCAATGATGGGTCAGATGTTTGATTTTTATGAGCAACAGGCGGATAAGTTGGTTGCTGAAGGTTTGCCATTACCTGCCTATGAGATGGTACTAAAAGCGTCGCATGCCTTTAACTTGCTTGATGCGCGCGGTGCGATTTCGGTGACAGAACGTCAGCGTTTTATTCTGCGGGTACGTACGCTGGCGCGTAAAGTTGCCTTTGGTTACGTCGAAGCACGCGCCAAATTGGGCTTTCCGTTGGCCGATGAGGCCCATCGTCAAGCGGCGCTCGATAAGTATTTGCCAAAAGAAGATGTGCTAACTGAAAATACAGATGATAATCAAACTACTAACAATAATAAATAGGAGCATCCCATGAGTACTATTTTATTTGAACTGGGGTGTGAAGAGCTACCTCCAAAAAGCCTAAAACCGCTACGTGATGCGCTACAAGCCAGTGTCACCGAGCAGTTAAATGAAGCTGAAATTGGCTTCGATAGTATTAAAGCCTTTGCCGCGCCGCGTCGTTTGGCGATTCGAATTGAGGGTATCAGCGATAAGCAGCCTGATCGTAGCGAGCAAAAACGTGGTCCGGCTATTAAAGCGGCGTTTGATAGCGATGGTAATCCAACGCGCGCAGCGATGGGTTTTGCTAAGGGTTTAGGTATCGACGCCAGCGAGCTGATCACTATTAACACCGATAAAGGTGATTATGTCGGCTATGAGCAGATTATTCAGGGTCAAGCGACGACTGAGTTACTACCTACTATTTTCCAAACCGCGCTTGATAATTTGCCGATTGCTAAGCGTATGCGTTCTGGCGCGAGCCGCAATGAGTTTGTCCGTCCGGTACAGTGGGCGGTATTGATGCAAGATGATGCGGTTATTGATGCCACTATCCAAGGACATCAAACTGGCAAGCAAACGCGCGGTCATCGCTTCCACAGTCCTGACTATCACGAGATTACGCACGCCAATGATTATGAGCAATTGCTCGATGATTTAAAAGTCGTGGCGGATTTTGATAAGCGTCAAACGTTGATTAAAAACCAAGTCAAAACGCTAGCCGATGAAGTCAATGCCGATCCTATCGTCCCACAAGATTTGTTAGATGAAGTGACGGCGTTGGTTGACTTCCCGATTGCGCTGCGAGCAAACTTTGAGGCGCGCTTTTTACAAGTGCCGCAAGAGGCGCTTATCTCAACCATGCAAGCGGATCAAAAGTATTTTTGCTTGACCGATAAAGCAGGCAAATTGCAGCCTTATTTTATTTTTATCACCAATATTGAGTCAAAAGATCCCAATCAAATTATTGAAGGCAACGAGAAAGTCGTGCGTCCGCGTTTGGCGGACGCGGAGTTT
The DNA here is from genome assembly GCF_007280595.1 of Psychrobacter sp. YGAH215. Lineage (NCBI taxonomy): Bacteria > Pseudomonadati > Pseudomonadota > Gammaproteobacteria > Moraxellales > Moraxellaceae > Psychrobacter > Psychrobacter sp. YGAH215. Next base: position 136,544 of record NZ_VKLR01000006.1, on the reverse strand, counting down.
TTCTTCTTGCAAGACCAAAAGCAGCCTTTATTTGCTTTGACTGAAAGCCTAAAAACGCGTGTCTTCCAAGATAAGCTAGGTACGATTTGGCAAAAGTCTGAACGTATTGCCAAGCTTGCTGCCTTTATTGCGACACTGATGCAGCAGCAAGGTCGCGATATTAATGTTGATGAAACTGTACGAGCCGCAATTTTATCAAAAGCGGATTTGGCCAGCTCATTGGTCGGTGAATATCCTGAACTGCAAGGTATCGCCGGTACGTATTATGCGCGCTTAAATGATGAACCTGAAGCCGTCGCGGCCAGCCTGCAAGAGCAATATTTGCCTAAGTTCAGCGGTGATGTATTACCGCAGACACCGATTGGTATTTGCTTAGCGTTGGCTGATCGTTTAGATACGTTGGTTGGTATTTTTGCTATTGACCAAGCACCGACTGGCTCAAAAGACCCATTTAGCTTACGTCGTTCAGCCATTGGAATTTTGCGTATTTTGATTGAAAAGCAATTACCAATTAATTTGGTGGCGCTCGTTGAGCAAGCGATTAAAGGTTATAGCACCAGTGAAGGCAGTAAAATTGCTAAAATGGGCGATACCTTTACCCAAGTGATGGCGTTCTTAAACTCGCGCTATCGGGCGATGTATACCGAGCAGGGCGTCAGTGTCGATACGATTCAAGCCGTGCAAGCAATCAATCCGCATATGCCGCTCGATTTTGATCAGCGTATTCGCGCTGTGCAAACGTTTAGTGAATTGCCACAAGCCGAAAAGCTTGCCGATTCAAACAAACGCGTTGCCAACATTTTAGCGAAATCAGAAGTAAGTGTCGCTGACACTGTGGATGAAGCGCTATTATCTGAAGCTGCTGAGCAAACGTTATATCAAGCGGTTCAGCAAGCGCAGATGGCGGTCAAACCTTTGCTAGAAACTGCTGACTATACGCAAGTATTGCAAACGCTGGTCAGTTTGGATGCGCCTTTGTCAGACTTTTTCGCTGACGTCATGGTCAATAGTGAAGATGCGGCGCTGAAAAACAATCGCTTAGCACTGCTCAAGCAAGTGCGCGCCTTATTCTTAACCGTGGCTGACATCAGTGAGCTGCAGCTGTAGTTTGTTCATTATAGTTCGACAGTGATAGACCTCTGTTAGTTTAAGCATCTATGAGGTTAATTTATTAACGACTTAAAAAACTGGCTGTATATGGCCAGTTTTTTATACGTTTATTCTACAGCGTTGGGTTTATAATGTCTTAGAACGTATCCAAAGGAGCATTGCCGTGTTGGCCGTTATCATTGTAATTCTTATTATCTGGGCTGTGATGTGGGGCTTTTATAAGTTTATGTACCCGCGTGCGCCAAAAAGCATGATGCCAAAAAAGGGCGATGTGACCACGCCGCGCCAGTGTGATTTTTGTGGCAACAGTTTGGCTGAGTATCGCGGTGTGCTGGAATCTACACCTACTTTAAATAGTAATAATGATATGGCCGCTAATAAAGCATTGTTCTTTTGCAATTATGAGCATCAAGCGGATTTTCATGCTGGTAAGACTTATCAAGCAGATGCCTAACTTGTAAGCCATAAGTTGTTAATCACAAGTCGATAAGCTTTTATCACCATTTAAAAAAGCGCTTAGCTCTGATGAGTTAAGCGCTTATCTTTTTAGAATACCTATTTAATATTGAGGCAAATTTATAAAATGGAATGCGCATCTTTCATAATTTTTTTGAGCAGTGCTTCAGACTGTTTGCTTTGTTGCAGACGATCTTCTTCGTTTCTTTCATGAATTTGGATTTTTTCATATAAATTTAAGCAGGTTAATACCAGCAGGTTTTCTTGGCTAAGACTTGGTGCATCTCTTCTTAACTTTAGAGCAAAGTCGTTGATATAGGAAACTGCTGCACGCAATTCTTCTTGCTCGTGTACAGGACAAAAAATAGGGTAGGTTACGCCCGCAATCGCCACATCGACCTTTTTAATTTGCGGCTCAGGGGCGCTTTCAGGTTTAGCAGCGCTATTTACCGTACTATTAGTTGTCTTGTTGTTATTTGCATTATTGTTTACATTGCTATTTGCATTGTTATTTTGCGGGTTCGAATTATTTGGCATGGCTTTTTGTGGTTGCGTGGTTTGTGTTTGACTGTCTTTTGCTGGAGTGGCTGTTGATTGAGTGGTTGTGGGTTGAATATTTGTGGGTTGAATGTTATGGGTCTGACTGCTTTGCAGTTGACGCTCTACAGGGTTTGCGCGGTCATCGGTCATGATAAATCCTACAATATGTGTCATTAAAGTGAATAATTAACTGTCATTCCTATAAATAGGGTGCTGATAAACCTAATAAACTTAAGTGCTGAATAGATAAAGTTAATCAGCAAAATTGCTCAAATTAAGCATAATGAATATCAACGTCTGCTTAACTTTCGGCTTGGTCAATACGTGTCAAACGCTGTAAGACCACTTGGGTACGCTCAGCGGCCAATTCATTTTTCTTCTTCAAGTCACTATTTTGCTGCTTAATATCGCTATACTGCTGTTTTAATTCATTATTACGCTGCTGCAGTGCATGGTTTTGATGCTGTAATTGCTCGATTTGCTTGTGCAATTTGTCTTGTTCTTCACCTATCATATGATGCGCCTCGGCAAGGCTTTGATAGCGTTTATCAAGATCGTTTAATTGTTTTTTGGCACCGTCACGCTCGCTATAGCTGCTATCAAGCTTGGTTTTAAGAGCGGTAAGCTCTTTTGGGTCAGTCACTGGTTGTTGTTTGAGGCTGCTAAGTTCAGCACTGACAAGCTGATACTGTTTTTTGATGTCGAGTACCATTTTTTCTAATATTCTAAGTTGGTCATACATAGTCAGTTTTTATCCTTAACAAGTAAGCGTAAATGAATTTTGTTCTCTGCGTTTAATAATGCCATAGGTGACCGCATAATATCTATATCAACAAAGTAATTGTATGGCGCTTTGCTTTGTGACTTTTATCACTTGCCGCTTTATGAGTAATATTGGGCGGCGTCTGTTGGTATTTACCATTATTAATCAATCACTAGGACATCTATTATGAATGACAATATCTCTGGCTGGAATACTTGGCTGGCTGCGTTTGATGACTGGACGGACGTTTCTATCAGCGAGGTACACGGCTTGATGACGGGGCTGATGACGGCCTGTAATGCCCCTGATGAGCCAGTTTGGGCAAAGGTGTTTGAAGAGCTGAGCTTTGCGCCGCTGCCTGATGCCGCACTAACCTTGCTCACCGAAGAGGCAGAAGACATCGTTTTTCAGTTAAAAGATAAAGACGATGCTTATGCGTATATGCCACTGGTACCAGATGATGAACATGACCTGTACGAGCGCGTGATGGCGCTGAAACAGTGGGCAAATGGCTTTATGACCGGTTTTGGTATTACCGATTGTGGTCTAAGCGCTGAAGAAAATGAGATGCTGTCGGATTTGGCAAAAATTGGTGCGATTCGATTAGAAGATGATGAAGACTTTGAAGGTGGCGAAGAGTCTTATCTGCATATTTTTGAATTTGCACGCATGGTACCGGTCAGTTTTGCTACGCGTCAACGCAAACCTGTGAAAGATATCGCTCTGATTGCTGGACTGGCTATCGATGCCAAAACCACCAAAGAGCTACAAGCAGAAGGTAGGTTGCCTAAACCGATGCCGCCGGTCGTTGATGTGATGAATCAAAACCGCCCATCATAATTAGCATGATAGGATAAAGGGCATGAGAAATAGCTGAGATTGATGCCAGAGAAATGGTACTTGGCTATTGGATAGCTATCCAAAATAATAAAAGGGATATGATGATGACTACTGATAATGAGATGGTTTATTTACGCCGCTGCATTGAGCTTGCTGTTGAAGCGTTAGAGGCGGGCGATGCGCCGTTTGGTAGCGTGTTGGTCGATGGCAATGGCAAAGTATTACAAGAAGATCGTAATCGTGCCAATACGGTTGATGCGACTTACCATCCTGAAATTGCCGTCGCTAAATGGGCCGCGCAAAATATGACCCCTGAGGCGCGGGCAAAAGCCGTGGTATATACCTCGGGTGAGCATTGCGCCATGTGCTCCGCGGCACATGCGTGGGCGGGGCTTGGTCGTATTGTCTATATCAGCTCATCAAAACAGCTCGGTAAATGGATGGACGAGATGGGTGTGAGCTCAACATCGCCCATCCATTCATTAAGTATCCAAGAAGTCGCGCCGAATGTGCCCATCGAAGGTCCGATTGCCGGTTTAGATGAAGAAATCAGAGCCCTACAGCAGCGTTCATTTCAAAAAAATAAGTAAAAAACTTAAATAAAAAATCTGCTTAAAAAGGCTAGGGCGTGTCTTCATTATTACGCTTATTAAAAAAGCTGTGCCTTTTTATCTTAGTACGATAAGGAAGTCTTATGACGCTAAAAAATTACGATAACGTTGCAGAACGAGAAACGTCCAATACTCATTATTCTACTGGCAATTATCCAAATGACAGTATTGACTGGCTGACAAGATTAATTGCGTTTGATACGGTCAGTCGCCATTCAAATTTGGCGTTGATTGACGATGTGAAAGCGTATTGCGAGCAATTGGGCTTAACGGTAGATTTAACCTTTAATGATGCTAAAAATAAAGCCAATTTATTCGTTACGGTGCCAGCGGGAAAAGATGCCGATGAAATCAATCATGGTCTGGTACTATCGGGTCATACCGATGTCGTACCAGTAGATGGGCAAGACTGGACGTCGGAGCCGTTTACCGCGACCATTCGTGGTGACAAGCTGTACGGTCGCGGTGCTTGCGATATGAAGGGTTTTATTGCTTGTGCGCTAACACTATTGCCGCAAGCGGTAAAACTCTCTAACGCAGGCCAGCTGCGTCGCCCATTGCATTTGGCATTGTCGTTTGATGAAGAGGTCGGCTGCTTGGGCGCTCCGCTACTTTTGGCAGATTTGAAAGCGCGCGGTATTACGCCTGACCACTGTATCGTTGGCGAGCCGACCAATATGGCGATGGTGGTGGCGCATAAAGGCATCGCGGTTTACCGTTGCCGCGTCCATGGCAAGTCAGCGCATTCATCATTGACTGCCCAAGGTGTCAACGCTATTAGCTATGCCAGTCGTTTGATTGGTTATGTCGATGAATTGGCCCAAGAGATTAGTCATCGAAGCGATAACGATGGGCTGTTCGATGTGCCTTATTCGACATTATCTGTTGGCACCATACAAGGCGGCACCGCGACCAATATCGTCCCCAATCTGTGTGAATTTACCTTTGATTATCGTAATCTGCCGCATATGACACAAGACGATATCCTCGCACCGATTGCGGCCAAAGTTGCAGAGCTCAGCACCCAAATGCAAGCACGCGCTGCCGATACTGGCATTGAGCTGCTACAAGAAGAAAGTGTACCAGCGATGACCGATAACGACAGCGCTGAGCTACAAGCGTTAATTATCGCTCTGACCGGCGACGATACACGTCATAAAGTCGCTTATGCAACTGAAGGTGGTCAGTTTACTAATAGCGGCATCCCAACGATTATTTGCGGTCCTGGTAGCATTGAGCAGGCGCATAAAGCTGATGAATATGTCGCGCTAAGTGAAATGGTACGTTGTGATGAGTTTTTACAAAAGCTGCTAAACAGTTGCGCTATCAGCTGATAAAATAGTCAATAAGCAATTTTATGGCAATATAGATGCGCATGACATACACCGTCTTTATGGCGGTGTTTATTTTTTCAACATGGCGTATGCTTTTCAACATGGCGCATGTATTATTTAAATTTTTATAAAGAAGTAGGGGTTCGTTGATGTCTTGGCATCTGTTTGCGGTATTTTTTGCAAGTACGTTTTTTATCTCAGCGACTCCCGGTCCAAACATGCTATTGGCCTTTCAGTACGGCCTTAATTATGGCGTCAAGCGTACATTATGGACGCTAGCAGGTTTAAGCCTTGGGCTGTTTATTTTGCTGCTATCCACGCTCCTTGGACTTGATGTTATCAGCCGTCAATCGCCATGGTTATTAACAGTGATTAAGACCGTTGGTGCGATTTACCTTATTTATTTGGGTGTTGCATCGTGGCGAGATAGTGGCAGTAGCAGCTTGATGAGTGATGCCAGCGAGCTGAGTACAGAAGTTCATAAAGAGCTGACTGCGACTACAGAAATGGCAGATAAGCCTATGCCACGCTCGCTTTCGAGCGCTACTGTCAAAGCACCGCCTAGCGATTGGTTATTGTTTCGAACGGGCATGTGGGTATCACTGTCTAATCCAAAGGCGATTTTATTCTTTGCCGCCTTTTTTCCCAAATTTATCAATTTTAGCGCGCCGCTGTGGCCGCAGTATATTATGCTGACTTGTGGGCTGTTTTTGAGCGAGACGATCTGGCAACTGATTTATACCATTGGCGGTAAAAAGCTGGCTGGTTGGCTTGATGTTGGTGAGCGTTTGGCATGGCTCAATCGCGGTTGCGGGGTGATATTTATTTTAATTGCCGCGGCGTTATTGGCTGAGGTATTAAATGGTTTCTTGGCTTAGGAATTAATCAGGTTTATGTTTAACGTGATTTTTTTAACAAGCGACACGTTTTCTAGAAAATTTTTATATAATTAAATTAATTATTGACTTTATTTGTTAAATCGTTATTATTATCTCATTGATTTATAGTGCTTATCTTTTATAGGTGCTATATCATCCCAGTTAATCTGCTATTGTCGCTCTGACATTGGCCACAACCTACGGAGGAATCATCGTGTCCTATTTAAACATTAAGACGTTTTCAAAGACTGAACGTATAAATTGCATGACAGCAATGACGACTTCGAAAAGGTTTGGCTGAATGTATATATCAGCTATGAGTGATATCTTGTTTATTGGTATTAACGCATAGCCTTCTATATCTACTCACTCTATCCCTCTTCTAGGTACGCTATGTTAAAATAGCTCGTAATCGTGCTCGGCATTTCCGCGCTTGCTGTTAGCTGTTTATTCAAAATTTTACCTTACTGTTATCACCAATATTCTCGCTCAGCTCACGCTATTATTTAGTAAATAACTATTTATGTGTGTGCTATCTAAGCTTTCATTTTTAAGCTAAATATTTTGGTAGCGTAAAAATTCTTTTTAAAACGTCCATCATAAATTAATCATACATTTTTATTAATTTTTTAATTAATAAAGAAGTGGTATTTTATTGTCTATTTTTTATAAAGAATAACTTATTGAGTGTTTTACTTAATGGTAATCAATAAGTAAATTATAAAGTTAACAGAATAGGTAAATTAAAATATATTTTGTATGGTGATTAAAATAATAAAATGGAAATAATACATTATGAGCATTCAATTAGTATTAAATGAAAATAGTAAATCTGGCGTACCAGTCAAGATTTATACCTCAGATATTGAACAAGAGGCGATGCAGCAATTACGCAATTTGGCTCAGCTGGAGTTTGTACATTCGCATATCGCGGTGATGCCTGATGTACACGTTGGCAAAGGCGCTACCGTTGGAAGTGTGATTCCAACCAAATCCGCCATCATTCCGGCTGCAGTCGGGGTCGATATTGGCTGCGGTATGAACGCGGTGCGTCTATCTCTGACGGCAAGCGATTTACCTGATAGCTTAAGGGCATTGCGCTCAGTAGTCGAGCAGCAAGTGCCAGTTGGCTTTAATATGCACAAACAAATCCAAGCCAAAAACTCAACGCTTGATCCGTTAGGTAAACGCCTAAGACCAATTACTGATAAGCATCCAGGTTTGCTCAAGATGCTCAAAGGCTTTGAGCGTACGTGGGCAAAGCAACTTGGCACGTTGGGTGGTGGCAATCATTTCATTGAGCTGTGCTTGGATGAAAACAATGATGTCTGGGTCATGCTGCATTCTGGTAGTCGCGGCATTGGTAATTGTATTGGTCAGTACTTTATTAATCTTGCCAAAAAAGAGCGTCAATCGCGCTTTGGTCATGTGCCAGATCGGGATTTGTCTTACTTTGCTGAAGGCTCTGATAGTTTTGCTGATTATGTTGAGGCGGTAGGCTGGGCGCAGGATTATGCGCTAGAAAACCGCCGTGAGATGATGCGTTTGGTCATTAAAGCCATGCAGTCACCACAAGCGGGGTTGCCACGTTTTCAGCTTACCAAAGAAGCCATCAATTGCCATCACAACTACGTCAATGAAGAGGTACATTTTGGTGAGCAAGTCTATGTCACGCGTAAAGGCGCTATCAGTGCCTACCAAGGTGAGCTGGGGATTATTCCTGGCTCTATGGGCGCAAAATCCTTTATCGTCCGAGGTCTTGGCAATGATGAATCGTTTTGCTCGTGCTCGCATGGCGCAGGGCGACAAATGAGCCGAGGCAAAGCCTTACGAGCATTTACCATTGATGAGCTTAAAGCGCAAACCGAAGGCGTTGAGTGCCGTAAGGACAAAGGCGTCATCGACGAGATACCCGGTGCTTATAAAGACATTGAAGAAGTGATGGCCAACCAAGCCGACTTAGTTGAAGTGGTGCATACGCTAAAGCAAGTAATGTGCATTAAGGGTTAGTTGGTTTTGCAAAACAGATTTAGAGATATTAAAAATATAGGTAACAATATGAGCTTAAAACAAACCTTAAAAAAGGCCAAACAGATTGAACAGCAGCTGGAACAGCAAGATGCTACAGCCAATCAAAACTTATTTGGTGCTATAAAACCGCGAAATTATCTGGCGCTAAATCCACTGCTCAAAAAAGGCGGTATTCATGAAAAAGAAGATATTGATATCGTGCGCAAAAAACGTCGCCGTGAAACCAAGCAGCAATTGCGGAAGACCGATTGGTTATCGCAGTAAAGACAATCAATTTTAACATCCACACACAAAAAAGCCGCTCTCTACTTAAATAGAGAGCGGCTTTTTCATTTATACAGCTTTTTATAAAGGGTTAAGCCAATACTTCAACCAGCTCGCCTTTTACCATATGCGGACTGACAAAATCAGTCACACGTACACTGACGATTTTACCCAGTAGTTCGTCTACTTTATCAACGTCAAAAGGGAACATCACGGTACGGGTATTATCCGCTGTACCGATTAAGCAATCAGGATGACGATTGGCCACCTGCTCGACCAAGACACGAGTCGTAGTGCCGACCATTTCATGGGTTTTGGCAAGGGTTGAATCGATAATAACCTGTTGAAATTCTGCCAAGCGTGCCTTTTTAGTTGCGAAGCTCACATCGTCGGGTAGTTCTGCGGCTGGTGTGCCCGGACGCTTAGAATAGATGAAGCTATAAGAGTGATCGAAGTTCAATTCTTTTGCCAAGTTTAAGGTATCTTGGAAGTCTTCATCAGTCTCGCCAGGGAAGCCAATGATAAAGTCACTCGATAGGTGAATGTCAGGGCGTATGGCTTTGAGCTTATTAATCTGATTGATATAAACATCGATGGTATGGTTGCGTTTCATCGCCGCCAAAATAGCATTTGAGCCACTTTGAACCGGTAGATGCAGGTGTGATACCAGCTCTGGCAACTTGGCATAAGCATCGATAATATCATCGGTGAACTCTAGCGGATGGCTGGTGGTATAGCGAATGCGCTCGACACCATCGACGTGCGAGACGTAATGCAAGAGCTCGGCGAAACGGCAAATACTGCCGTCGTCTTTTTCGCCGCGATAGCCGTTGACGTTTTGACCCAGTAAATTAATTTCACGCACGCCTTGAGCGGCTAAGCTGTCAATTTCAGCCAAGACATCATCGAGCGGACGCGACAATTCTTCTCCGCGCGTATAAGGCACCACGCAAAATGAGCAATATTTTGAGCAGCCTTCCATGATGGATACAAAGGCCTTAAACCCTTCTACTCTTGGTTCTGGTAAAAAATCAAACTTTTCGATACTTGGGAATGAAACATCCACCGTACCGATACGGTTTTTAGGCGAGATAGAGCGCTGCTCATGAGACTGGTCATACAGCTCTGGCAGACGGTGTAAGGTTTGTGGCCCAAAAACCATATCAACGTAAGGCGCGCGTTTTTGGATATTATCGCCTTCTTGCGAGGCTACGCAGCCGCCAACACCGATAACCAAATCAGGGCGTTTTTCTTTTAATTTGCGCCAGCGACCCAATTCTGAAAACACCTTTTCTTGCGCTTTTTCGCGAATCGAGCAGGTATTCATTAATAGCACATCGGCTTCGTCAATATTATGGGTAACTTCCATCCCGTGTGAATCGCCCAATACATCAAGCATTTTGCCAGAATCATAGACGTTCATCTGACAGCCTTGAGTGGTAACAAAGACTTTTTTCGGCGCGCCACTTTCATTGACACTGACTGGAGTTTGAGCAGTAGACGCTTGAACAGAGTTTGATGCTTCGAGTGCCGTAACGGCAGGCGCAGTAACCCTGTTCTCAACAGCAGCGTCATCGATGCGGGGATTAAATACAGTAACACTCATAAGCGAAGTCCATGATTGACTAAAAATATAGCGGGGTAGGCGATTAACCGGTGGCGTATTTTATCATAATCTGCCATCAATGTGAAAAGTTAGCATGGTCTTACTCTGTTGACGGCATTTGATTATTTATAATAGTATCAATTGCTTATCTATTACCATAGCTCAGATAATGGCTTTTAGCACAATTAAGCCTAGTAAAAGCGCCGTAACACCTTTGTGTTACGCATGGCTATCCAATTTATTAACGAAAAGTAAAGCTGATGGTTGAATGTGCAACGAGTATAGTATGATGCAGACAACCATATCCGCACTATTGTTTAAATGAGCGTTCTAAGCAGGGTGAAAAACACCATTTCAAGCCTAGATTTAAGCTGTTTATTTAGCCAAATTATTTAGACTTATTATAAAGAGAGTCCGTATGTCAAAGCCGCAAGTTGCCCCGAGTATCAAGGATAAAGATGCCAATTATCAAAATCATATGCCTAAAAATCATAAAACAACGATGCTAAAAACCAGTGTGCTGAGTGTGGCAACGGCGATGGGCGCGCTGGCATTGTCACAAGGAGCTTATGCTGAGCTTACATGGGGCAATAATACCAGTAGTAATGTCAATAGTTATCAGCCACAAGGTAGCTACCAACCGGACAACTATCAACCGCAAAGCTATCAACCTGATAACTATAAAGCGCCAAGCTCGCAGCCAAACAGCAATTATCAAGCAAACAGCGGTTACCAAGCGGATAGTGGCGCAAGCTCATTTACAGCAGCAGCTATCGCCGCAGATCGCGGTGATGTCAACGCCCTTTATAATTATGAGCAGGAGATGAATGGCGGTTTGTTTGCCATGTATCCGCCTTATTGGCGTATGAATTTGGACCTAAACTCACAAAGCCCAGCGGCGGTTACACAGTTTGTCCGCCAGTATCCAGAGACGGTAATGGCAGAAAAGCTGGTTGCCGATTTTGCAGAAACCAAAGCGGGTTCCAATGATTATGCCGCCGTACGCCAAGTGGCAAATCTCATTACCAATGCCGATGACAGTGAAAAGTGCGCCGTTGCCCTTGGGTTTAATAACGGCGGCGATAGCATGCGCGCGATGGCGGCCAAGTCCGATGTCTGGCTGACCACCAAAAAACAGCCAGCGCTGTGTGATCAATTGGCGTTAGAGATGAATAATAATGCGCTGATTAGTAATCAAGATAGGGTATCGCGCCTCAAACGTATGCTGCGTAAAGGTAAGACTGGCGATATTATGGCTTTGTCATCAAAGTTGGGTACACCGATTCCTTACTCGTCGTTAAGTGAAATTCAGCTCAATCCCTCAGCATTTTTTAGCCGTTTTGCTCGCGAGCCAAACAGCCAGATGAATCAATATCTGTATTTGTATGCCATGGGGCGCTTGGCAGAAAAGTCCTACCGTGAGGCAGCGCTACAATTAGATTTTGATGTGAAACAAGACAATCAGCGCGCAGCGAAGTTATTAAACGATGACACCAGTCGCTATGCTTATCGCATTCTTGGCGTTCAGCGTATGAACCACAATACTGACGATGGTTTTAATGTGGAAGCGGTCGATTGGTTCCGTAATAGCTTAGATAATGATTTTAGCTTTGAAGAAGCCGAATATTATGCCATGGCGGCGATTCGTTTTAGTCGTTGGAATGATGTGGTCGAAGCCATCTCAAAAATGGACGCTGAAACGCAAAAAACCAATCAATGGCAATATTGGTTGGCGCGTGCTTATGAGCAATCAAGTGATGCCAACAAACGCAACACTGCCAAAAAAATGTATCAAAATCTTGCGAAAAGCAATGAATACTATGGTTTGATGGCCAAGGATAAAGTCGGTCAACGTTTTGATGCCAGCCGCTTAGGTGGCAGTAATTTACCTAACGTTAGTAGCGCCGACCGTGCCCGCGTCATGCAAAACCCGCACTTTGCGCGCGCATTTGCTCTATATAATGCCGATGCCAGCCGCGCTTATGCCAATCGCGAGTGGAACTGGGCAGTGAAAAAAGCGCGTGACAATCTCGATAATAATTTGATTATTGCGGCCGCGCGTCAAGCCTATGATATCGGTTGGCTCGATCGAGCAATTTATGCCATTGATAATACTGATACGGTAAATAACTTGGCTCTATCGCATCCGATGCCGCACCAATCGGCGGTCGTGCGCCATAGTCAATCGGCTGGTATCGATCCGGCATGGGCGTATGGCATCATGCGTCAAGAGAGTCGTTTTGTCTCGTCGGCGCGCTCAAACGTTGGCGCGAGCGGGCTAATGCAAGTCATGCCTAATACCGCTAAATATATCGCACGTAATTTGGGCGAAACTTATAGCGCCAGCCGTGCCAATAGTGGTGATACCAATATTCGTTATGGCACCTGGTATATGGGCGATATCTTTGGTAAATTGAATAGCCAGCCAGTTTTGGCCACAGCGGGTTACAATGCTGGACCCAACAATGCCAAACGTTGGCAGCCAGTTTATGGCTCACTTGCGGCCGACCAATATGTCGAGTCGATTGCCTTTCCTGAAACGCGCAATTACGTCAAACATGTAATGGAAAACGCCACCATCTATAGCAGTTTGCTGGGTCGCGGTCAGCCTATTAGTCAGCGCATGGGAACCATTCCCGCCGCCTTCTAATTCTCTTTGTTTTCTAAAAAAGCCATTAATCGCTCGCTGTTAATGGCTTTTTTTTATATCGTTCATTTAAAAGCAGTATACAATCTATAGTCGAAATATCCTAAAAACGCGACGGTATTGCTGATATCAATTTTTTGTAGCCTCTGTCTGCGTAGACACAGCAAGCAAGAAAAATTGATATCAGCAGTGCGTGATGTATTGATATGACTTTTCACTCACTACATTACACGATGCATCAGCCATGTTTACGTTTCTGCTATAGATTAAAAAAAGCAATTTGCTACCATTGTTTGAGTTTCCGTCTGAATTTCCTGTTGGCTCACTCCCAGCCTGCGGACTTACTCCCAGAAGGCTAAATACTTTCAAGCGACCTAATGTGATCAGTGTCTTAGTTTGGATTGTGGAAATTAATGAATCCTAAAAGCTCCTATTCGTCATTGCTAGATACTCTAACTTCTTATGATTAAAAAATATTTCAAGTTGCCCATATCGTCGCAAGCTAAGCGTCAATTAACTCTTCAGACAAAGGTGGGCTCGATGTCAAAGACAGCGCTATCAGAGCATTTTCATAAATATTGGTTACGTACAAAGTATGACAGTAAAGGTAATGCTGCACTTGGTATAAGCGCTTTGCTATTGTTGCAGGGTGCAATAACGCTGCCAGCCCAAGCGGCGAATGCCAGTAAACCGGGTCAGCGGGTGTTGATGATTGAGATGACGCCAGCGCTATGTAGCTTACAGCCAACGCGCGCACGTATGCGCCAGTGCTTAGAAGGCTATTCGCTTACCGTTTCAGGTCTCGATATGGGCTATGGCGCGCGCTGCGGCCGTGGCAGTGAGCCACGCTTGACGCCCTTACAATTAAAAGTTGTCAACCGTATCATGCCTGATACCACGGTGCGTACCCAAGCCTGGCAACGCTATGGCGCTTGTAGCCCTCTCAGCGCCAGTAGTTATTTTCGCCAAATTACCAATTATGCCGGCGACTTAAAGCTACCAAACGAATTGAATACAGGCAACAGCTATACGGTATTAAAATCGCGTTTTGTCGGTCAGATGACCCGCTTGAATAATGGTATGTCAGCGAATAGCGTGGATTTGATTTGTCAGGTAGGCACGCGTCGGCAAATGGTATTGACTGATGTGCATGTGTGTTATGAGGGCAGCTCATTCGGCACTTGTAGCAATATCGTCGACAACTGCGGTAGTAAGTTTATTATTTCAGGCGGCAAATAATTCTATTTTGACATTGAGTTATTGTGCATTAATCACCTTCTTTCTGCCTTTAATGAATAAAACAGTGAAGTACAAATGGCAAAAATATAGGCAATTTTTCTTATAACTCTCCTAAAATATTAGCCATTATTCTATCTAAAACGCTTTTTCGCCGTCTTTTAATACTTCTTTTGCACCTTTCTTGAAGTTCCTCTAACGCCTTGCTCCTCTAATGTTGTGCCAAAAATTTCATTATCTATCTGTATAAAATGTAACAATATAATTTGTATTGTCCGCAAACGCGTTCGCGCTTTCTCTAGACGGTTAATAGGCTGAGGTGCTACACTAGTGAACGGTTTATGACTGCTATATTCAGCGAGCAGGTCGCTATCTCAAACGATATTCATCAATCAAAACCATCTATTACAACCATCTATTACAACCATCCATTAGAATTGTGAATTATCTAATCTATAATTAGGGAGTATTCAATGTCAATGAAACAGCCTTTACGTGTTGCCGTCACTGGTGCCGCTGGTAATATCAGCTATGCTATGTTATTTCGTATTGCATCTGGTGAAATGCTAGGTAAAGATCAGCCAGTTATCTTGCAATTGCTTGAAATCACGCCAGCTCTTGACGCCCTAAAGGGTGTGGTCATGGAATTAGAAGACTGTGCATTCCCATTATTGGCGGACATCGTGCAAACTGATGATGCGACTGTTGCCTTTAAAGATGTCGACTATGCACTATTGGTTGGCGCACGTCCTCGTGGCCCAGGCATGGAGCGTAAAGATTTGCTAGAAGCCAACGCGGCGATTTTCTCAGCGCAAGGTAAAGCATTGAACGATGTTGCTAGCCGTGACGTAAAAGTATTGGTGGTCGGTAACCCTGCCAACACCAACGCTCTTATTGCTCAGCGCAATGCACCAGACCTAGATCCACGCAACTTCACTGCTATGACGCGCCTAGATCATAACCGTGCCATGGCACAGTTGGCTGGTAAAACAGACAGCACTGTCAATGACGTGAAAAAAATGATTATCTGGGGCAACCATTCATCAACTCAGTACCCAGACCTAACGGCTGCGACTGTTAACGGTAAACCAGCGTTAGATTTGGTTGACCGTGATTGGTACGAAAACACCTATATCCCAGAAGTACAACAACGCGGCGCTGCTATCATCAAAGCTCGCGGTGCGTCATCTGCCGCTTCTGCTGCCAACGCTGCCATCGCTCATATGCGTACGTGGGCTCTAGGTAGCGATGAGAACGATTGGGTTTCTATGGGCGTTTACTCAAATGGTGAATACGGTATTGCTGAAGGCTTAATCTACTCATTCCCAGTGACTTGCAAGAATGGCGACTGGTCTATCGTAGACGGTGTTGATGTCTCATCTGATTTCTCAAAAGAGAAAATGGCAGCTACCGAGCAAGAGCTTAGCGAAGAGCGTGATGCCGTAGCACACTTGCTTCCATAAGTAGGCAATCTACTCAAGCTGTTATATAGAATTTAATCTGAAAAGCCCTCTACGATAGAGGGCTTTTTTGTGCCTTGCGTAACCATCAATACAATTGCTAACGTTAGCTAAACGTTGATTAACAGCTATTAGCAGCAAGCT
This sequence comes from Psychrobacter sp. YGAH215, assembly GCF_007280595.1. Taxonomy (NCBI): domain Bacteria; kingdom Pseudomonadati; phylum Pseudomonadota; class Gammaproteobacteria; order Moraxellales; family Moraxellaceae; genus Psychrobacter; species Psychrobacter sp. YGAH215. Next base: position 120,624 of record NZ_VKLR01000006.1, on the reverse strand, counting down.
TGCTACAATAAAGTGGTTAATTTAAATAATAAGTACAATCAAATCATTATTAAACTTTTGTCATTAAGGAAAGACTATGTTGGGTGAACCTGAATACAATATGAATGAGTTATTTGCGCAGTTAGGGCTTGATAGCTCGGATGAAGCGATTGACAGTTTTGTCGAAAATAATAAACTGGCAAAAGAAGAGAAGTTAATCGAAGCGGCGGTATGGAATGACAACCAGCGTGCCTTTTTGCAAGAAGAGTGGAATAAAGATGCCGCATGGGTAGAAGTTATCGATGACTTAAACGTGCGTCTGCATCCTGATGCTTAAAAGATAATAAAATATTAGACTAAATAAAAACCCACAAACGTTATGAACGCTGTGGGTTTTTTTATTATCGGTCTGATAATGATAGCTGGCCATTTAATCAGGCTGCTGAGCACGCCATTCAAGTAAATCGATCACGTCATTATGAATACCTGCCTTTAACGCCTCTAAACTTTCATAATGGCGCTCACCATGCAAATAGTGCAAAAATCGTACCTGCAATGTTAAACCGTATAAATCTGCTTGTAGCTTAGGGAAATGTACCTCTAAGCGCCAATCATGCTCTTTATCTACTGACGGCCTAATACCAATATTGGCAGTACCAAATAAACTATGCGGGCGTAAACCTGCAACCCCTGGGTTTTCGCTATCTGTCAGTGCGGTCAAGCCGTTCGGTATGACATTACCATTATCATCAAGGCTGACGACATCGACAGCAAAGATGCCATGTAGAGCAGGTTTTATGCGTTTTAAATCAACGTTTGCAGTAGGGAAGTCCATGGTACGACCGATTTTATCACCACCAACGACGACGCCTGTCATCGCATAATCGCGACCCAATAAGGCATTAGCCGCATCGATGTCACCGGCCAACAATAGGTTACGTATACGCGTAGAGCTAATGCGCGCGCCTTTGCCTTTATCATCGACCACGGTATGCAGATTGGTCACATCTAAGCCATAATCGCGTAAAAACTGACTGTCACCAGTACGGTCATGACCAAATTTAAAGTCATCACCCAATACCAAGGCTTGGACGTTTAAGCGCAGTGCCAAAATATCGGCGAATGCCTGCGCTGATAGTGAGCGAAAATCGCTATCGAAGCTGGCAACAATTAGCGTCTCGATGCCGTATTCTGCCAGCAAAGCTTGCTTTTCGGCAAGGTTGGTGAGGCGAGCAGGCGCGGTCGCTGGCGCAAAAAACTCACGCGGCTGCGGTTCAAATATCATGACTGCCGAGCCAATATTTTGCGCCTTGGCAATATCACGCACGTGCGCAAGCATCGCTTGATGACCCAAATGTACGCCATCAAAATTACCGATAGTCAGCACGCAGGGCGCTAAATCTACTGGGCTAGTATTGGCAGACAAAGCGCTTGGCGATGCCATCAGTTGCTCAAGAAAATAGGTGTTCATAAATTTTCAGCTATGATAGATAAGACCGGATAAAAAAGAAAAAACACACCTCTACCAAAGATTGATGTGTCTAAAATCAGTCATTATAAAGTAAAATAGCCATACTAACATCCTATAGTCTGTTGTTAATCAAACAACCATGCTAACAGCTAAACGTCTACTTATCACTTATCCCTATTTTTATTATTATCTATGAATATTTATGATGGAAACGCTATGCCTGCTGCTGTCTCTACGACTGATTATGATAATGGCTATGACTCTATACAGCCTACATCAGCCGTCTATAAACTTAACGAGCGCTTTATAGTGCAGCGTGCCAGTCAAGACGACTTACCCACAATTTTAGCCATTTATAACCAAAGTATCGCCGGCAAGCAAGCAACCGCCAATCTCACACCCGTGACTTGCGCAGAGCGGCAAGATTGGTTTGATGAACATCTAAATAGCGCCACGCGGCCGATTTACATTGTTAGAGCTGTGGTTGAAGATGCAGAGGTAAGTGTCGAAGAAACAGTATCGCCAATCGTCGCTTGGGGCAGCTTTAGCGATTTATATACACGGCCCGCTTATCATATCAGCACGGAGATTAGTATCTACTTACATCAAGAGTATCATGGTCAAAAATTGGGCAGCTTATTGACCGGCTGGATGCTGACGCAAGCGCCGAGCTTAGGTATCCATAACGTGGTTGCGCTTATCTTTGCCCATAATCAGCCAAGCTTAGGATTGTTCCGTAAACTTGGCTTTGAGCAGTGGGGCTATATGCCAAAGGTTTGTGATATGGAGGGTTTTATCGCCGATGTCGTGATGCTTGGCAAAGCGGTCATTGCTGATAGTAATGACCAATTAATATAGCGATGATTAATAAAAATAGTAATGACCAGTAATAACGCCAAATGAAGCAAAGTTAGAGAATGGCAGCTAGACGCCTTATCCTAAAATCTTCCATTTGCCATCGATTTTTTGTAGCTCATAAGTCAATGGCGCAGGCTCGCTTTGACCTCTTAACATAATCTCACCTATGATGGTGGCACGGGTTTTATCATCGTTGTATTTAGTATCAGTAAAAGTCACACCATCAACGGTTTGCTGAAATGCGGATTGCGTTTTGGCAAGCTCTTCTTCAAAGTTTGCCATGTCGACTTTATAATACGTTGCAGCCTGCTTGGCGTCGCCATAATATAAGCTATTGAGTGCTTGTTTGACCGTGTCTTCTGGCGTGCCATTTTGAGTTGGATTGGTCACCAAGCTTTTTTGCTTAGCGTCATCGTTCACTGAGGCCACTGGATTGATATTGTCACTCGTAATGAGGGTTTTATCTTGAGTGCTATCTGTTACTTGCGCATCTTCACTCATATTATCCGTACCCACTGATTTTGCTTCGTCAGTCACAGTGTCATTAGATGTTTCAGTGATTGCTGTAGTGTCTTCATTATTATTGACAGCAGTCTCAGTGTCGCCCTTATCATTATTGCTACAACCACTTAAAAGTAGTCCAGTAGACAGGATGCCAACAGTCAGTAGGCTTGGTAAGCGTGACAAGGTTGTTGATAAAGCTGTCTGTGAAGCTGATGATTTAATCGTCATGTTAGTCCCCAAAATTATGTATTTAGTAGTAATTATGGCAACTATCAGCCGCATTCACTGTCAATTCTCATACCTAGCTTGTTTTGGTTTGGTAAGTTAAAGCGTTGTTCAGTGCTTAACAACGAGTGCTTAATAATAAGTGCTTAACCATGCTTTAGCTGGCGCGGACGGAAACCTGTTGCCAGTAGCACGACGCCATAAACCACCGCACCAACGACGCACATAATCAGCAGCGCAACGATACGTTTCCACTGCGCATCATCGGTTGGGAAATAGGGCAGCATGACATAAAGCACCGCAACCATAGAGGCGGTAGAAAGCCCAAACTGGCCAAACAGCTTTTTCCAATGACTGCCAAAGCGGAAAATCTTGCGCTTATGCAAGAAGTAATATAACAAGCCTGCGTTCACAAATGCCGCACCCGTCGTTGCCAATGCCAAACCACCATGTAGCGGCATATCTAAGAAATAAAAGATACCGATAAAAATCACACTAAAAATCATATTGGCAAAGACAGAGATAATACCGATTCTGACTGGCGTTCTGGTGTCTTGACGGGCAAAAAAGGCGGGCGCGAAGATTTTAATTAACATAAAACCTAAGATGCCGCCTGCCATGCTTTTTAGCGCAAGAGAGCTCATTTGCGCATCGCGTAGGGTAAATTCGCCACGTAAAAACAGCGCTTGCATGAGTACGTCGGAGAGTATAAATAATGCTGCCGATGCCGGAACGCCGACCAAAATAATTAAGCGCGCTGCCCAGTCGATGGTCTTTTTAAAGCTGACGTCGTCTTTTTGCGCTTCACTTTTCGATAGACTTGGTAAAATAACTGTACCGATAGCCACCCCAATTAAGCCAAGTGGCAACTCGCTCATACGCTCAGCAGCATACAACCAAGAAACCGAACCGCCAATCATTAACGAAGCAAATACGGTGTTGAGCAGCAAATTAATCTGGGTGACAGAAACGCCAAAAATAGCCGGCAGCATCAATTTCAAAATACGGCGCACGCCTTCGTGTTGAAAGTCTATTTTTGGGGCGACCAGTAGTTTTTGTTGCGAGAGCTGTGGCAGCTGTATTAATAACTGCAGTAAACCTGCAATAGCGACAGAATAACCCAGCGCCATGATAGGCACATCAAACATCGGCGCAAACACTAGAGCACCACCAATCATACATAGATTTAGCAAAACAGGCGCAAAGGCGGGCGCGGCAAAACGTCCGTAACTTTGTAAAATGCCGCTGGCAAAAGCGGTCATAGAAATAAACAATAAATAAGGGAAGGTTAGGCGCAGCAATTCAGCAGTGATAGCAAATTTATCGGGTTGATCAGCAAAGCCTGGGGCAAATAAGGTCACCACCCAAGGGGCGATTAAAATCACCACGACCGTTAGCATGGATAAAACCAGCAGCAGTGCGCCTGACGTGCGACTGACTAAAATCTGAACCTGCTCTAGGCTGTATTTTTCTTTATATTCAGACAGCACAGGAACAAACGCTTGGCTAAAGGCGCCTTCGGCAAATAGGCGGCGTAAAAAGTTGGGTATCTTAAAGGCGACCAAAAAGGCGTCCATTAGACCACCGGCGCCAAAGACGCCTAACAAAACGACATCACGCACCAAACCTAAGATACGCGACAGCATGGTCATACTACTGACCACCATGGTTGAACGAAATAACCGACTTTTTGCCATGAGAACCTATTTTGCTAATTTGTTTGCTGATGGTTGTTTGCTAATGCAGCATTGTTGAAAAACTGACGGATTATAGCACTTTCATCACACTGATAAATGGATCCAATAAAGAATAAAATCTGTCGATTACAGAAATTTTAATAAGAGTGTTTACTCAATCTTGGTTGTAAAGTGATGACTGACTTGCAATATGGCGGGTAACCATTTCACGTATCTTTGTCCATTCAAAATAATCACCGGGGTCAGTTTTGCGACCGGGCGCGATATCACTATGACCAGTAAGATGCCTACGAGTTTTTGGATAAGCGTCATAGATAGCAACGATAACTTTGGCGAGCGTTTCGTATTGAGCCGCGCTAAAGGACACAAAATCTGAACCTTCAAGCTCAATGCCAATGCTATAATCATTACATTCAGGGCGACCCAAGTAGCTGGAGCGCCCAGCATGCCACGCGCGTTCGTTAAAATCGACAAACTGGGTAATCGCGCCATCTCGCTCTATAAATAAATGTGCTGAGACTTCTGCACCTTTAATGGTTTGAAAATATGGATGCGCCTCCCAGTCTAATTGATTGGTAAATAAGGCTTTGACGTAGTGTAGACCGTCAGTATCGCAAGCGCCAAACTCATTGGGCGGCAAGCTGATATTGTGAATGACAATAGCATCAATCGCGATATTTTCAGGACGTTTATTAAAGTTGGGCGAGGCAAGCCAAGTCGCAGCGGATAACCGACCGGCATGGATAGTCATTGGCGATGCTGTGGACATAATACTCTCTTTTATAATGTGATAATAAGTGCGCAGTAAATACTATTAGTTATATTTTATTATCAATAAATGGCGCATTTAACTAAAAATAACCTTTAAAAAAAGTTGTTTAAAATGTTTTAAGACAGTGATACATCATATCACTCTAATAATTCGATAGAATTCTAACGCGTTACGCGTCTGACCCCCACAGTGCGAGATGTTACTCATGTCCTTATATTCAAAATATTCAAACCTTTTGGCGCTAGATTGTACGCCAACGAACACGCCAACAAACATTGGCAGGCGAGCACGTTTGCCGCTTACCATAGCTGGACTGCTACTGACCGCGCAAGCACAGGCTTTTTTGCCAACGCCTGCAGCACTTGTGATGACAGGGGAGTTGGCACTGGATGCCAATGAAACTATGGATAGCAGTTTGGTCACCAAATCACAAAATGCTGAGCCAATATTAACGGCTTATACGAAGCCCATTATTGCCAAAGCAAATGCCGAATCAAATAATACCATCAAGCCAGAAAGTGTCTCAAATACCGCAGTCACTTCTCGGACATCTAACTATCAAAGTGCTAATAATAGTGATAATGAGACGAACGCTCAGCAGCTATTAGCATCATGGCGTGCGCAAGCAAAAACAAAAAACCTTGCTCAACATATAACATGGCGACGGTTATTATATTTCTTTGATAATCAAAAGAATTTAATCGGCAAGAAAAAAGACAGCAGTATCGTTGATGATGCGGCATTTTACTTAAGCAAATATGGACAGCATGATTCAGCGGCCGAGCTTGATGCCTTGTTGGTTGCCCTTGCTGACGAAATGGCTGCGACTTCGGATAATAGGACTGCTAATAGCAAGCTTTCTAATCCTACCGCTCAAAATTCAGTTCAAAGCTCAGTACTATGCCGTTTTCCCGCGCGCGTCCAATGGCTGACTGATACACTCAATATCAACAAAAGCGGCTTGCAAACCGACTGTCCAGAGCTGAATGACTGGATGCAAAAGCTGGCACCCGAGCAGCTGTCTATTATGTTTGCGCAAGAATATTTAGACAATCCTATTTCAGCCTTTGCTCATACGTTATTGCGTATTGACTCTAAAGCCAGCGTTGCCGATCCAAGTCAGATTCATCATGCAGTGGCGCTAAATTATACGGTAGGTGGCGACTCAAGCGATAACTTTTTGGTCTATGCCATCAAGTCGATGAGCGGTGGTTATGACAATTTGATTGAAATTGACCCATATCCGGAGAAGCTGGCGAAATATCTGCAAGAAGATGAGCGCGATGCGTGGACGTATCAATTGGCTTTGACCCCAGCGGAAGTGCAGCAGATTATGCTGCATGTCTGGGAGACCAAGGATTTGAAGTTACCGTATTACTTTACTACCGATAACTGTGCGTCTGAGATTTTACGCTTGATTGACGTGGTACGCCCGCAGCAGCATTTATTAAGCCGCCTGCCTTACGCCGTGATTCCGTCAGATGTGGTGCAATTGCTCGATAGCGAAAATCTACTTGCCAGCACCAACTATACGCCTGCCGATAGCACCTTACGTCAAGCGCAGTTAAACAAGGTTAAAGAGCAGCGTGCGCAATTGGGCTATCATAATAGTGCTAAGCAGACGCTCAATGAGATTAAGTCTGCTCAGTTAAATCCGATTTCTAGCATTTCAGACGACGGACAAACGTTATTACCACGCCGTATTGCAGTAGCGGATAACAATCCGATAGACAGACATCCGCTGCAGCTAGGTTTTATTGGGCTAGGGCAGCGTGGTGATAATAATTATATGGATTTAGGTGTGCGCGCAGGTTATCACGATACCCTTGACCGTCCGTCAGGTTTCCCGCAGTTCTTTGATTTAGAAGGCGCGGCTGCAACCTTGCGTCTGTATGACACCGATAATGATAAGGCCCATCAGCCAAGTAGTGTGGTCTTGCAAAATGTGACTTTGGTGCGCGGACGCTCGTTCAATCCAGTCAATTCTGCCAAAAAAGGTAAAACCTGGGGCGCAAGTCTCGAAGCGACACGCGTAAATGACGGCTCACAGCAGGATGGTAATGATCATTTAGTCGGCAGTTTAGGCTATGAAACGGGTTGGTCGTGGGCCTTTGGCACCCCTAGCGCGGGCACAGGCGAGATGCCGCCGCAGCTATGCTATACGTTCTTAGCAGGTACGGCGCAAGCAGGCCGCGGTATTAATAAAGGCTATCGTGTCGGCGCAGGCGTCAATGTTGGTTGCCGTTATCAGATTAACAATCAGTTACGTGCGCAGGCTGAATTGCAACTGCCATATTGGTATCATGGCAGCAGCGATGAGTCTAATGCCCGTGGTCATTATTGGCAGCCGATATCGACATTAGGGCTACAGTACGATATTGATAAAAAACAAGCGTTACGTATCAATGCCAACTACGAATGGCAAGATCGTATCGATGCCAAAGAAGACATACAGCTGTCGTATAGACGCTATTTTTAGTATCTTTTATGAAAAGCCCTTTTATTAATAAAGGTTTTAATAGACAGTCCTCACAAGTAGTTATCGAACAAAGGATAAATGATGAGTACGCAAAATTTACTGATTATTGGTCAAGGTGATATCGGCTTACCAGTCACCAATAAGCTCGCTCAAGACGGTTTTAACGTCACGGGGCTGGCACGTCGTGAGCGTCATCATTATGCTTTAGATGCTAACGCTAAGTTTTTGCAAGCCGATGCGTTAACGCTCAGCGCTGATCAGCTGCAAGTCTTTACTGCGATAGCAATTATCGTCACCCCTGATGAGTATTCGACCAGCGGCTACCATGATAGTTATTTGGCCATCACTCAGGATCTGGCAACATTGGCGGATAAACTAACCAATCTTACGCGCGTTGTTTTTATCTCATCAACGGGTGTCTATGGGCAGGATAATGGCGCATGGATTGATGAAAATACCGTCCCTGTAACGCCAGAGCGTGAAGCTTCGCAAGTGATATTACAAGCGGAACAAGTATTGCAACAAGGTTTTGGTAATAGGGCGATTATCATTCGCCCAAGTGGTATTTATGGTCGCGAGCGCCTGATGCGGCTGCGTAAAGCCCGCGAGGAACAAAAAGAGCCAGTGGCAGCAGCGCATTGGAGCAATCGCATTATGGATCGTGATTTGGTTACTATTATTGCCAATGTCATGACCATAGACGCGCCAAAACCACTTTATATCGCCACTGATTATGCACCAGTCACCACTGTTGAGCTGAGCACTTGGTTAAGTGAGCAAATAGATACAGAGCCACCTGCTATTGATGACAATAAAACAGCGGTTACGGGGAAGCGCTTGCATAGCAACATTCCGTTAGCTTGGCTGGACTATCCTGATTGGCAAGCAGGTTATCGAGATATTTTGCAGCATCAACAGCAAAAACAACATCAAAAGTAAAATGACTGTTCGATTGTTTTTATTTTTACATCTTTTAAATTGGTAAGCCTAGGGAACATCTATGACCCAGCATTCTACTTCTGACGATGGTTTATCCAGTGCTGATTTTATGGCAGCAGAGGAGCAGTTTGCAGAAGGTCATGCTGAGCAGTCCGCTCATTTAGCAAATAGTCAGCAGCCGGCGATTGTCCATCCTAATTTTGATCCTAAGCGTTTGCCAATTGATCCTGCTCGGCCATTGACTGATATTCCAGAGCCTGCGCGGCGCTTAAATGGTCAGCTGCGCCGCTTATATGGCCGTTCGACCCGTTTTTATCAGCCCAAGACGGACAGCTTATCGAAATGGGCGCTAGTGGCTTCAGAAGCATTGGCCGAGCATTTATCACTGCTCAGTGCGGCAAAGCTGATTGAGCTGCCCGAGAGTTTTTATCACAATCATAGCGATCAGCCGTTATTATCGCCATTGACTGATATGACGTTGCTTGATATGGCAGATATTCAGCGCGCGCTACAGGCATACCCAAAGCTGACACGTTATGGGTTTGCAAGAGTCGATAGCATAAATATTGATAATAATATTAATAAGCCTTTAAAGACAGAATCCCTACGAGCATTGACCAGACGTTATAATCCTGATGAGCTGCTTAATAGCGTCTATGCTGACGATTGGCAAGTGGTATTGCAGCCGCAGCAATTTGACAGCGGCGCGGGCAGTTTGGCGACCGATATTATGGCTTGTAGTGTCGCCGTCCATGCTTTAAAGCAATGTAGTACGCGCAAAACCATCAATCACAGCTACAGCGCGGCGCAAATTTGTCAGCATCTGCGTAGTTATTTGCTCAGTCAAATAGTGTTTGAGCCCGCACAGCGCGATGCTCATCGTCAAGTGCGCTTATTTACGGGGCATATTATCGTTGCTGCCTATCATTTAGGCTGGGACATACAAGTCAGTCACGATGGGCAATGCTACTTTACTATCTCATCGCGCTGCGGGTTATTAACGCGTTATGCGAATATGCAAGATTATGATATCAACGGTTGGTCAAGTTAAGCCGACGCGACTATAATGCCTTGCACAACTTTTTGATTGTTCAATTTTCATTTTTCTTTGCTGATAGGAAGACCCTATGCTGAATGCCGCCACGCTTAATAACGCTCAACATCCACAAGATGCCTCATTTTCATCGCATCAATTTATCCAATTGGCTTTAGACAATCAGGTCTTAAAATTTGGCGAGTTTGTGCTTAAGTCTGGACGTATTAGTCCATACTTTTTTAATGCAGGTTTGCTGGCGTCGGGTGAGATGTTATCGTTATTAGCCCGTGGTTATGCCGATGCCTTAGCTGAAAAAATGAATGGGGCAGCCGAGCAAGAGCTGGTCATTTTTGGAGCGGCTTATAAAGGCATTCCCTTTGTCGCCGCAACCGCACAAGCGTTATGGCTACACCATGGCATCAATGCCAAATGGGGCTATAACCGTAAAGAGGCCAAAACCCATGGCGAAGGTGGTAATTTAGTCGGCGCTGATGTCAGCGGCAAGGCGGTTTGGGTGCTTGATGATGTGATTACTGCTGGCACGGCGATGCGCGAAGTGGTAGAGATTTTAGAGCAAGCGGGTGCCAGTGTGGCTGGTATTATCGTCGCCCTCGACCGTAAAGAAAAAGGTCTTGCGGAGCGCTCTGCTATTCAAGAGCTTGCAGCGACGCTAGAAGTACCAGTGCGTGCCCTTGTCGATATCGATGATTTAATCAGCTACTTAGCAGAAAGTAGCCCAGAAAAAGATGCGACCCAGCTTGCAAAAATGCAGCATTATCGCGCTCAGTACGGCGTATAATTTACCGCAGTTTTTACTGTATTTCAGTCATGCTTGAATGAATTTTTATGTATTCAGGCATATTGTCGCTGCCGGTTCGAACGATTAATACTATTTTAAATGATTAATACTATAACGTAAGTGAGCCTTATCATGAGCCAAGAAAAGCAAAATAAATCATTAAACATACTCGTCATCATGGACCCAATCGAGCAGGTCAATTATAAAAAAGACACCACGCTGGCGATGATGTGGTCGGCGCAAGACCGTGGGCACAGCCTTGGTTACTGCCAGATTCATGATTTATGGTTGGATCGTGGGCAATTGATGGTTGATACCCAGCCGGTGACAGTCAAGCGTGACCCGAATGATTTTTATACCTTGGGTGAGAAAGCGACAGCGCCGGTCAGCGCTTATGATGTGATTTTGATGCGTAAAGATCCGCCGTTTGATATGCGTTTTATTTATGCCACTTACATGCTTGACCACGCTAAGGCTGCAGGCGTACTGGTGGTCAACGACCCACAAGCGATACGCGATTGTAATGAAAAGCTGTTTGCGACTTGGTTTAGCGATTATATGAGTCCAACGATTGTTACCAGTAAACAGGCGCATATTCGCAAATTTATTACTGAGCAGCAAGACGTTATCGTTAAGCCTTTAGATGGTATGGGCGGTACGGGCATTTTTCGTTTGACCGCTGATAGTCCGAATATCGGCGTGACGCTGGAGATTTTAACCGAGCTCGAGACCCTGCCAATTATGGCGCAGCGTTATTTGCCAGAGATTAAGCAAGGCGATAAGCGTGTGTTAATCGTCGATGGCGAAGTGGTCGATTATAGCTTGGCGCGTATCCCGGTAAAAGGTGAAACGCGCGGAAATCTTGCCGCCGGTGGTAGTGGGGTTGCGATGCCGCTCACCGATATCGAGCGCCAAGTGGCAGAGGTAGTGGCGCCGATTGTCAAAGAAAAAGGGCTAATGTTCGTTGGTTTAGACTTAATCGGTGGCCGTATCACTGAAATTAACGTTACCAGTCCAACCTGTGTGCGTGAGATTGATGACCAATGCGGTACTGACATTGCAACTGACTTTATAATCGCTATCGAGAAAAAACTGGCTGTTTAAGCTATTTATTCTAAAGTATTGGTCTAAATAAAGCCTTTAAACGATAAGTTTAGGCAACGCCGTAAGGATAGAGTAATTTATCACTAAGCTATGTGCACAATACTTAAAAAACAGTGTGCTAAGCTATAACGATAGACCGTATCTCTTAATAGCACTTTTAAAAAGTGATAAAAAATCATGAAAAATGATTTTTTGACCTGTTAAGTGAATTTATAAAAGCCAAGCCGCGATGAATCACGGCTTGGATTTTTATTATTCATACGGCACAAAATGCTGTCTATCCGGCAGCGATTTACACTATACTATGCGGGCTTTTATAAGGCTGTTTTGGTTCGATAGATAGCGCAATCAAAAGATAATAAGTCTTTCATATACATAAAGAAAAGATAGGCAGACGTTCATGAAAACACCGCATATATTAATGATGGCTGCGGGGACAGGCGGGCATGTATTTCCAGCACTAGCAGTTAGCGAAGAATTGACCAAGCGCGGCGCGGTTATTCACTGGCTGGGTACGCCAAATGGCATGGAAAATCGCTTGGTTGCACCGACTGGCTATCCTTTTCATGCGATTGATATGCAAGGGCTGCGCGGTAAAGGCGTAGGGCGTTTGCTTAAGCTACCGGTTAATTTGTTGTCAGCGACGATGGCGGCGATCAAAGTCATCCGTGGCAATCAGATTGATGTGGTTGTTGGCTTTGGGGGTTATGTCACCGCGCCCGGCGGTATTGCGGCGCGTTTGACCAAAACGCCGCTGATTATCCATGAACAAAATGCCATTGCTGGCATGAGCAATCGTTATTTGGCCAAGATGGCGACCAAGGTCATGCAAGCGTTTGAGAATACCTTTGCTAGTAGCGAAAGTGATAGCAAGATAGAAACGGTGGGGAATCCTGTGCGCAATGCTATTAGCGGGGTTGCCGAGCCTAGTGTGCGTTACGATGTCAATGATAGCTCGCCGCTAAAATTATTGGTGGTTGGTGGCTCGCTTGGCGCGCAAGTGTTAAATGAGACGCTGCCAAAAGCATTGGCTTTGCTTGACCGTCCATTTGAGGTGCGTCATCAATGTGGACGCGATAATGAAACCGCTACGCAAGCGGCGTATGATAGTGAAGCATTAAGCGCTCATCAGTTCACTGTGCAGCCATTCATCGATGATATGGCAGCGGCGTATAATTGGGCGGATATCGTGGTTTGTCGAGCCGGTGCGTTGACAGTGACGGAAATTCAAAACGTTGGGATAGCGGCAATATTTGTCCCGCTACCAAGCGCCGTTGATGACCATCAGACCGCCAATGCGCGCACCTTGACCGAGCACCAAGCAGGGATTTTGCTGCCACAAAGCGAGCTAACTCCTAACAAGCTGAGTAATGAGCTCAATATGTTAGATAGACGCGCTTGTTTAGAGATGGCAGAAAAAGGCCATGCGCTTGCCAATCGTCAAGCTTGTCAGCGAGTTGCTGATATTATCTGGCAGGCGTTATAAAAGCTGATTGTTTTGTTTATTATTTTTATTACTTATTATTAACCAAATTTGTTCGTCTTCAATAAAGAGAAAACCCTATGCCGACCTCTGCTAAATCTTTAACTAAACGTTTGATTGAAATACCAGAAATGCGCCGTATCCAGCATTTGCATTTTGTTGGCATTGGTGGCTCGGGGATGTGTGGTATCGCTGAAGTGATGAACAATCAAGGTTATACAGTCAGTGGTTCGGATATTGCTGAGAGCTTGGTGACGAAGCGCTTAGCAGAAATTGGTATTGATATCGCGATTGGGCATGATTCCAAAAATATCGCTAATGCCGATGTCATCGTCGTCTCGTCTGCCATCGACCGTAGCAACCCTGAAGTAAAGGCAGCGCTTGAAGCGCGTCTGCCTGTGGTACGCCGTGCAGATATGCTCGGCGAGTTGATGCGCTATCGTCATGGTATCGCTGTAGCGGGCGCGCACGGTAAAACCACCACTACCAGTCTGCTGACCACCATGATGGCGGAAGGTAAGCTCGATCCGACTTATGTCATTGGCGGTAAATTAAATGCTTCTGGTAAAAATGCCGCGCTTGGTAGCAGCCGTTATTTAATTGCCGAAGCCGATGAATCTGATGCGTCGTTTTTAACTTTGCATCCGATGGCGGCGATTGTCACCAATATTGATCAAGACCATATGGAAACCTATGGCAACAGTTTTGATAAATTAAAAGCCGCTTATATCCAGTTTTTACAAAATATGCCGTTTTATGGTTTGGCGGTGGTCTGCGGTGACGACGCTGAATTGTACGCTATGATCGATGACATCGGGCGTCCGGTATTAACCTTTGGGCTTGAGCCGTTTAACGATGTACAGGCGGTTGATTTGGTTAGCGAAGGTACAAAAACCCACTTTACCGTCTTACGCCGTGACCGTGAGCCGTTACGTCTGACTTTAAATATTCCCGGTGTACACAACGTTTATAATGCACTGGCTGCTATTACCATGGCAACCGACGAAGGCGTCGACGATGAAGCAATTATCCGCGCCCTACAAAAATTTGCCGGTGTCGGTCGCCGCTTTGAGCAGCAAGCGTCTGTAGAAATAGACGATGGTAACGTCTTGCTGATTGATGATTACGGTCACCATCCAAGAGAAGTCGATGCAACCATTAAAGCGGCGCGTCAAAGCTTTCCTGAGCGCCGCTTAGTCATGATGTTCCAGCCGCACCGCTATAGTCGTACGCGTGATTGCTTTGATGATTTTGTCGAAGTGCTTTCAAGCGTCGATGAGTTGTTGTTATTGGACGTTTATCCTGCTGGTGAAACTCCGATTGCCGGCGCTGATACCAAAGCCTTGGCACGCAGTATCCGTTTGCGCGGTGCCGTTGAGCCAACGATTATCGATAAAGCTAATATCGCCCCAGCCATGCAGCGTTTGCTCAAAGCCAATGACATGCTAATTACTCAAGGCGCAGGAAATGTCGGACAAATAGCAGTCGAATTGGCTGCCAATAATCTATATATCAAACAAGCCGCAAAAGAACTTTAGGAATAAGACTCATGACTATCAATAACCAAGAAAACATTAAACAAGAAAACATTAAGCAAAAAAATGAAAGTAATATTGATAAAAGTATCAATGCAGACGCTAAAGCTACGATTGTCAATCCAGATCTGGCGTTAGCAGCGGCGGCACAAGCACAGCAAGATAATGCTGCAAGTCATGAGCAAAACGATAAGGCCGTTCCTAGCATCGCAAACAGCAAAGTCAAAGACGCCAGTCAGTTTGGTAAAGTTGCCGTCATTTGTGGCGGCAGTAGCAACGAGCGCAGCGTCTCATTAGACAGTGGGGCTGCCGTATTAAAAGCGCTACAAAATCAAGGTGTAAATGCCACGCATTTTGACCCAAAAGATCAAGACATTACCGAGCTGCGTAAGTTTGATCGCGTTTTTAACGTCTTGCATGGTCGCGGCGGCGAAGACGGTCTGCTACAAGGCGTGCTGCAATGGTTTAATATTCCGCAAACCGGTTCTGGTATTTTGGCATCAGCGCTTGGAATGGATAAAGTCCGCACCAAGCAGCTTTGGCAAGGCTGCGGCTTATCAACCGCGCCATTTTCATTGTTAACCGCGGATACCGACTGGCAGCAAGTGGTGAATATGCTTGGCTTGCCGCTGATTATCAAACCAGTCCATGAAGGCTCAAGTATCGGTATGACCAAAGTCAATAACCTCGATGAATTGCCTGCCGCTTATGCAACGGCGGTGCAGTGCGGTGACGCGGTGATGGCTGAGCGCTGGATTACTGGGCGCGAATTTACCATTGTTATTATCGATGACGAAGCTTATCCAGTGATACGCCTTGAGCCTGCTGATATCACCAACTTCTATGATTTTGAAGCCAAATACAACCGTAACGATACCAGCTACTACATACCTTGTGGGCTAAGCACTGCGGATGAAAAGCACCTACAAGATTTGAGCTTGGCGGCATTCCGTGCTGTCGATGCTAAAGGCTGGGGACGTATTGATGCGATGCAAGACGAAGCAGGCAACTTTTGGCTACTCGAAATTAATACCGTGCCGGGTATGACCAGTCATAGCTTGGTGCCAATGGCTGCCAAAGCTCGCGGTATGGATTTTGAGGCTTTATGCTGGCATATTCTAGCGCAAACTTTAGAAGTATAGATTTGGCCAAATATATATTTGCTTAAATATCCTTTAAATGGGCTGTTTAACGTTCTTTAATTAACCATACATTTAACCATGAAGAGCACTACTTAATGCAGACAAATGTATCGCTAGCCCTGCTATAACACAGCTTCGTGTAAACTTGTGTAAATTCGTTGTTAGTAGTAAGGGTTGAGCTATTGTTTAAACGTAAAATACGTTAATATTGTAATTATTGGTCTATATTAGTGATATTTATAGTTATTTACGCAATTTCTTTAAGTTATTCATTAAATAAGAAAAATGTTACGTTTTAATGCGCCTAACTGAGCTTTATCGCTCGTTTTAGACAAATAAATTGATAATATGGCAGTTTCATCGCTTGCTGTACCGATTAGTAGATTTACCATTAATAATAAGCACTATTGGCGTTATGCAAATAGTTTAAGCAAAAATAGGGACGACATGTATTATGACTCAAACTGTCAATGACATCGCTGACTTGATGAGTGATAAAACCTCGCACCCTAAATCTAATTTGCAAATACCCTCCATGCTCAGATATTTTTTCACAGTATTGGTGTTAGGTTTGCTGGTGCTGATATTGGTCATGGGCGGTAAAGCATTGCGTGATGCACCGCCCGCCGCTATCCACGTTGACGATAGAGGGCTGACCGTAGCGCAATATCGTGTGTTACAACAAGTGATGAACCAACAAAGCGTGAGTAGTTTTTTTACTTCTGATTTGCAGGCGCTCAGAGATATCTCTACCGGTCTTGCTTGGGTGGACCAAGTCAGTATCAGCCGTGATTGGCAACAAGGTATTGTCGTGAAAGCGCTGCCAAAACAGGCCGTAGCAAATTTTGGTACCGAGCGTTTAGTCGATGCCAAAGGGGCGGTTTTCGTGCCGGCTGATAGTAGAGAGCTGACGCAAGAGCGTTTTGCGACGTTGCAAGGTGATATGGCGCAAGCGCCCGTTATTATGCAACAAATGCAGCAAGTCAATGATTGGTATGCGCCGCTTGGTATGCAAGTTGAAGATATTATTTTGTCACCAAGAATGACGTGGCTGATTCGCTTTGATAATGGTCAACGTGTCATCGTTGATAATGAAAATACTGCGCAAAAACTGTTGAATTTAAGTCAGCTGCTCGGTAATCAGTTAAGCAATCGCCGCGATGAAATACAGTCTGTCGATCTTCGTTATAAAAATGGATTTACTATCGCATGGAATCTGGCGCCGCCAAAAACTACTGAAACACCACCGTAAATGAATAAAACATCAAGAAAGCAGTCAAAACCTTATATTTGTCTGCTTTCTTGATATAAAGAGTTAACATACAATATCACCGCGTGCTGCTAGCGCTTTTTAATGATTTAATGGAGACGTCATCTGGTCTCCTGTTTAGCGATAATTTGTCTGGTACCATGAAAAATACTGAAAATCTGGTTGTTGTCCATCTAAGTGCCACGGCAGTATATGTCGTCATTGGCAGTGTTGTCTCTGCAAAAGACATTCGTATTATGGGTGTGGGGCAAGTTAAAAATAGCGACTTTTATCAAGGTCAGATAAAGCATCGTGAACGTTTGCAGGGCGCTATCAAACAAGCCATTCAAGAAGCAGAAGATACCGCCAATTGCCGTGTACATAGTGTCTGGTTGACCATGGCGACGCCTGAGCTATTAAGTAAAAATAGTGCAGGCGATGTCAGAGTCGAAGACGAAGTCGTCCGTGCCAAAGATATGGTGCAAGCGCTGTCAAATGCCAAATCGCAAGACTTGTCGCCTGATTATTATTTGATGCATTGCTGCCAGCAAGGTATCTATATCGACAACCAAGAGTTTATGGTTGATGATGCTATTGATATGGTCGCGCACAATATCACTGTGATGTATCACATGATGATGATGCCAGTGTCTAGCCGTCAGAATATCCAAAAGTTATTACAAAGCTGTGACGTCGGTATTGACCATATCGTTTTTGATGCGGTTACCAGTGCCGAATACAGTTTGATGAGTGATGAGCGTCAGCAAGGGGTTTGCTTGGTCGATATCGGTGCGAGTACCACCAGTATTTGCGTTTATAAAGAAAATAAGCTGATTTTCACCCACTGTATCGCTACCGGCAGTCATGAAGTAACGATGGATATCTCAGCCGACGTTGGTATCTCGATGATAGAGGCGGAAAGGCTGAAAAAAACGTATGGTACCGTTGATATCAATAGCGTCGATCCTAGCTCATTCTTTCTCTTTAAGCCGCAAGGGTCGGGCGATGAAATTAATATTGGTACGTATAATTTAGCGCGTATTATTGAAGCGCGATATGTGCAGATTTTTACTGAAGTGGTTCGCCAATTACGTGATGCGGATTTGCTAGGCTATATTGATAAAGGCATTGTACTCACAGGCGGTGGCAGCGCTATTAAGGGCATGATACCTTTTGCCAAAAAGCTGCTGAAAATGCCGGTGGTATTGACCAATACCCATCCTGCTATTAGTGCTTATAATCATTTTGATAATGATGAATCGTTTAAGCAGCTGAATATGCAGGTCAATGATCGCGCTTATCAAACCGCGTTTGGTACATTACTATATAGTCAAAGCGAACAGTTTCGCCGTAGTGAAAAAAGTGAGCCGGAAGCGATTCAAAAGAATCGTGTCACGGGTGTTTTTCAAAGTGCAGGGCAACGTTTTGCCAGTGTACTCAAAAAGATATTATAATCTGCTGTAAACTTACTCAGATGAAGCAGTTAAGAGCCTGCCGCAGTATTATAGGTAAGCATATTTAAAGCAACACCCTGTACAATAACGGCATATATAGGCTAAGCACAACTATTTAAGCCATTGCCCTGTTTTATTTAAATACATTTATATATAGTAAGTCGATAGCGCGCCATATGAGTGTGTTACCACGTATCGACCATCACGCTATCTGCAACTGGAGAAACCTTTTTATGTCAAAATACACCATGCCAGATGATAATCAGCTTCAAAACAACGGCCAGGCAAGCTTCACTGTATTCGGTGTGGGCGGCGGCGGCGGTAATGCGGTTGAGCATATGGTACAACAAGGGATTAGAGGTGTAACGTTTGTCTGTGCCAATACGGATAAACAAGCGCTCGATCGTCTAACAGCGCCGCATAAATTGCAGCTTGGTGCCAAAACCAACCGCGGTCTTGGCGCAGGGGCAAACCCAGAAGTCGGTCGTGAAGCGGCAGAAGCAGATGAAGAAGCCATCCGTGCGTTACTCGAGCATTCAGATATGGTGTTCATTACCGCAGGTATGGGCGGTGGTACAGGTACGGGTGCGGCGCCAGTGGTTGCGCGTATTGCCAAAGAAATGGAAGTGTTGACCGTAGCAGTTGTAACAACGCCGTTTAAGTTTGAAGGTGGTAAGCGCATTAAGGCTGCCAAAGCAGGTATTGAGCAGTTGACCAATTTCGTTGACTCAATCATTACGATTCCTAATGATAAGCTTATGAGCGTCTACGGCAACATCTCTATGCAAGATGCTTTCAAAAAGGCCGATGACGTTTTATTGCATGCGGTACAAGGTATTGCAGAAACCATCGCTAGCGAAGGTATGATTAACATTGACTTTAATGACATTCGCACCGCGATGACTGCTAAAGGTCATGCTATGATGGGTATTGGCCGTGCTAGCGGCGATGATCGTGCGCGTCAAGCAACCGAAAAAGCCATCAGATCGCCATTACTTGATGATTTACGTTTAGAGAATGCCAAAGGCTTACTCGTTAACGTTATTTCTTCTGAGTCATTATCGCTCGATGAGATGAGTAAAATCAGTGTCATCGTTGAAGAAATCACCGATATCGACGATGCCCATATTTTCTACGGCTCTGTTATCGATGAAAAAATGGGTGATGATTTGCATGTGACGGTTATCGCAACGGGTCTGACCTTAGATGAAAATGCGGGTCAAGAGCCTGAAGTCGTGGAGCAGCCAGTACCTTCTGTTAATAGTACCCAGCCTGTGGATCCGAACTTGCACACCAGTGCGCTAAACAGCCAAAAACAAGCGCAAGCGCAGTATCAAGAAAGCCCCGTACGCGCAAATGTGACGCAAGAACAGCCTAAAACTAAAACCAATAGCATTCAAGATTATCTAAAGCGTCAACAGAATAAATAGTCTTTAACAAAGCAATCATTAGATAGTTTGAATAAAAAAGCCAGTATTTCGATACTGGCTTTTTTGTTTTTTAAAAAAGTAAAAAAAATAAAAGGTTGATGGTTAATAAATAGGCTTTAGACATAATTTAGCTAAGATTGAGCATTTGTTACGCTATAAAAATAAACGTTAAAATAATGACGATAAGTGTTATCAATTAAAGAGATAAGCAAATTAACGCTTTTTAGCGCTAGCGAAATAGGGTCGGGTAATGCTACACTATGGCAATTGTAACAAAATATGTGAGAAGACAGCCATGAACCAACGAACCATAAAAACAGCAATAGCCGTTACAGGTACTGGTCTTCATAGTGGTCAACCTGTTGACTTAGAGT
Organism: Psychrobacter sp. YGAH215; assembly: GCF_007280595.1. Classification (NCBI taxonomy): domain Bacteria; kingdom Pseudomonadati; phylum Pseudomonadota; class Gammaproteobacteria; order Moraxellales; family Moraxellaceae; genus Psychrobacter; species Psychrobacter sp. YGAH215. Next base: position 100,094 of record NZ_VKLR01000006.1, on the reverse strand, counting down.
TTCATCCGCAGCCTATTAATACTGGCATTATTTTTGAGCGTTCTGATATAGCAGGTAGCGAACCGATTCCTGCCAGTGCCTTTTTGGTACAAGATACCATGATGTCATCGAATCTAGTATTTGGTGGCACGCGTGTGGGTACCGTTGAGCATTTGCTCAGTGCGATAGCAGGGCTAGGGGTTGATAACCTATTAATCCGCGTATCAGCGTCGGAGATACCAATTATGGATGGTAGCGCCGCGCCATTTGTAGGTTTGCTACTGCAAGCAGGTTTCTGTGAACAAGAAGCAGCAAAGCGTTTTATTAAAATTGTGCGTCCTGTCCGCGTCAAAGTTGATGATAAATGGGCAGAGCTGCGTCCTTATGATGGTTTTGAGTTAAATTTCGAGATTGATTTTGACCATCCTGCTATTAATAAAGATTTTCAGCATGCACAATTGCAGTTCTCGACGCAAAATTTTATTGAACAATTAAGCTCAGCGCGTACTTTTGGTTTTTTACGAGATATCGAGGCTCTACGCCAAAATAACCTGGCGCTAGGTGGCAGTATGGACAATGCGATTGTTATTGATGATGCCAATATTCTTAATGAAGAAGGGCTGCGTTTTAATGATGAATTCGTGCGTCATAAAATTCTTGATGCTTTAGGCGACTTATACCTCATTGGCTACCCTATCTTAGGTCGTTTTAATGCTTATAAATCTGGTCACGCATTAAACAATATGCTGGTACGCGAGATATTATCCGATCCTAGTAACTTTGAAATTGTAACTTTTGATGACAATGTAAGTTGTCCTATCGAATATTTACCTTTAAATCGTATAACAGTCGAAGGATAAATACACGAATATACACGAAGTATCGAAACATTTACGTAATATTACATAAATTGGTTATAAGCAGTACTAAATAATATTCATTTAAATAGATATTCCCTCATCTATTTTTGAAAAAATTAGCTACAACTCCGATAGAATAAAAGCTGTAGGAGATAAAAAAATCATCTGTCAGTACGGTTCATATTATGAATCACACTGACAGATGATTTTTTTTGTTTACAAGATTACAAAAATACAGCTTTAGCCGAGTCGAATATGGGTTTGTTTTACATAACTTTACATAGTAAACCATAATTTTTTAGGATTTAATTAAGCGCAAAAGTGCATTTTTAAGATTTTTATCGGTGGTGACATGCTCTGCAGCCTGTGATATAGTCCGCTTTGTGTTTTGGCTAAGGGCCTGATTTTCATGGGCTTTACGAGGCTTTGGTAAGGACGCTGATAACGCTTGTGATGATTTAGAATAATTATTATGAGCGGGAATATTGGCTACGACGACGCGAATTTGCTTGAGTTGTTTAAATGTAATCGACTGCTCTGTTAATACCTGCAAATAGGCGTTCTGCAAATAGCGAATATGATTGGCAGCGGTCATCGAGTCCACACTGAGTATAAGTTGCTCAGCGGTTAAGCCCACGACCCAGCAGTTATTGAGGATTTCCTCAGGTAGACAATCTACCAAAAGCTCTTTTACCTCGGTCGTTGCTTGTAGATATAAACGCATATTGTCAGCAAGAGTTTGTGGTAGTGCGCTACCGGCAAAAGCTTGATGATCAATCAGTTTAGCAAGTCGGTTAGGTTGTTTCTTTGACATCGTAAACACTCATCTTCTAGGTGACAGCAGCGATATTCATCATAAACAGCGAGCTTTTGTACTACGGATTTTATCATGTTTATTTCATGGTCATCTTCCCTAAATTAATTCATGCTTTGTCACGGACGGCGAGCAATCCTGTATTTACAATAGGTAGTAAATTTATGAAACAAGCTTTATTAATTTTGTCAGTATTGGGAATGGGTATAGCACAGACGAGTGGTGCTGTCGAAACAACCTTTCAACCAAATAATACCTTGAGTCATACCATTACAAATATCTCTACTTCTGCGAACTACGGTTCAAGTCGCAATATCTATAGCACCAATAGCGGTGCTTATGTTTCTAGCAATGACGAAATCAGTCAAGCGATTGACAATCTTAGTGCGCATGCAAAACAGAAAGAATACCAGCTTGCTTCGCTAACCAGCCGCTTGTCTTATGAGCAGCGTCAGCAGCAAGCAAGCTCAGTGCCAGATCGTTATTCTGCACCTGCGATTGCCGCCGCCAATGCTTCACGTGTGGCGCTATCTAGCAGTAGTGGTTACTGTGCTCGTTATGTGCGTAAAGCCCTACAATCAGCGGGTTATGAATTTACGCCTAACCCTTCAGCGTATCAGTATGCCTCTCGTGGCACATTGGCCCAAGCTGGCTTTACCAAAATCAGTAACAATACGCAGCCACAAGTAGGCGACGTCGTGGTCTATGATCGCACCTCAAGACGCCCGCATGGCCATATTCAAATATTTGATGGTAATGATTGGGTTTCTGACTTCCGTCAAAACAGCATTAGCCCATACAGCGGTCATCATAACTACACGACATGGCGTGATTCAAAATACGTCGATGATGCATCAGATCGCGGTATCTACCTTGCAATGGCTGACAAATAAGCAGCAGCTAGATGTAACGTAATTCAAAAGTTTTCTCCGAACCCAGTAATGCTCTTTATGACATTACTGGTTTTTTTATGTATTAAATTCAGAAACATAAAATTAGAAAGCGTGAGAGGAAAATGTAGAGTGCATTAACGTTTTAAGAGGATTGCACCATTGCGGCCTATTTATCAAATACTGGCCAATACTGCATGTCGTGAAAATCTGGCGGGGCGGCGTGATTGGGCGCGAAATATAATGCCGTCTTACCAAGTTTAGTATCAAAGCTCAAAATCACACAAGGATGGATGTATTCAATGCCAATCTCATCGTTGGTAGTCTGTACTTGGGATAATTGGTTTAATGATAAATAAAAGCTACGCTCGAAATGATAAGTTTTAGCGCCAGCTGCTAATGGATCATTAAAAGAGGGGGTTGGGATTGAACCCGCTTGCAGCGCTGCGTTGTCAGCGGCGTTACTCACTGAGAAGGGAGTAGCTGTCCAATCAATAGAAGCCCGTGTTTGCCCATTTCCTTGTAAAAGCGGCGTCGGCGGTAATGTCGCAGGCTTACGATAGTCGGCAAATTGATAAAGCGCATAACGGCCGTCAGGACTAGCGTTTATTTCCATATAAGGGTTTGTTTGAATATTATCTTTATCTATCGTAACGGTGCTGTTTATCAACTCGCCCGCTAAAAAGCACTCAAGACAAGTCTGTTCCCATAAATAATCTGCAAAACCTACTTGTTCAGCTTGCCAGTTTGGCCAGTACAATTGCGCTGATAACGATTTAAGCGGTAGCGTTATGCAGTAATCAAGCTGTAATTGCCATTCTGTAGGTTGGGCAATTACAGCTCTATTGACCAAAGTTGCGACCACTTCTACTTCGATGCCTTGTAAGTCTGCTATGGTGACACCTAGCTGCTCGGCATCAGCGGCTAGCGTATCAGTTGCTAAGCATAAATTAAAAATTTGGCTCATAGGTCGATAATATCCAGAGTTTAATATCAGTAGCGCATTATCATATTTGTAGTATTTTATTTAGAACTGACTATGAATAGCATAAAAGCCGCGAGCAAATGCAGCGCGGCTTTTATTCAATAAGATAGAACATAAGCTAAAATTAAATAGGTAGCTTATTTATTGGGCGTGACGCGCAAGGTTTGACAGCTTTGGATTGGCGTTTGGGTTTTGACGCAGTAACAGCGCCATACGGCCAATTGAGTGTATCAAAGACGCATTAGCCGCTGCGGCAAGCTCAGCGCCGATGACATCGCGCTCTTCTTTGCTGCCAGCTGGCAATTTTACTTTGATAAGTTCATGATCGGTCAAAGCGCGATCAATCTCTTCAGCGATGCTTGGGGTAATGCCTTTATTGCCAATCATAACAATCGGTTTTAGGTCATGACCAATGCCTTTTAGGCGTTTAACGGTAGCGTTATCGAGTTGCATACTATTCCTAGATGTTGGTAAAAATAAAAGCAGGTGCTATTGCGAGCAGATAATGACCATTATAGATAATCTATGGTCACCTTGCATGAGATCAGCAGGATTTTGCACGATTTTACGTGATGAAAATGTTAAACTGAAAGTATAAGTACATTATAAACGCTACAGGTTTATAAAGCAGTGTTTTTGCCAAGAGAATTTAGCGGTTAAAGAGTAATGAGACAGATACAAGATTTCGTTGTTCAGCAATAGCGTAATGATATGCTGATAAAAGCGCTTTTATAGATAATTAATAGACACTTATTAAAAATGTCATAAACAATCCCTTTATAAACCGCCAGTCGTGTTTTACAAACGATGTATTTGCAAGCAGGTATATTACCAGACAATAGGAGCAGTCATTTTGGTCACGCGTATTGAAAATAAAAAATTGTCAAAAAGCAGCAGTGCTTGGATGCAAGAGCATATTGACGATCCTTATGTGAAAAAAGCCCAAAAAGATGGCTACCGTGCCCGCGCTGCTTATAAATTGTTGGAGATAAATGAGAAAACCAACCTGATTAAAAAAGGCATGACCGTCGTAGATTTAGGCAGTGCGCCCGGCAGTTGGTCGCAAGTCGCTGGCAAATTGGTCGGTGAAAAAGGCGTCCTGATTGCCTCTGATATACTGCCGATGGATACCTTGCCCGATGTGACCTTTATTCAAGGTGATTTTCGTGAGGCAGACGTGTTCGAGCGTATCATGGCAGAAGTCGGCAACCGGCAGGTCGATGTGGTGCTATCAGATATGGCACCCAATACCGCTGGTAACAGCGCCATTGATCAGCCGCGCATGATGTATTTATGCGAGCTGGCGGTCGATTTCGCGCTGGCAACCTTACCCGAAGGTGGCGCGCTTATTATGAAAGTGTTTCAAGGCGAGGGGACACAAGAATTACGCAAGCAGATGCAGGCAGATTTTAGTAAAATTCGTAGTATCAAACCGGGTGCTTCACGACCACGCTCAAAAGAGATGTTTTGGATTGCCATTAAGTAGTAGGTCGTTTAACTATTTAATAAAAAGGTTTTAACGTCAATCAGTTGCGCGAATCATCCATCCTATAAAGTGTGATAAAAGGTCACCATAAAGGCTATGGTTAATGAGCGTAAAAACGCTATAATCCGTTAACTGAATAAATGTGATTGCTGCTTGAATTATACAGGTTAGCACCACATATCATGATATATTAACTTTGTTTTACATCTATATTTTTACATCTATGTATCAAGCCTATGTTTTAAACAAAGTCGTCTGAGAGTAAACGCTTTAACCGCTCAGTTATTCATTTTAGTTCGTTTATTTATCGTTTTGCTCGGGTTTTTAGAGGCATTAAATCTTAGTAAAAATAATAATTTGCAGCTAGGCATTGAATTGTGAGCCATACGTTTATATATAGACGTCACGTGTTTAGTAAACACACCAATAAGTAAGGGATGGGAATAACTAGTGAGCGACATGGTAAAAAATACCTTATTGTGGCTGGTGGTGATCGGTGTTTTAGTGCTGGTGTTTAGCGGCTTTGACAAATCATCTGAGCCGGATAATCTTAACTACTCGGAGTTCGTGACCGCCGTGTCAGAAAACCAAGTAGCCAGTGTTGAAATCGATGGCGAGCAAATCACCGGCGAGAAGAAAAATGGTTCATCATTTGAGACCATTCGTCCAGCTGTGACTGATGATCAGCTAATGCCACTATTGCGCGAAAACCAAGTTGAAGTGCAAGGCACCGCGCCTAAGCGTCAAAGTGTTTTGATGCAACTGCTAATAGCCAGTTTCCCAATTTTATTGATTATTGGTCTGTTTTTATTCTTTATGCGTAATATGCAGGGCGGCGCTGGTGGCAAAGGCGGCGGTCCAATGAGCTTTGGTAAATCAAAAGCTAAAATGCTGACTGAAGACCAAATCAAGGTCAACTTTGATGACGTTGCTGGCTGTGAAGAAGCCAAAGAAGAAGTCGTCGAGGTTGTTGAGTTTTTACGCGACCCTGATAAATTTACTAAGCTTGGCGCGACGATTCCACGTGGTATCTTGATGGTTGGTCCTCCAGGTACGGGTAAAACACTATTGGCAAGAGCCATTGCTGGTGAAGCCAAAGTACCTTTCTTCTCGATTTCAGGTTCTGACTTCGTTGAAATGTTCGTCGGTGTTGGTGCCTCACGTGTACGTGATATGTTTGAACAAGCGAAGAAGAGTGCGCCTTGTATTATCTTTATTGATGAGATTGATGCAGTCGGTCGTCATCGTGGCTCTGGTATGGGCGGCGGTAATGATGAGCGTGAGCAGACATTGAACCAATTATTGGTTGAAATGGATGGTTTTGAAGGTAACGAAGGCGTTATCGTCATTGCGGCAACTAACCGTGCAGACGTTCTTGATAAAGCACTATTGCGCCCAGGTCGTTTTGACCGTCAGGTGCAAGTAGGTCTGCCCGATATCAAAGGTCGCGAGCAAATCCTTAAAGTACATTTACGCAAATTACCGAATACTATCGGTGTTGATGCGCATGCATTGGCTCGTGGTACGCCAGGATTTAGTGGTGCGCAGCTTGCTAATCTTGTTAACGAATCCGCATTGTTTGCCGCGCGTCGTAACAAACGTAGCGTTGATATGAATGATTTTGAAGACGCAAAAGACAAGCTATATATGGGTCCTGAGCGCAAATCTATGGTTATCCGTGAAGAAGAGCGCCGCGCGACGGCTTATCATGAAGCAGGTCATGCGCTAGTTGCAGAATTGCTACCAGGCACCGATCCTGTCCATAAAGTGACGATTATGCCACGTGGTTTTGCCCTTGGTGTGACTTGGCAGCTACCTGAGCATGATCAGACCAGCATGTATAAGTCGAAAATGCTTAACGATATTGCGATATTGTTTGGTGGACGTATTGCTGAAGAAGTCTTTATCAATCAAATGTCAACGGGCGCTTCAAACGACTTTGAACGTGCGACCAAAATGGCACGCGCGATGGTAACCAAATATGGTATGTCAGATGCGCTAGGCATCATGGTTTACGAAGACGATGATAGCTCACAGGGCTACTTTGGTGGCGGTGGTCGGACGATTTCGGAAGCCACGCAGCAAAAAGTTGATGAAGAAGTACGCCGTATGCTGGAAGAGCAATATGATATCGCCCGCGAATTGATTGAAGGCAATCAAGACAAAATGCATGCGATGGTAGATGCGCTGATGAAATGGGAAACCATTGACCGCGATCAGTTGCAGGATATTTTGGCAGGTGAAGAGCCTCGTCCGCCAAGAGTCTATCAGCCTAATGAAGTAGACTTATCGAAAACTGATATTAAACCGACGAATTCTACACCGCCGCCATTACCAGCGATGTAGTTTCTCGTTTATTACAATCTCATAGATAGTCGATAAAAAAGCCCTTTTTGATAAAGGGCTTTTTTGTGGGCGTCATTTGACGAAGGCCTTAGGACAGAATAAGATTTGCTGCTATCATGGACGTTTATAATCTTAAACAGTGTAAATCCCGCTAACACAATTCTTTAAAATACAATTTATAATGGATAAGTGATGTCATTATTCCAGCCTTTACCTAGCTATAAAGTAACGAGCCGCGATAAAACTTTAGATTTATCACAGCCGCATGTTATGGGGATCTTAAACGTCACACCTGATTCCTTTTCTGATGGCGGACGGTTTACTGCGATTGATAGCGCCATCATTCACGCTAAAGACATGATAGGCGCGGGCGCAACCATTATCGATATCGGCGGTGAGTCTACGCGGCCCAATGCTGCTATTGTCGCAACTAATGAAGAATTGCAGCGAGTTATACCGGTCGTCAAAGCAATCCGGCAGCAACTTGGTGATGGAGTTTGGTTGTCTATAGACACCAGTAATCCTATCGTTATGCAGGCAGCGTTTGAAGCAGGCGCTGATATTTGGAATGATGTCCGCGCGCTGAAGCGTGAAGGCGCAGCAGAGATGGCAGCTAAGCTTGATGTTCCTGTCATGGTGATGCATATGCGCGGTGAACCGACGACGATGAATAATCTTGCTCAGTATGATGATGTGATTAAAGAAGTCAGTACCGAGCTAACAGCGCGTATCGTTGAAGTGACAAACGCGGGCGTCAAGCGTGAAAAAATCATTATCGATCCAGGTTTTGGCTTTGCAAAAAACTATGAGCATCACTGCGCGTTATTAAGTCAGCTTGAGCGCTTACAAGTCCTTGGATTACCGATGATGTTTGGCATTTCACGCAAGCGTTTTTTAGCCGAAGTGTTGAGCAGAAGTGGAGTAGAAGCGCTTGCCAATACTCAAGCGTTAGAGCGTGACGCGGTAGGAACGGCGGCGGGAATTTTTGCACTACAGCAAGGCGCCAGTATTATCCGCACCCATAATGTCGCTATGATGCAGCAAGCGGTGACGCTATGGCAGCAATTATCGGCGTATAATCAAAGCTAATAGGTTATTAATAGCTTTTTATAGGCTGGCTGTTGCTAGATTGCCTTTTATAAACGTTATCTTTATAAACGATGCCTTTATAAGCACGGCTGACTCCTGTTATTTATTAATCTTACTATTTATTTAACGTCTATTTAGTTAAATGCCATTTAAACCTATGGGAATATTTTTATGACGATTAGCAATCAACCAGAGCCAAACAAGCAACCAGAACCCACTCTTGAGCAACGCCGCATTATTTATCAAGCACGCCGTGGCTTAAAAGAATTGGACTTTTATATTGATCCTTATATTAAAGAGTTATATTTAACCGCTGACCCGAGTGAACAGGCGACTTTCGCAGAAATGCTGACCCATGAAGACCCAGATTTATTGGATTATTTTACCAACCAAAGCCGTCCAGAAAATGCAGCGATATGGGATTTGGTTAATAAAATTAAAACATGGCGTCATAGTAAAAGTTAAACGTAACCATTGAGGTTTTTTCAAAATACCAGCCTTTTAGATAGAGGCTTTGAATACATAAAATCCTGCTTGGATGCTAACGATGACATTGCTAAGCTCCTTACGTATCGACGCGCCAATCCAGCCTGCGAGCCGTATACGTTTGATGTTTTATCTGCTTTTGGCCAGTGCGCTGCTGATATTGGCAGCGCTTGCGTCATTGGCGTTGTGGCAGTATGTACTCATATTGATTGTAAGTGCCGCTGCCCTAAGCTATTTAGCGCTATCGCGACCGATTTTACTGCATCTAAGCCAGCCGCCCTTAAATAAGAGCATCTATCAACATTGGCAACTTCTGATGCGGAGCAGTCGCGGCGATAACTTGTGGCAAGCTGAGTTGATCGCAATCAGCAGCTATTCTTGGGTAATATGCTTTAAATTTATTGTCAAAGAGCCTTATCAGCGCCCTTTAGCAGTCGCGATATTTCGGGATCAAGTCAGCGCCGAGCAATGGCGCAAATTGTCTATTTTAGCCAATAGCGTTTCTGCTAAAACGACGTAAATAAAGACCACGCGTTAAGAAAATAATACAAGTAGCATCATCTATATGCTGCATTTCTTTATATATCTTTTCCTACCTCTCATTTCTTCCTTTCAATCACTAACATGCCGCTACATGCCATAACAAAACGTCTATCTAAGCTAGGTAACGGTTTTGCTATAGTGGAGATAATCGTCAAACTCTTATTTGTCTTATTATTTAAGGATTTGCTCTAGTATGTGGCGAGAATTTATTTAAATGAGTAAATTAAATCAGATATTTGACGATACATTTTTATAATAAAAGGACGATATCATGAGCTTATTAGGAAATTTAGTCAGTCAAGTGGCGCGCAGTGCCATGGATCCAGAGGACAGACAACGCAATCCGGTCAACCAACGTATTAATCCACGCCGCACCGGTGGTTTAGGCGATATATTGGGCAGTGTATTAGGTGGTGGCACCCAGCCAAGTGGCTACAATCCACAGCAGTATGAGCGCCGCAGTGATAATGGTTTTGGTTTAGATGACATCATCGGCGGGCTTACGGGCGCAAACCAGCGCGGCGGTATGAGTGCAGGCGCGGGTGGACTTGGCGATATTCTAGGCGGTGTACTTGGCGGTCAGACGACAAGAGGTGGCTTTGGCGGTAAAGGCATGCTAGTTGCTTTCCTCATGCCGATGGTACTCAGTTGGATCAAACGCAATGGTGGTTTGAGTGGCGCTTTATCAAAAATCACTGGCATGGGTTACGAGAATCAAGCGCGTTCTTGGATGAGTAACCAAGAGGTCAATGATAATCTTGATCCTAATGAGATTACCCGTTTATTTGATGAAAGTGAGATTCAGCAGGTAGCGGCGCATACCGGCGCAAATGAGATGGAAGTCCGCCAAGGTCTAGCTGAGCTACTGCCTGAGGTTATGAACCAATTAACGCCAAATGGCAATTTGGAAAATGAACCTGAAGCCAATGAAGAGATTGACCAAATTATCAATCAGTTATCAAATCGATTAGGCACATTAAAGTAAAATAATTGTCCTTTATAAATCTTCCTTTCCGTCATTAAGAAAAGAGTGCATATACATGCGCTCTTTTTTTGTTTTAGCTTAGCAAAAATACTTACATTCTAACGCGATAAGGGCGCAGAGTTTTCTATGTGAGTCGAGTGCTAAAAAAATAGATATGTTAAGAACCGTGACTAAAGTCGCTAAGAAGATTCAAAAAATTTATGATAACGGTATAATTTATTTAAGGCTACTTCATAGCTTTGCATGTTATTACCCAGTTTCTTTAAAAAGCTTTATATAAAGTCATGCGATATAAAGGTATAAGTATTTTACAAGGATATTACTCATGCCATTTAAGCCTATCCAAGCAGCAATTGCCATCTTAGTTGGTTTGATTATCTGGTTTGTGATTCCTGTACCAAATGGAGTAACACCAGAAGCGTGGCATATGCTGGCCTTATTCATCGCCACCATTGTTGCCATTATCGGTAAAGTCTTGCCCATCGGGGCGATTGCCATTATCGCCGTTATGTTGGTGGCGCTGACTGGGGTGACTAATGACAGTCCAAAAGACGCCATCGCTGATGCCTTATCGAGCTATTCAAGTCCACTGATTTGGCTCATCGGTATTGCGGTGATGATATCGCGAGGACTTATAAAAACGGGTTTGGGGCGGCGTATTGCTTATTACTTCATCTCGATATTTGGAAAAAAGACCATTGGCGTTGCTTACTCGTTGAGCGCAGCGGAGCTGATGATAGCGCCGATTACCCCTTCTAATACCGCTCGTGGTGGCGGGATTATTCACCCCATTATGCGGTCAATTGCGCAAAGCTTTCATTCAACGCCAGAAGAGGGCACGCAAAATAAAATTGGCCGTTATCTAGCGATGGTGAATTATCACGCCAACCCGATTACATCCGGTATGTTTATTACCGCCACCGCGCCAAACCCATTGGTAGTAGATTTGGTAAATAAAGCCACAGGGAGTGAGATTCAGCTGTCATGGACGACGTGGGCAGTGGCCATGTTTATACCGGGGATGCTGTGTTTATTATTGATGCCGTTGGTTATTTATCTTATTTATCCGCCCGATGTCAAAGTCACCCCCGATGCCAAACAGTTTGCTAAAGACAATCTAAGCGAGATGGGGCAGGTGAGCACGCAGGAAAAAATCATGTTGGGTGTCTTCGCTTTAATGCTGATATTGTGGGCCAATATTCCAGCACTAATCTTTGGTGAACAATTAAGTGTCGATGCGACAACCACTGCTTTTATCGGTTTGACGGCGCTTATACTGACAGGCGTATTAACTTGGGATGACGTGCTTAAAGAAAAATCAGCATGGGATACCATCGTATGGTTTGGGGCCCTGATTATGATGGCGTCTTACCTCAATAAATTAGGCTTGGTTAGCTGGTTCTCAAGCAACATCGAATCAATGATTGGCGTAATAGGCGTCGGCTGGATCGGCGCTGTGGTGATTTTAACATTGGTTTATTTGTATATTCATTACTTTTTTGCCAGTACCACCGCCCATATTACCGCCTTGTTTGCTGCTTTTTATGCCGTAGGGTTAAGCCTAGGCGCGCCGCCAATGTTATATGCGCTTATTTTAGCAGCAGCAGGCAATATCATGATGACGTTGACCCATTATGCAACAGGTACGGCGCCGGTTATTTTTAACTCGGGCTATGTGACCCTAGGAGAGTGGTGGATTATCGGCGCCATCATGAGTGTGGTCAATCTTGTGGTATGGATAGGCGCTGGTTTGATTTGGTGGAAACTGCTTGGTTATTATTGATAAATAGACTGACAATATTATGAGTCATCGATGAGTTTGCTCAAATTGGTTAAAAGCGCTCATCTAAGGTATCTAACGTATAATTTAACGCCTCAAAGCAGATATCGGTATTGAAGCCACGATATTGCAAAAATCGTAGCTGGCGAGCCTTGTCTTTTTGCTCAGTGGGGATGTCATCGCCATATTTTTTGGTACGGGCGGTGACCGCAAGTTTTAGCCAATCGACGCCTTCGACCAAGTTATCGGTATCCTCATCGATAAATTCACTAAATTCTTCAGATTCGGCATTGGCCATGTCGATCAGCTCATCAATATTGCCGGGCATGGCTATCTTTTTATGATAGAACTCTTGCTTAATACGAGCGCGTCCGCGTCCTTTACGGATATTTTCTCGTATCAGCATCAGCGTGGTACGATAATCGCTTTGATAGCCTTTTTCTGCAAACTCATCAAGTAGAGCATCGATTTTATCGGGGTCTTGCTCTTTGTCTAGCAGCTTTTGTTTCAGCTCGGCTTTGCCGTATTCACGGCGTGACAAATAATAGAATGCCAACCAGCGCAAACGGCTTTCGGCTTTAATGGCGTCGATATCCGCTTGCCGTTGCTCAGGCGTACGCAAATAGGCTTTAAGCGCTGCAGGTAGGTTGTCTGTTTGATTATTAGCTTGATGGTTTAATTCACTATGACCGTTAGCAATATTGCTATCTGTATGCTCATTATCTTCGCTATCATGAACATCATGCTTAACCTCGGCAAGTAGCTGTTTAATGCTTTGCGCTTCTGGTGGCTGATAGGAAGGTACGTTATTAGGCTCAGGAATGAAATTTGCCGCTGGATGAAAGTTTTTTTTGCGCTTTTTGTTTTTATAAGATTTTTTATTATAAGAGGAAGAAGAGGCAAGCGAGTCTATATCCGTTATAGCATCGTCCTGTAAAGGTGTTGCTTCTTTTTTTGTATAAGTCGTACGTTTAGCCGTTTTTCTAGGCTTGTCTGGATAGGAGCTCTGAGTGTGTTTGAAAGACTCAGAGGAGTTGGTAGACTTTTTGGATTTGGCAGGAGTAGCACTCGCTGAATCGGCTTCCGACTCAGCGAGTATTTCAGCTAAGGTTTTAATTTTCATAATCAATCATGATAGACAATCATATTCTACAAAAAATCTATTATTGCACAGGCTCAGAAGCAAAGTCTTGTTCAGGCTCTTCCTCGTCTGGAGCTTTATTAGGGTCGACTACTCCGAGTTTTTCAGCCCGAATTTTCGCTTCGATCTCTTCAGCAATTGCAGGGTTTTCTTTTAAAAACAGTACCGAATTGGCTTTACCTTGGCCAATTTTTTCATCGCCATAGCTGTACCAAGAGCCTGCTTTGCCAACTGCGCCAATCTCAACGCCCAAATCAATCACTTCTGCTAGATGGTTGGTACCTTCACCATAAGTGATTTCAAATTCAGCTTGGCGGAATGGCGGCGCCATTTTGTTTTTGATGACTTTGACACGGGTTTGGTTACCGATAATATCATCGCCATTTTTCACCGCCCCGATACGGCGGATATCCATACGTACGGACGCATAGAATTTTAGTGCATTACCACCGGTTGTGGTTTCAGGACTACCAAACATAACGCCGATTTTCATACGGATTTGGTTAATAAAGACCACCATACAGTTCGAGCGTTTGGCATTACCAGTGATTTTACGCAGTGCTTGGCTCATCAAACGTGCCTGCAAGCCCATGTGCGAGTCGCCCATTTCTCCTTCGATTTCTGCTCGCGGGGTCAGCGCCGCGACTGAGTCGATGACAATCATATCAACTGCCCCTGAGCGCACCAACATATCGGTAATCTCAAGTGCTTGCTCACCATTGTCTGGCTGTGACACGAGTAAATCGTCCGTATTTACCCCAAGTTTACGGGCGTAAACTGGGTCAAGGGCATGCTCAGCATCGATAAAGGCACAAACGCCGCCTTGTTTTTGGCATTCGGCAATCGCTTGCAAGGTCATGGTAGTTTTACCAGAGCTTTCAGGACCGTAAATCTCAATGATACGACCTTTTGGCAAACCACCGATACCAAGCGCGATATCTAAACCCAATGAGCCGGTAGAAACCACATCGGCGTCAAGCGTGGCTGACTCGTCACCAAGATGCATAATAGTGTTTTTACCAAATTGCTTTTCAATTTGACCTAATGCCGCTTTGAGGGCTTTGGCTTTATTTTCGTCCATGTAGGACTCCTTGTGAAAAATAATAAATATAAAATGGTTTAGTTATGTAAAACGTGGCTTTTAAAACGATAGGTTTAAAGCGTTTGTTAAATAACGACTTGCTTAGTGAAATCACTCACGACTTTCATCATCAGTAAACGACACATTTGGCAAGTTTGAGGTAGAGGGTTATAGTGGGTTTAAGACAGTGATATCGGCTATATCACCTTACTATACAGTAAAAACGAATCATGATAAAAGCAAAAAAAAGTTCATAGATGCGAATGCTCATTTGCTATAACGATGGCTGTAGGTTTATCTTTGCGATACTGGTCGCGCTATCCTGTGTTATATCGCTATTGTTTAGATAAGACTATTATAACAAATACCAAGCCCAATATTTAGCGTAGTAAGCGGCTAAACGACAGTTAATGTCGCCTATTATTGTCCTGCTTTTATTATGAAATAGTCATGCTTTGCATATAGTTTTGGACGTGATAAACGGATGATTTGTCAATAGTTTTATGAGTTGTCCACAATAAAAAAAGTATTTTTATTTGTAGGTTGTGAAACATTGATAGGCTTTAAATTAATTTGAAAAAAATTAAAAATATATTATTTATCTTTTAAATAGGTCTTAAGTAATTGATTTATAAGGATTTTAAAATTGTACAAAAAATGAACGATTTTACCTAACCCTTTAAGCTATCTAAGGAAATGCTTGTCAAGTAGCGACTTATACACAGGGTTATCCACAGCTTATGGGGAGAACTCAGCAAACCCTTGTGTTACCGATGTTTGCGCAGACATAAAATCTGAGGAACAGGCGAAATATTGATGATTTCTATTTTTGCAACTTTAAATTTAATAAAAAAATTGTTCTGTTACGCCTATGTTTCACATAATGCCTGCGCCTACAGGGCGTTCAATAACAGCCTTGAATGGCTCAACATCTTAAAAACGACATGTAAAGCCTTATATGTCAAGGGCTATGCTAAAAGTAGCAAAATTCAGCTAAAAGCGGAAAAATGAATTGGCATAAAAAACGGCTAAGTACGTTATTAGTATCTTAGCCGCTATCGTGCAGGAATGCTAGGGTTACGCTACCAGGCCTAATCCTTGATATAGATCAAATCCCAAACGCCGTGTCCGCGCTCTAAACCGCGGCGCTCAAACTTAGTCATTGGACGAAAGTCAGGACGGTCGGTGAAATTACCAGCGCCTGCTTGATTGGTCAGTCCAGCAAAAGCATCTAAAACCTCAACCATCCAAAAGGCATAATGTTCCCAGTCGGTCGCCGTATGGAACCAGCCGCCTTGTTTTAAGCTGCGCGTAACAATCGCCATACGCTCAGGGCTGACAAAGCGGCGTTTGTAGTGGCGCTTTTTTTGCCACGGATCAGGGAAGTAAAGCTGAATGCGGTCGATATGGTTTTCTGGTAGCTGCTTGAGCAATTGGATGGCATCACCGTTGATGATTTTAACGTTGGTTAACCCTTGCGTCCCTGCCATATAGGCGCATTTACCGATACCTGGCTCATGGACTTCAACACCAACAAAATTGCGCGTCGGCTCTGCGGCGGCCATCTCGATAAACGAATTGCCTAGGCCAAAACCAATCTCTAAAGTCAGCGGCGCATCACTGCCATTCGGGCTATCTGCAAATAACGCGCGTAAATCGTTAATGCCCTCAAGATTGCCATCACCGAAACTGTTATTGACTAAGTAATGCGCAAACTCTGGCGCAGTCAATGCCAGCTCGGCATTCTTATTCATGTGCGTACGGCGCTTCATAAAGGTATTAACGATACGAATGTGCTTGTCAGTTGACTCTTCAGTCTGACTGCTGGCATCAGTATCCACATCCACGTTATCAGTATTAACGCTATCAGTATTAATATTAAAAGCGGTTTGCATTTCGGTGTTCATGGTATCAGCGGGATTAGGGTTTTGCGCATCAGTCGTATCGTTACCACTACTATTGATGTCATTGTGCTTAGGATGTTGACTCATAGGATTAACAAAGCTTAATTAAGTAGATAAAGTTGCCTCATTATAAGTGAAATCGTCACCACTGTGAACGCACAATACAGTTTTAGCGCACCCGCCATAACGCTTATAACTTCATAGGCTGTTTGTATATATAGGTTTCATATATATAGGTTTTCTACGCAGGGCTTTTGGCGTTATCATATAGCCAACATGTTTTAAAAAGAAGGGTTTAAAAATAATCACTTAATAAGAAACGTTAGATAAAAAAACGATATATAAATCCGCGCGTTAACATTTATGCTTAATAATCAGTAAGGCCTATCACCATGTTATTTATCGAGACGGATTCGCCGCCACCGTTTTATCAAGAACAGCTGAGCGCTGCTAAACGCGAACAACTGGATAAATGGTTTATCAGTCAGCGTAGCCAGTCGTATTATCTTAAACGCTTTAAGGAGTTTGATGAGCAAGGCTACCTGTCGCCTAAATGGCACTGGGCGGCGTTCTTTGTCACCTTTCCTTGGCTGCTGTATCGCAAGCGCTATATGGATGCGATTGTATATAGCGTCGCAGGTTGGTCATTTATTCAACTGAATGTGGCGCTGATATTGGTAGCGTTTGAGTTTGTGGCGATGCCTTTTATTGCCGATGCGTATCAGATGAGCATACGGGTCGCTATCGCGGCGCTGATTTGGCTGTTTTGGTCGTTTATGGTGGCACGTTGGACGGATGCTTATTATTACCGCATGGCACGGCGCGAGATTGCGGATGCTATCAATGATTATCCGCGCGATGAAGCGGCGCAAAAAGCGCATTTAAAAAAGGAAGGCGGGGTCAGTCTATTTGGCTTGGGCTTAGGCTTTGGATTTTTTGCTTTTGCGTTAATGGTAATAAAGGTACAGTTTTTACCCATTGTCGCTAAGCCTAAAGAAAATGAAGTGTTATTTGATACCTATGATACCGCTAAAACAGCACAAAATCGTGTGGCGCTTAGCTATCGGCAAACAGGACAGTGTCCGCTTAAGCTGCCTTTAGATATGGGCACAAAGCAAGTCAATATCGCAGTTGATACTAAAGCTGCTGGCGTGACAAACACCGATTGTGCAGTTATCGCTACCATTCAAAACGTCAAATTTCCATTACGTTATTTAAATGAGCAGACGCTGGTTTTTTATCATCTGCGCGATAGCGATAATTGGCGCTGTACAACCTCGCTAAATAAAAGGCAGGCGCCTAAAGGCTGTAGCGAGGATTAATAAATGATAAAAATATAATAGCCGTTAGTTTTTATAGTCAGCGGTCAGATTGTCTTTTTCATCAGCGGGTATGGATTGGCTTTTTAGCGCGTCATAAAAGTCCGTTAAATCCATTTTACGGGCTTTATCGATATCTTCATCAAATAAGCTCTCAAGCTCCGCTATGGCTGATTGTGCCGATTCAATCATACTGGCTTCGTCGTCATAGATCGCTTGCTGGCGCTCGATCAAATCATCATCATAATCACGGAAAGTTTGGACGGTCTCGCGCGCTTTTTCTGCTGAGATACCAAGTAGTTGTAATGATTCACGCGACATATCTAAAGACGATAAATAGGTCTCACGCCAAATATGTCGGACGCCGACTTCACGCAAACGGTAATAATGCTGGCGGTCACGGGCGCGTGCTAAGACGATCATATCAGGATAGTTTTTACGCAAATATTGAGCGGTGGTGATAGAGCGCTCAACATCGTCGATAGCGAGAATAAAGACGCGTGCTTTTTTGATACCGGCGGCGCGAAGTATCTCGGGATTTTTTGGATCGCCATAATAGACCTGGTTACCAAATTTACGCACAAAATCAACGCGATTTGCCGAGCGCTCAATCGCTGTAAATTCGATGTTGTGCATGCGCAGCACGCGACCGATAATCTGACCGACACGACCAAAACCAGCAATAATCACCTGATGCTCATCGTCGGGAATGGTATCGTACTCGCGGCTGGGTTTTCTTTTGGCAAAGAGCGGTTCACCGATTTTTTCTAAGAGTAAAAATGCCAGTGGCGTGAGCGCCATGGAGATGGTGACGATAAGGTTTAGGGTGTTGCCAAGTTCGGGGCGTAGGACATTTTGCGCGCTTGCCACACTGAATAATACAAAGGCAAACTCACCACCTTGAGCGAGGGTAACTCCCAAACGAATACTGGTCGGCCAGCGATTGCCCGATACTTTTGCAATGGCGGTAATCACCGCAAATTTAATCACCATCAACGCCATAGCGCAGCCGATGATAAAGATAGGCTTTGCTAAGATGAGTTTGACATCGGTGAGCATGCCGACCGACATAAAAAACAGCCCTAACAGCAAGCCTTTAAATGGCTCGATACTGGCTTCTAGCTCGTGACGATATTCAGAATCCGCCAGCAATACGCCAGTCAAGAACGCACCCAATGCCATCGATAGGCCAATTTGCCCCATTAAAATAGACACGCCCATGACGATAAATAAAGCGACAGCGGTTAAAAGTTCTGAGGCGCCGCTAGATGCCACAAATTTAAAGAAAGGGCGGATAATATAACGGCTAGCAAAGATAAGTCCGGCAAAAACGGCAAAGACCTTGCCAAAATAAATCAAATCGTAGCTTTGCTCGCGCACCCCTGATAAAAACGGAATGACGGCTAATAAAGGGATAACGGCAATATCTTGGAATAATAAAATGGTAAAGGCTTCACGGCCATGGATACTAGAAAGCTGCTGTTTCTCTGTTAATATTTGCAGCACAAAAGCAGTCGATGACAGCGCCAGACCAAACCCGACGATAAAAGCGGTATCGAGCGGCAAGGTAAAAAACTGGTGTAACAGCCACATCAATAGCGTGCCTGTCAGACCGACTTGTAAGCCCCCGAGGACAAATATCGAACGCCGTAGCGCCCATAATCGTGAAGGCTGCAACTCAAGACCAATGATAAACAACAGCATGACCACGCCGAACTCGGAAAAGTGCAATAAGCTCTCGGCGTCGCCTGCAACATCTAAACCACTGGGGCCCAATATCAGACCAGTAATCAAATACCCTAACACAGTCGCAATACCGAAACGCTTGCCAAGTGGTACAAACAGCAGCGCTGCCCCCAAGAAAATTGTAGCTTGTAACATCAAGTTTGGTGAGCCGGCGGCGGCAGCGAGCATCTGGAATCCTTAGCGGTAATGATAAAATAAGCAGTAAAACAGTGTAGATCAGTAATCAAAATTTTTGAACATCGTTTATTTTTTACGATAAATCTTCCATACGCCATTGTCTGCCAGCGGATTGCTATAAGCATCGTTACGGCGTTTCCGCGGGGTCTGACGACTGTCGACGATTTTAAAATCAGGCAGGGCATGAACGATAAGCCCCGTGCGATAAAAGCGTACGCGCTCAGGCTCTAGCATCTCGCCCTTGGCATCACGGCAAAATACATATGCGCGCAAATCAATAAATTCACGATGCGCCACCAAACGTGCCTCATCATCATTGTCAAATACGGCACTCATACGGGCGATTTCATCGGCACTATAATCGCCACATTTATCGGTCAGCGCACCGACCGAGCCAAAACTTTTGGATTCTTTGGCGCGGGTCTTGGTCAGATGTAACCTTTGTACATGGTAGATAAATTGCGGTATCTCAAGGCTGGCAGGTAACGGCAGGTAATCGGGCGGTAGATTGGCCGCCGGATAAAAAGCCATCGCACGCTCAAGCAGACTGTGCCAACGCTGCTGATAAGCTTGGACTTCGGCTAAATTGCCTTCATAAATCGGCATATCACGAATTTGCCGCAAAATATCAGGTGGAAACTGCTCATCTCGAAAGCTGGCAATATCTTCTTGCAGCGTCGATAGAAATGCTTTGGCATGCTTTTTACCCTCGCTTGAGATAGGGTCATCAATGTAGCTTGGAGCGACGAAAGGAGCTGAGCGTCTCGACATGGCAGAAAATAATCCAGTAGTGGCAAATTAGGCGTTTCAGCTTTAAGTATACAGAATTTAGATAAAAAATATGGCGACGCGGCCAAATTTCCCATGATTTTTAACATCCTATTACAATGAAAAAAGTCGCCTGATATAAGCTTGTTTAAAATTAAACCTTTTTCTTAGGCGCTGTTTTTATGGATAATGGCTCTAAATATTTCCTAAATCATCATAATCGGCGGAGCTTCTTAAGAAGTTTTAGTAGGGTGATTTTAAAAATTACCGGTGCAGGATTGGCGCTAGTATTTGGATTTTGGTTGCTACTGGCGTCAAATATGGGACCGGTTTATCTGCCACAGTTTATGGACGGCGCGCTAGATTTTTGGATTCGCATGACGCTGTTGGGACTGGGGCTGAGTATTTGGCTCATAACAGCAGTTTGGTTCGTTTGTTTTGTGCTGCGTTATTGCCATTACTTAATAAAGTACTATTTGACAAAACGTCGCTTATAAATGAAACATAAATAGACGACGTTTTAATGGATAGTTGGTTTTAATGGATGGTTAGTTTTAATTGATTGTTATAAGAAGGGCATTGTTTTTGATATGTCGTATCTGGCTTATTAATAGCTAATGTTTAAAGTTTAGTGTCTTAGAAATCTTACCTAAAATCATGCCTAATGGTTGTGACCAATATGACTATTGCTATCAGTCGCCTGCTGGGAGATATCGCAGACTAAGGCGTCGCTATGGGTTTTGGTTTGCGGATGCGCTAAGCTTTCAACCTGAATGGTCGCATGGTGAATATCAAGCTCAAGAAGGCTCTGCTCTAAACTGGCAATCAAGATACTCGATTCATAAATACTCATTTCACCATCGACGACCACGTGACACGATAGGGCGTTGAGACCGCTGGTGATACTCCAAACATGTAGGTCATGGACTTTTTGGACTTGTGGATGGGTAAGTAGTTTATCTTCGACCTCTACCAGTGAGATTCCTTCTGGCGTGCCCTCCATCAAGATATGTACCGAATCACGTACCACGCGATAACCACTAAATAAAATCAATATGGCGACAATGACTGACGCTGCCGCATCTGCCCAAACCCAGCCAAAGCTCATCATCAAAAGCGCGGCAACGATAGCGGCAACCGAACCCATTAAGTCACTTAATACGTGCAAATAAGCACTTTGCATATTTAAATTAACTGGTGCTTCAGCTTGTCCATCTTGCTGTACATGATTGTCGCCATGGCTATGACTATGTGCATGCCCATGCGTATCAGTGCCGCGACTGCCGCGATGCATCAGCCAAGCGACCACAATATTGACCAGCATACCAATGGTCGCAACGATAAGCATCCCTTGGGTCGCAATTTCAGGCGGCGAGTTAAAGCGTTTAATCGCCTCATAAAAAATCATGATGGCAATAATAACCAGCGTTGCACCATTGACCGTCGCCACCAAAATCTCAAAGCGTTTATAGCCAAAGGTTTTTTGATGGGTGGCGGCTTTTTCACCAATTTTAAAGGCCATTAACGTCGCGCCAAGCGCTACCGCGTCACTGAGCATATGACCAGCATCAGACAGCAGCGCTAAACTACCCGTGAGCCAGCCGCCAATGGCTTCGACAAACATATAGCCTGTAATGATGATAAAGCTAAACAGCAAAGTGCGCTGATAACCCTTGGTGTCGCGCGGTGCAACCGTCTCTTCTAGATGCTCATCGTGGTCATGATGGTGTTGATTATCCTTGGTATACCTGTCTTGAATATTACTATTATCTGCATGATTTTGAGCATGTTTATGGGTATCAATCGCCGCATTCTGATAAAAATGGTCATGTTGTTTAGATTTCGGGCGCTCTTGATTCATAACAATACTCGGGATAATAAAAGGTGAAATAGAGGGTTTATAAAGCTTTGATTGCTTATAAAGTTGGACTTGCTGTTCATAACCAGACAGTTATAGAGAATTTAGCACATTTACTAAAGGCTTGCTGTATCTAGGCAGTAAACGATATAAGGCGAATTTTGGCTAGCGTTCTTTATTGACAGCAATATATAGAGAGATAATTAAAACTGGCGAGGTGTGTTTTAAGATTGAACGTTTACCAGCCGACAGGGTCGATATCTAAGGTCAGTTTTAGATATTTGGCGCTTGGCAAAGCAAGTACAGGTTGCCACCAGTGATTGAGTACCCTATGTAATTGCTGTCGGTCTTTGCCTAATAGCAGTAACTGCACGTGGTAGCGACTGTTTTTTTTACTCATCGGCGCATCGATAGGACCGAGGACGGCAAGATTATGCCCATTTGGCAAAATAGCAATCGCATCTTTAAGCGCTTGCGTCGTGGCGGCAAGGGTTTTGCCCTCACAGCGTATTAGGGCAGCATAACTATGCGGCGGCAAGCCCATCATTTTACGCTCTTGCAATAGCTCACGTGCGAATGATAAGTAACCGTCTTTTACCAATTTTAATAACAGCGCATTATCGGGTTGCAGCGTTTGAATAAGCACGCGCCCCGATTTGTCCCCGCGACCAGCACGGCCTGCCACTTGAATCATGAGCTGGGCGGTATGCTCCGGCGAGCGAAAATCGGCGGACAAAAAACCGCGATCGGCATTAGGCAAGCAGACAAGCGTGACGTTGGGAAAATGATGACCTTTGGCGACCATTTGCGTGCCGACTAAGATGGCAGGTTTGCCTTCATTGATACGCTGATAAATATTCTCCCAGCTATCTTTACCTCTAGTAGTATCGCGATCGATTTGGATAATGGGGTACAACTCTTTGCTGGTTTGTGGATTGGCAAAAATTGCATGCAAATTTTCGCTTAGCCTCGTCGTTCCGATACCTTTGGCGTCCAAATTTTGACTGCCACAATCAGGGCAAACCGTTGGGATATAGGCTTGCCAATCACAGTGATGGCATTTTAAATAAGGGCTGTTTGAATAGGAATTGGATTGCGATTGGCTATTATAATGCACGGTCAAATGCGCATCACAGCGCGGGCAATCGGCTTGCCAACCGCACGCTTCGCATAGCAAAACGGGCGCATAGCCGCGGCGATTTAAAAATATCAATACTTGGTCGCCCGCTTCTAGCGTTTGCCGTATCGCGCCGATAAGCGCATCGGTTAGTCCGGTATCATAACGTGCGCCTTCGTCTGTCGTCTGTTGATGGGTGCTTTGCTGACGTGCATCAATCAGCTGCATGGTTGCAGGTTTGGCGTTACCAGGGCGAGTTTGCAGTTGGTATTCGATAAGCTTGCCATCATCGACCAGTTTTAGATGCTCAAGCGAAGGAGTCGCAGTACCAAGTACGACGGGAATATTGGCTTGCAGGCCGCGATACAGCGCGACGTCAGCAGCATGATAGCGCAACGTATCTTGCTGTTTATAAGAACCATCATGCGCTTCATCGACGACAATTAAGCCCAAATTCGCAAACGGATACAGCACCGCTGAGCGCGTGCCAATAATGATTTGCGCATGACCAGTGCGGCAGTCTTGCCAACCTTGCAAGCGGTGGGTATTGTTCATACCCGAATGTAATAAGACTATATGAGCGGCAAAGCGACTGGCAAAGCGCGCGCGCGTCTGCGGCGTCAGTCCAATTTCTGGTACCAGTATCAATACTTGCTTGCCAGCTTCTAATACCGCTTGCATCGCCTGCAAGTAGACTTCAGTCTTACCACTACCGGTAATGCCATTTAATAAAAACCCCGTATATTGCTTATTTTCATGCGCAGCAATAATGCCATCGACTGCAAGCTGTTGCTCTTCATTTAGATCAAGCGGCATTTTTGCTAAAGTAACGGGCGCAGGCGCAGATTTCGCTTCGATATAGCGCTCGATAAGCCCTTTTTCTTCTAGCGCTTTTAAGAAAGGTCGCTGCATACCTTCTAATAATAATACGTCTTCACTAGCGCCGTGCTCGCCGTGTAACTTAAGCATCTCAAACTGCTGCTTTTGTTTTTTGGCATTGCTATGAAAGTCAGTATCAGTGACGTGCGGTAAAATCCGCCAATGGGTAGTCAATAAATCTAACGGCTTACCTTGGCGTACGAGAGTTGGCAACATCACCGCTAACACGTCACCAAGCGGATAGTGGTAATAACGCGCCAACCAATGGGCCAGCTTTAGCATATTGTTGTCTAAAATGGGCTCAGCATCTAAGCATTTATTAATAGGTTTGAGCTTGTTGATGGGAACGTCGCTAGCCGCTTCCTCAATATGAGCAATGACAATACCGATTAAGGTTTGACGACCAAAAGGCACCTCAACACGGCTACCAATCGGTGGTAGCGCCATGGGGGCCATGGCAGCGCCATTTGCTAATGTCGGCGTGTTTGCCGGCAAGCGATAGTCAAATACCCGATAAAGGGGCACGGGTAGGGCAACTTGTAGCAACATAGCTGGGCTTCGCAGTCTTTTATCGAATGAATAGAGAGTAAAAATATCAACAGCAATATAAAAAGGCACAGACAAATAAGCTTAGCATGAAGCTAAGCTTATTATTATTTACTATAAACCAGTAACGCTCAATAATCGTCTTATTCAATATACATGATAGATTCGATTTCAACCACGCCGCCTTTAGGTAGCGCCGCCACTTGTACGGCAGCGCGGGCAGGATATGGCTCGCTTAAGTTAGCGACAAATACTTCGTTTAGCGCGGCAAAGTCATTTAAATCGGTCAAAGAAACATTGAATTTGACCACATCATTTAAGCTGCCACCGGCTGCTTCACAAATAGCTTTGATGTTTGCAAATACTTGCTTGGCTTGCGCTTCAAAGCCTTCTTTTAGCTCCATGGTATCAGGATCAAAGCCCAGTTGACCGGAGATATAAACAGTATTGCCTACTTTTACCGCTTGTGAATAGGTACCAACGGCGGCTGGGGCTTTATCGGTTTGAATGGTTTGACGGGTCATATGATTTCCTTATGATGTTTTTTTGGTTAAAAAGTTGGCCAAAAATTTCAGGCGATAATAAATGTTCAACATTGAATGGTTTTAAAAGGGATAGATTTTAACATGTATTTTAACGGCTTTTATAATTGATAAAGCCTAATAATATTGGGGAAGCCAAGTAGCGACCGCAACTCGCGAATGCCTTGTGCCAAATGGTTACGGCTACGCACGACGATATGAATAATAGTGTCGCTGCTACGCACGTCGACCTTTTCGACCCCGATATTTAACTGGCGCAGATGATAAATCACTTCACTGATTTGCTCGTCGCTTAGGGCGATTGAGAGTTTGAGATAAGCAGGGAAGCGAATTTTGCTGTTATGTTCCCCGGATGAGTCGCCTTGTTTAATGGCTTTATCATTACGCCAGCGCAGTTGGATAACTTGATAAGGGTTGTCTTTACGGATATCGTCTAACGAAAAGCACTTATGGCGATGTACAACCAGACCATGACGTGATAAATGGCCAACGATAGGGTCACCATAAATCGGATGACAACAATTGGCAAAATCAAGCTCAACACCTGACGCGTTGACAATCAATTGTTGCGGTTGGGTCATATCATCAACGCTTTCTTGCGACTGCATATCACTGACTTCATCGCTAAACAAACGGGTCACCACCAGTTGCGGCAGCAACGTACCCGAGCTAATTTGCTCAAACAGCGCATTTTTTTCTGTCAGACCGCGCCATTCAGTTAAGTTTTTCCAATCACTTTCGGTTAAATCATCGAGGCTTTTCTGATAGGTTTTTAGGGCACGGTCTAAAGCTTGTCTGCCATGATGTTGTTTATCGGCGGGCGATAAGTCTTTAAACCAACGTAAAATCTCCACGCGGGCTTTATTGGTCACCACAAAGCCGAGCCATTCCGCTTTTGGCTCAGAATGACTGCTGACTTCAATCTCGACCAACTGCCCGTTTTTCAGCACCGTCCCGAGTTTTGCATGTTTGTTATCGACATTGGCACCGACCGCGACATTGCCAACCATAGGACCGACGGCGTAAGCAAAGTCTAGCGCTGTGGCGCCTTGGGGCAGCTCATAAGCGCGGCCTTGCGGACTGTAGCAGATGATTTTACTCGAGTGTAGATAATCCATCAGCTCATTAATAGTAGAAACGGCTGCGGAAAAATCAGGACTGTCGGCATCTAACGTGTCTTCGTCAACCAAGTCTTTCATATTACGTAGTGATGCTTGAATAACTGACTGGCTGACATCAGAGGCGTGTTCAGCACCAATAACACCAAGCCTTGCCGCGTTTTGCATTTGCTTGGTTAAGATGGTGACTTTAACAAAGTCATTGTCGCGTTCATAAATCAGGGTGAGCGACTGATTGCCACCGGGCAGCGGACGACGAATATTATCAGCGATATGACTGTCATCAATCTGGTATTTTTTAATGAGATAATAAGCAAGCTTGTCACAAGCTTCGATGTTATCAAGCACTATCTCAAACGCATAATGGCGTAATAGCGCATTAATTTCACCGCGATTACGGAAAAATTGGCGGAAGATAACCACGCGATTGTCTAAAACTTTGACCATGCCATTAAGATTAAGGTTATTTAGCACAATGCTCAAGTAGCGATGAATGGCTTCTCTTTGAAAATTACGCCCAAGTCCATGTTGCAGCAGCTTATCAGACAGCTTGTTATACATATCAGAATCAAGATTACGATAACAAAGCACTTCGATATAATCGGCAATGTCATTGAGCCCCATCAAGCGCGCAAAGGGTACATAAAAATCCAAGGTTTCTTGCGCTGTGGTGCGCTGTTTTTCGGGACGTACCGCATCGAGCGTCGACATATTGTGCAAGCGGTCGGCCAGTTTAATAATCAAGACGCGCGGATCGGCAAGGGTGGCGGTCAAGATTTTATGAAAGGTGGCGGCTTTGTTTTCTTGCTTGTTATGGGTTGATGATTTTAATTTGGTCACGCCATCGACCAGTCTGGATACTATTTTACCGTAACGCTGCTCAATATCCTCAGCGGTAACCTCGGTATCTTCTACCGTATCATGAAGGATGGCCGCAATAATGGTATCGCGATCCAAGCTAAAGCCTGCCAATATTTCGGCGACGGCAATCGGATGCGTGATATAAGGCTCCCCTGATTTACGCTTATCTTTGATATGCGCTATATCACCGAACTCACAGGCATCAATAATATCACTACGTTCAGCCGCAGTGAGATAACCTACTGAGCGCAGCAGGTTGTATTGAGCATCATCAACTAAAGGATGACTGAGTTTGGGCAAGGTTTGAGTCATAAGGTGGTAATCCTATTTTCCAATACCTATTTATCAGTTCAGGACGGTTCGTCGGCTACGGACTTTTAATGGGTTCAGGACTGTTGGGTAAATGATAGCTGGATGAATAAGCGGCGGTTATGCAAAAGAGTAAGCTATTAGGTCAAAGCATACTAACTTAAAACGCACAAAGCGAAAAGAGGGCAGACCACCCTCTAATTAATCGTAAATCGTTCTCAATGTCAACTCTTATGCGCGTAAGTCAGGCAGAAAATAAAAAATTCTACCTGAGTGGTATGATTTTCGCTATAAATGGTCGCAAAAATTGGCAAGCGTTTGGTGTTATCAGTCGTTTCATAACCAAAAAACCACAGCCGATGCTGTGGTTCTTATCTTTTAGTAATGTCAGCACGGAATAAAGTGGTTGTGCTTATTGCTAAAAGTTAGGCTTTACTAAAAACAGCTCTGTATTAAAAGCTATGATCGCCCGACAAAGCCAAATCTAATGAGCTTGTCGCAAAGTTATGCTCTGGCTGATTTAAAATATCACGGGTGATTTTGCCGGCAGCAATTTCACGTAATGCCAATACCGTAGGCTTGTCATTATCGACGTCAACCATCGGCTCAGCGATACCCTTGGCCAATTGACGGGCGCGCTTACTAGCGACCAAAATCAGCTCAAAGCGATTATCAACATTATCCAAACAATCTTCAATCGTCACTCGTGCCATAAATAGCTACCTCGGTTGTTTTTATCAGTCACGGCGCTTGTCCGTTACTCAATAAAAATAATATCAAAAATATAAAAGGGGGATAGCTGGACATTATAGCATTTTTTGCTTAGGCGCGTAGTTGCTTTTTATATCTACTGTTAGTTATACGAAAATCGAGATTTTTCACTTTTAAACCTTCTTTCTCCTAGGTTTTCTTTGCTTATTCGTCGACTTGGCTATTTAGCAAATTGGCAATAGTGCGATGATAGCGCTGCTGCTGGCGTTTAAGGGTTTGTCTATCGGCGACGATAATGGCTTTTAGCTCGGTTAACGCCACTTCAAAATTGTCATTAATCACCACAAAATCAAAATGTACATATTGCGCCATCTCCGTGACCGCGCCCGCCAAGCGCTGCTCGATGACTTCCATGCTGTCCTGCGCACGCGTCGATAAGCGCTGACGTAAGGTCGCTAAACTTGGCGGCAAGATAAAAATCATCGTCGCATCGGTAAATATTTTTTTGACTTGTAGCGCCCCTTGCCAATCAATCTCAAGGATCACGTCAACACCTGCCTCTAGCTGCGCGCGTACGCTTTGCTCTGAGGTGCCATAATAATTGCCAAACACTTCGGCATGCTCTAAAAACTTGCCTTCGCCGATAGCCGTGACAAATTTATCAACGTCGGTAAAATGGTAATGCTGACCATCAATCTCACCGGGACGCGGCGCGCGCGTGGTGTGCGACACGCTAACGGTCAAGTCGTTGGTGGTGGCCAGTAGCTGTTTGACCAGTGAGGTTTTGCCCGTGCCTGAGGCGGCGGTAATAATAAATAATGAACCTGTCATACGGTTTTTCCTAATGGAGTGCATTCTAATGAAGGATGTATTAACAAAATATGAGCTAGAGAAATATGTGTTGCAAAAAAGCAGAAATCGTTTTAGTAAAGTGTTGAGCTGGTAAAAACAAAAAACGCCATCAAGTATGGCGCTATAAAGTTGTATTGATTTCTCAGTGATACGTCATTATAAACTGCTTAGCGCGCTTTTATTTAATTCGCGCAAGCTTTTTAGCACTCAATCTTAATTATTGTCTGTTTTTGCATTAAAAGGCGCTGTATCAATGAACGTTAATGATCAGTTCATTTGAAACAGGGTTATTTTCAAAGGCAATAAAAGCAAATTATGCTAAAGTAGAGCATGGATGTTATCCCAAGTTTTGAGGTTAAGCAGTTTGACGTTGAGCTGTAACCATAAATTATCTAATGATAGGCCCTTTTATGCAAATTTATCTTGCCAATCCACGTGGATTTTGTGCTGGTGTGGATCGCGCGATTGCGATAGTGAACGAAGCATTGACACGTTTTGAGCCACCCATTTATGTGCGTCATGAAGTCGTGCATAACAAATTTGTGGTCTCAGATTTGGCCAATCGCGGCGCGGTTTTTGTCGAAGAGCTGCACGAAGTGCCGGATGGTTCAATCGTGATTTTCTCGGCGCATGGTGTCTCAAAGGCGGTCGAAGATGAAGCAGAGCGCCGTGATTTGACCGTATTCGACGCCACTTGTCCGCTGGTCACTAAGGTGCATATCGAAGTGGCTCGATTTGCCCAAGACGGTATGGATGCGGTATTAATTGGTCATGCAGGTCATCCTGAAGTTGAAGGCACTATGGGGCGTTTCAATCGTCGCCACGGCGGGCAAATTCATTTGGTCGAAAATGAAAGCGATGTTGAGGCTTTAAATGTGCAAAACGCTGAGCATTTGGCTTTTGTAACCCAAACGACTCTTTCGATGGACGATACCGCGCGCGTCATTGATGCGCTGCGTGAAAAATTCCCCAGTATTCAAGGCCCGCGCAAAGACGATATTTGCTATGCCACCCAAAACCGCCAAGACGCGGTCAAAGATTTAGCCGGTCGCTGTGAAGTGGTGTTGGTGGTTGGTTCGCCAAACTCGTCAAACTCTAATCGCTTGCGTGAGTTGGCTGAGCGTATGGATTGCCGTGCCTATCTGATTGATAACGCTACTGAGATGGATAGAAGCTGGTTTGATGGCATTCAAAGTGTTGGCGTTACTGCTGGCGCGTCTGCACCTGAGATATTAATCCAAGAAGTGCTACAACAATTGCAAGATTGGGGCGGAGATTTACCAAGTGAGCTGTCAGGTATCGAAGAAAACGTGACCTTTAGCTTGCCAAAAGCACTGCGGATTCCGGTCACGCAAGTAGGTAAATAGCATGAATAAGCAGAAAAAAGGCTTTGTGTTAGCAGAAGCGACGCTTGCTGAGATTAATAAGCAGTTAAAAATTAATCTGTTTACCATCGTTGTGCTGATTGTCATGCTAGTGCTGAACACTGCGCAATTTATGAAAGAGTATAGTGTCTTATATGGCGCGCTTATCGCTGTCATGGCGTTTTTTCTATTTATAATGGCCAAAAGTCGCACCATGCTCATGATGAGAAAACAACAGCTTACCAAGTAAATGCTAAAGGTAAATTAAATATAACCGTTATTATGAAAGACCAACCTATTAAAGTGGTCGAGAATAAAGCAATAATAAAGAAGATTAGATTAAGGATGTTCATGCCAGCTTATTATCAGTTTATCAAACGCGAACAGCTAGAAGGTGGGGTTAGCGTTGCCCATTATCAGCCAACCAAACATGCACAAGGCGCTTGGAATGAACACGAGCAGCATATGGCACCAGCGACTGGACTGCTGACCGCCGAGCTTGAAAGCTATACGCCGCAAGCAAATATGCGTATTGCTCGTATCAGCCTGGATATTTTAGGCTTGATACCGCTTGATGAGTTTACCGTTACCACGCGTTGTATTCGTCCGGGCAGAACGATTGAGCTAATCGAGGCGGTCATGAGCAGTCGTGGCCGTGATGCCATTATCGCGCGCGCTTGGCGACTGCTGACCCAAGATACCAGCGAGATTGCCGGACTTGAAGACCAAAAAGCGCTGCATCAGCCTGAGGATTTGCCTGTTTGGGATGGTATGAAAGGCTGGCCGGGTGGTTTTATCGAAAGCGTTCGCTTGGTTGCTGAGCCCGACCGCCGTGCTGGACGTGGTATGGTATGGATTACCAATGATGTCGAGATGGTAGAAGGCGAAACGACTGACGATTTGGTACATCTAATGGGGATGGTCGATACCGCCAATGGCGTCGTGCCACGCTTGGGGCTCGGCTTATCAGAATTGCAATGGATGTTCCCCAATACGGATTTGCAAATCCATATGCATCGCGCGCCAAAAGGGCGCTGGCTTGGCATCGAAGCGGTGCAACAATACGGCGATGACGGTATTGGGCTGACCAGCGCTGTGCTGCATGATGTGCACGGGCCGTTTGGTCGCAGTGAGCAAATCTTGACCATTCGCCCTATGCCGCGTTAAAGCGCGATAGCTTTATGTATTGGATAGTCACAAAAGTAAACTGAACAGGATTGCTTCAGCAAATTATCGTCCTAAGTTAGCATTTAGTTGATAAGAAAATGGTTAATAGTTATATAAAATAAATCAAAAGTATGTGATTAATTTATTATACAAATAATCGAAAATCGGTTGTAATGGAATACCACAACGAGGCAAGGTGATTCAAAACTGCTATGATGGGTTTTGATAGTGAAGGTTACCTTTCACTTTATCCTTGCAACAACGATAACTAAAGGAATATGGCCATGAACGATATGAACGATAAAAAATGCCCTTACGATATGACGCCGTTGACCATGAGTAATGGCGCGCCAGTGGTTGATAATGAAAATAGCAAAACCGCCGGTAAACGCGGTCCTCTACTCGCAGAGGATTTATGGCTTAACGAAAAGCTCGCTGATTTAAACCGAGAGGTTATTCCAGAGCGCCGTATGCACGCCAAAGGTTCGGGCGCGTTCGGTACTTTTACCGTCACCAATGACATTACTCAATATACGCGTGCTGATATTTTTAGCGAAGTGGGTAAGCAAACGGAGATGTTTGCGCGTTTTAGTACAGTCGCAGGTGAGCGCGGTGCCGCTGATGCTGAGCGTGATATTCGCGGTTTTGCCCTAAAATTCTATACCGAGCAAGGCATTTGGGATTTGGTCGGTAATAATACACCGGTATTTTTCGTTCGTGACCCGCGCAAATTTCCAGATTTAAACAAAGCGGTCAAGCGTGACCCACGTACCAATATGCGTTCGGCGACCAATAACTGGGACTTTTGGACGTTATTGCCCGAATCTTTGCACCAAGTCACCATTACCATGAGCGATCGCGGTATCCCAGCGTCTTATAGACATATGCACGGCTTTGGCTCGCATACGTATAGCTTTATCAATAGCGACAATGAGCGTTTTTGGGTCAAATTTCATTTCCGTACTCAGCAAGGTATCAAAAACTTAACCGATGCCGAAGCCGCTGAAATCATCGCCTCGAATCGTGAAAGCCATCAAGAAGATTTGCTCAATGCCATCGACAATGGCGATTTTCCGAAGTGGAAAATGTACGTGCAAATCATGCCAGAAACCGATGCCGATACAGTACCTTACCATCCGTTTGACTTAACCAAGGTATGGCCAAAAGGGGATTATCCGCTGATTGAGGTTGGCGAGATTGAGCTTAATAAAAACTCAGACAATTATTTCTTAGACGTCGAGCAGGCGGCTTTTGCGCCGAACAATCTTGTGACTGGCATTAGTGCCTCACCAGACCGTATGCTACAAGCGCGTCTCTTTAGCTACGCCGATGCTCAGCGTTATCGCGTTGGTGTCAACCACAAGCAGATCCCAGTCAATAAACCTCGTTGTCCTGTCACCAGTAATCAGCGCGACGGTCAAATGCGTGTCGATGATAACTACGGTGGCCGTCCACACTATACGCCAAACAGCTTTGAGCAGTGGCAAGATCAGCCGCAGTACGCTGAGCCAGCTTTAAAGATTGATGGCTACGCAGCGCATTACGATTTCCGTGAAGACGATAGTGATTATTTTAGCCAGCCGCGCGCACTGTTTAACCTGATGAATGAGGAGCAAAAGCAAGTGTTGTTTGATAATACCGCCCGCGCGATGGGTGATGCGCTTGATTTTATTAAATATCGTCATATTCGCAACTGTAACTGGTGCGACCCTGCTTATGGCGTAGGCGTTGCCAAAGCCCTTGGCATGAGCGTTGAAGACGCTATGGCAGCACGTGAGAATGATCCTGCTCGTCATTTACCTAGCTGTTTATAATCTCTGTAGAAAATAAAAACGATAGAATTTAGCTGCTCTATATTTATCTAAAAACACCGCCTTAGGAAACTGGGGCGGTTTTTTTTATGCTTAATTATTTTTTTAGCTTAGTTTAGCCTATTTGATCTTGAAATTTTTACCCGTGCCCCTATCTGATTAGGCAGCCTAGCAGTATTTACAGCGCCTTCTTGCTAATCAAATTTAGTAATTAGATTGGGTAATCAAATTGGCTAAACTGCTAGTATTTGAAAATTTGTGATTTATGCGTGCTGGTAACAGCATTTTTGGTATCAATAATAGGAGTTTTTATGAGTGAACAGACCCAAGCGGATAATAAAAACGCTAATGACATCAATATTAATAAAGACAGCCCAGAACTAAAAAAACACAGTTTTGAAGCAGAAGTGGCGCAGCTGCTGCATTTGGTGACGCATTCGCTTTATTCTAATGCCGATATTTTTGTACGTGAATTGGTTTCGAACGCATCGGACGCTTGCGACAAATTGCGCTTTGAAGCGACCAATGACGACAGTCTTTATGAAGATGATGGCGAGTTAAAGATTCGTATCGCTGTCGATGAAGATGCCAAAACCATTACCTTTATCGATAACGGCATCGGTATGAATGAAGCCGACGCCATCGAAAACTTAGGAACGATTGCCAAATCTGGTACTAAGGCTTTCCTCGACAAATTGTCTGAATCGCAAAAGCAAGATGGACAATTAATTGGTCAATTTGGGGTTGGTTTTTACTCTGGATTTATCGTGGCTGATACCATTAGCGTTGAGTCACGAAAAGCGGGCGAGCCTGCCGATAAAGGTGTACGCTGGGTTTCAGACGGCACCGGTAGCTTTACCGTTGAGCCAATTACCAAAGAGACGCGCGGTACCAGCATTACTTTGCATCTAAAAGAAGAGTACAGCGAAGGCGAAGATAATTATCTAGACCGCGGCAAAATCAAGCGTTTGGTCAATAAG
Source organism: Psychrobacter sp. YGAH215 (assembly GCF_007280595.1). Lineage (NCBI taxonomy): Bacteria > Pseudomonadati > Pseudomonadota > Gammaproteobacteria > Moraxellales > Moraxellaceae > Psychrobacter > Psychrobacter sp. YGAH215. The sequence goes on along the minus strand of NZ_VKLR01000006.1, from coordinate 65,600 downwards.
TACTCAGACCATATTAGCTTGCCGATTCAGATGCGTAAAGAAGTCTGGCAAGAAGATGTGAAAGAAGAGGGCGACGACAGTGACGCGCCAGCAGGCGGTCAGATGGTCTTGACCGACGAGTGGGAAACCATTAACAAAGCCAGTGCGCTTTGGACCCGCTCAGCATCTGAGGTTGAAGATGATGAGTATGTCGATTTTTATAAAAACATCACTTATGACATGGATGCGCCGCTAACATGGACACACAACCGCGTTGAAGGTCGCGTTCAGTATACCCAGCTTTTATATATTCCGAAAAAAGCGCCGATGGATTTATACACGCGTGAGCAGCAGCACGGCTTAAAGCTTTATGTGAAGCGCGTCTTTATTATGGACGATGCTGAGCAATTGCTGCCGATGTATTTGCGTTTTGTGAAAGGGGTCATTGATTCAGCGGATCTGCCGCTTAACGTCAGCCGTGAAATTCTGCAAGAATCGCGCGATGTTAAATCTATCCGAGATGGTAACGCGCGCCGTATTTTGACCTTGCTAGCGAGCCTTGCTAACAGCGAAGATAGCGATAAACAAGAAAAATTTGCCCAATTCTATAGCGAATTTGGCGATGTGATTAAAGAAGGCCTTGGCGAGGATATGGGCAATCAAGAGCGTATTGCCAAATTGCTGCGTTATGCCACCAGCACCAACGACAAGGTTGAGACCAGCTTTGAAGACTATAAAGGTCGTATGATTGACGGACAAAAAGCCATCTATTATTTAACGGCTGATAATTTGGCGGCGGCAAAGAATAGTCCACAACTTGAGCTGTTTAAGAAAAAAGGCATCGAAGTTATCTTGATGACCAGCCGTGTTGATGAATGGGCGATGAACTTCTTGACCCAATTTGATGGCACGCCGCTGCAAAATATCGCTAAGGGTGCGGTTGATTTAGGCGACTTGCAGGACGAAGCCGAAAAAGCTGAAGCTGAAAAAGCGCAAGAGACCATGAAGCCTGTCGTTGATAAGCTAAAAACAGCACTTGGCGCGCGCGCAAAAGACGTTAAAGTCTCAACGCGTTTGGTTGATAGTCCAGCGTGTCTAGTCATTGGTGAAGGTGAGCTGTCACCGCAAATGATTCAGATGCTGAAGCAAATGGGTCAAGATGTACCAGAAAGCAAACCAACGCTTGAGGTCAATCCTGACCATCCACTGATTAAAAAGTTAGAGAGTAGCGAGCAGTCTGACGACAATTTTGACAAGCTGGCGCAGGTCATTTTTGACCAAGCGTTACTTGCCGATGGCGGTCAACTAGAAGATCCAGCCGCTTATCTAAAACGCGTCAATGAGCTATTGATGCGATAATAATTGCTGCTTAATAAAAGGAGGTCTTGATTTTAAGGCCTCCTTTTTTAATGGATTGTCAATCAACGTTTAGAGTAATTTTTCGGCAGTTTTTACAAATCAGCCTTATCCTCTTGAGCGACAATCCGTTACAATCGCGATAGATTAGCGAGCTAAAATATTAAGTTAGATTTCTCGCTTTTCAATCCTATTTTATCGTCAAATAATAATAAATTGGCGTTATTTCTCTCGACTGGCTAGAGGTCTAAGTCTTTGTCACTTGCGTCATTAAAAACCGTATCGCTTCAGCGCTTCTCGCTCAATTTCGCGGCCAATATTATTGCCACCTTGTGGATGCTGGTCGGGTCGACGCGGGCGTTCTCTTGGGTAAAACCCACCTTTATCCAGTTTGCGGTATTCGCCATATTGGCACTGGGTAGTAATGTCCTATTCTCGTGGTTAGCCGCCGCAAATGGTAGCGTCTTTAATGAGCAAGGATTGGTCAGCTATTTAATTTGGCCGATGATTATTTTGCTCGGCGGTATTATTTTAGCTCGCCGCGCTGGTAACCAAGCGCTGGTTTTTGTGCCTGTCATTTTATGGCTGGTTGCTGATACGCTATCAGCGTTACTGCAAAGCCTGGTACAGTTTTTTGGCAGCTATGGGTGGTTGCCAAGTTGGAGTTATTCTTTTTTACCTATTTTATTTTTAGTGCTGTTTTTATGGCAGACACTCGCTTTATTATGGATATTTTTCCGTCGCCTGCGCATTTCTTGGTGGGAGAGAATCATCGTCTTAGTAGGGGCAGTGGCATTATTGACCATTTGGCAGCGTAACGTCGCCGACCAGCCGATATTTAAGCAAATTCCTGTTGAGCCGGTACTAGAAGAAGCGGCTTTATACGAGCAGCCGCGATTATTGCAGAAAGCTTTGGATCGTATCGACCCGAGTATACCGGGTAAAAGTGACTGGTATTTTATGGGCGTGGCAGGATTCTCAGACCAAAACGTCTTTCGTTCTGAGATTAATAAAGTGCGTGAATTGTTTGACGTGCGCTTTGGTACCAGTGGCCATTCGCTGGCATTGATTAATAATAATTACACGTGGCTAGATGAGCCAATTGCGACAAAGACCAGCATTTTGCGCGGGTTAAAAACCATCGGTCAGCAGATGAATGCTGATGAAGATGTATTATTTCTTACCCTATCGTCACATGGTGATGAGAATATTATTCAACTGGCAAATCCACCATTAGCGATGGATAATTTGGATGCCACGTGGCTGCGTGAAGCGTTAGATGCGTCCGGTATCCGCTGGCGAGTGATTGTGGTGTCGGCGTGCTATTCAGGCTCATTTATCGATGAATTGGCATCACCAACAACGGTAATTATTACCGCCTCCGCCGCTGATAAAATGTCATTTGGCTGCACCAATAGTGCTGAGATGACTTACTTTGGACAGGCTTTCTTTGCGGAGAGTTTGCGCGAAAACACCAGTTTTTCTGATGCGTTTAAAGACGCCGCCTACCGCGTGCAAGAACGTGAGCTTTATATGGGTTTTGAGCCATCAGAGCCGCAGATGGTCATTGGTAGCTTAATGGAAACCGCGCTGCCAGCATTTGAGCAAGTGTTGTTTACTAAAACCCGTCCAGCGCTCGCCAATATGACTAATCAGCCGAATTCTGTTAAGGTTACTCAAGCTCCTGATACGGCAAACGCAATCGTTAATCTGCCTGAAAGTGACTAAGGCCTGCTGATAAATGAGATTTATGTCGCTACTAAGGCGCGCTTTTTGAATTTTTAAAATGCTACTTGAGTGAGTGACTGTCTTTAACTGACTTTACTTAATTACTTGTCGTTAACAGTTTGCTTGCTAATAGTAAGGATGGGCAGTTGTCACTTAGCGCTTATTTCATCTTGGATAAAAAGGATGTCACTTATGAATAATTCTTATAAACACAGTTTGTCTACCAACTCAAAGATTGAGCAAATCAGCGTCAATCGCTGCTTCGATGGCGAGCAGCATTATTATTGTCATGAGTCCACCGCGACCAAAACGCCGATGACCTTTAGTATTTATCTGCCAGATGAAGCGCTGGCTGGGCGCCGTTGTCCGGCTGTTTTATATCTCTCGGGTTTGACCTGTAATGCTGATAACGTCACCCATAAAGCGCATTTTCAACAAAAATGTAGCGAGCTTGGCATGATATTTATTGCGCCTGATACTTCTCCTAGAAGTCATGACGCGCACGATGTCGCAAACGATGAGCGTTATTTTGTCGGGCAGGGCGCAAGCTACTATGTCGATGCCACGCAAGCACCCTGGGTAGAACACTTTAATATGCAAAGCTATATCGTTGATGAATTATACGATTTACTACGCTCAGAGTTTCCGATTGATAGTATCGGCATCACAGGCCACTCGATGGGCGGTCATGGAGCGTTACTATTGGGCTTTAAGTTCCCAAGTAAGTTTGTCAGTGTCTCCGCCTTAGCACCTGTTTGTGCCGCCAGTGAGTCGGCATGGGGGCAGGCCGCTTATACAGAGTACTTCGGCGATGATAAGGCGCTATGGGCGCAAGCTGACGCCTCACAGATGATTGTAGAAGTCGGCCAGCAGTACGCCAGTATTTTGGTCGACCAAGGCGCGGCTGATAATTTTTTGGCAGAAGGTCAGCTGCAAACGCCTAAGCTGCAAGCAGCGTGTGAAAAGGCCAAGCAGCCATTAACATTACGCTATCAGGCCGGTCATGATCATAGCTATTATTTTATTCAAACAGTGATTAATGACCATATCGAACACCACTGGCGTATGGCGCAGATGAGATAAGCTTATCAAATAATAGCGCTTTAATAACTGAGCGTATCGTATCGTCTGTCATATAACTTGACAGACGGTTACGCTGATTATTTAACCAAGCGCCTTTATTATTATAAAATAGATTGGCACAAAACAGATTGGTGCAAAATTGAGCGAGCTTGCCAATAGGCAAAAATTTTTTAAAGGTAAGTTTTATGATGAATAAGCTAACAGCGCCATCGAAGACAAATCTGGCTAACCGACAGCAGACGGCTCAATTATCGTTGGCGGCCATGCAAGCAGATATGGCTAATATGATGGCAACTTTAAAAAATAAGCAGCGAGTTGGTGTTGTTCAAAAAGAAAATATCAAATCAGAAACGCGCAAAGCAAGGCCAGCTAATGCAGCGGCTATTAACGCGCTTGATGCCGTGCAATTATCGCGGGTGATAGAGATGGCATGGGAAGACCGTACGCCGTTTGAAGCGATAGAGCACAGCTACGCTCTAAATGAGACCGCAGTCATTAAGCTGATGCGTCAAGAGTTAAAGCCATCGTCTTTTCGCTTATGGCGTCAGCGTGTTACTAGCCGTGCGACCAAGCAAAGCGTCCGTTTGATGTCGGTCGCGCGTATTGTAAGACCCAATATAAACCGCGCTAACGCTTTTTTTAAAACGCCTTATTTAAAAGAATCGTCTAAATGTAGTATCTAAATACCAATTCCAGTGATTAAAAGCTTTTTTATTAAACGTTTATACCAACCCAAATAGGTAGCTCAACTATGACTAGCCCAGCCAAACCCTATCTTATCGCGCCTTCTATTTTATCAGCTGACTTTGCCAGACTTGGTGAAGAGGTCGAAAAGGTATTGGAGGCGGGCGCTGATGTCATCCATTTTGATGTGATGGACAATCACTATGTGCCTAACCTAACCTTTGGTAGCATGATATGTCAGGCGCTGCGTGACTATGGTATCGAGGCGCCGATTGATGTCCATCTTATGGTATCGCCAGTCGATGGCATGATCGAGCAGTTTTTAGAGGCGGGTGCGAGTATTATCACCTTCCACCCAGAAGCCAGTGCTCATATTGACCGCTCTTTGCAGCTGATTAAAGATGGTGGCGCTGAATGCGGTTTGGTATTAAACCCCGCAACGCCACTGCATTATTTAGATTATGTGATGGACAAGGTTGACCAAATCTTACTGATGAGCGTCAACCCTGGATATGGTGGTCAATCGTTTATTGAGGGTACCTTAGATAAAGTTCGCCAAGTTCGTCAACGTATTATTACCAGTGGTCGCGATATTAGACTAGAAGTAGATGGCGGCATCAAAGCCAGCAATATTCGCGCGATTGCCGAAGCAGGCGCTGATATGTTCGTCGCCGGTTCCGCTATTTTTAATCAAGAAGATTATAAATCTGCCATCGACGCTATGCGCGCCGAATTAGCCTTGGCAAATGGTTATTAATCCCCATTTATAACTATTAGTATGAGTGTTAAGGTTATAACGATGGACTCGATAAGCCATATAAAGGTGAAATATGAACACGCAAAAGCCCATTAACTCGTCAGTATCGCCTGAGCCTATAAAAGAAAAACAAGCCCCAAGCTTAGTACCTAAGGGTCTCACTATAGGCATGGCAGCTTTTGCCTTGGTGCTTAGCATCGCTGGTTATGGTTTTCGCCTGCTGATTGGCGATGATGTCGGAGAAGTGCTGCGTCATGCAGCAGTGATAGTGCCGGCCTTTATGATTGGTATTCCGCTATTTTTCTGGCTCGGTTCACGCATTTTAAATAAGCTCAAAGGTTTACATATCGCAAGCTGGAATGCCATTAGCTTGGGTTATTTAACCTCTTGTATCTCAATGCTTTGGTTGATGGGCACTTATAGTTAATAATTGGCTGCTGTTAGCGCTTTAACATGGTTATCTTTTAAAACTTTGTCTTTATGGCATTCATCGATTTCTACTTTTTAATAAGTCGTGCTTTATGATGCGACTGGACACTTGCTAGTATGGCTACTTCCTCTAAGAAAATTACCGATATCATTTTCCCAAAAGACCTTCCAAACAGTTTGTTTATTTTGCTGATTATCGCCTGTTTGCTCTTAGGCTTATCCTACCTGCGCCATGATACTGGACTGCAAGGCTGGCTACACGTCTTTGAAAATTGGCTACTTATGTTGCTCATTATCCCGACCGCCACTGCTACCGTAGCTTTACCGTTCAAATATCGCGACCCGTCGCTTGAGCTCAAGCAGATGTATTATCTGGGGATGTTTGTCGCTTTCTTATTTACCTTAGCGAAATTACGCTATTGGCGTTAATAGCGATTTAGCTCGTTCATAAGCTTGATAAGTAGTATTAAAGAGCATTTATGCAAAAGACTTACGCGTCAGGCCTTGAATTGTCGGCGCAAAGCGTCCATTGTATAAGTAAGATAGTTTTGCCCGAATATCTGTAAAACTAAGATTTTATAAACGAAGTCAGCGCCTTTTTACAGACATAAAGCGGGATAATAAGGAAAAAATAGATGCCATACGATATTGATAATGAAATAGAAGTAGATAACGATAGTCGCGATCAGTTCGCTGGATTTGCTAAAGAAACCACGCTTGAGTTGGTTGAAGCAGCGGATGGCAAATTGCTGTTACGTGATGCCGAGGAAGAAGAAGCACCGCTGATGACCATCGATTTTTCTGATAAGCTGAAAGAAATACTAGGCAGCGATACCCAAGCGATTGGTCAGCATATGATTCATGCCGCGATTCAGGTCATTATGCAAAAACAGATGAGCCAGTGGCATGCTCATGTCTATGACAAAGAACCTACTCACTATAGCTAAAGCTAATCAGGCTGATAGCCTCTAAATTTATAGCTTCTAAATCTGTAAGAACGAAATATAATAGCTGGTTAAAATAGTGTATGGTTGAAATGATTGGTGGGTCAAAAACTGGCAATAAAAAAGGGTTTATCATTTGATAAACCCTTTTTTTGTTCAAATAATTTAATAATAAACTATTTGATTTTTGCTTCTTTAAAGATTACGTGCTGGCGTACTTTTGGATCAAACTTTTTGATTTCCATTTTGCCAGGCATAGTGCGCTTGTTTTTGGTAGTGGTGTAGTAATACCCAGTACCAGCAGTTGATACTAATTTAATTTTATCTCTCATGATAGCTTTCCTGTAAATGAGGGGTCTTCAAACGATAGGTACGAATACAAAAAGTTCAGTTGCTACAAAGAAAGTAGCCAAAAAGCAGCTTGGAAGGTGAAAATTATCGACCACTTAAGCTGCTTATCTTAACTTATACTTTTTGACCTTGTGCGCGTAGATCCGCTAACACTTTGTCGATACCAAGTTTGTCAATGATGCGCATACCTTTGGTAGACACACGTAGACGTACAAAACGATTTTCAGACTCTACCCAAAAACGATGGTTATGAAGGTTTGGTAGAAAGCGACGACGGGTTTTGTTGTTTGCGTGCGAAACATTATTACCCACCATAGGGCGCTTTCCAGTCACTTGGCAAACTCTAGACATGGCGAACTCCTAATCTATGAGGTATGAGGGATTCTCATACCAGTCTGGGCAAGTTGCACGTTTTTGCGGCATGGACACAGCAAGCGGCAGCTTTGCACCAAACAAAACTATTATGAAGGTTGAGCTGATATTACTGTCATCTAAAGGCAAATAACAGGCAAACCAATTCAGAAAATTTTAAAGCCGACATTTATACCATAAAACTAATGAATACTCAAATATTTTTATAATAATCGCCGCTTTAAGCAATAGCTATTATACCCTGAATTGAGCGTGCTATGTGATTGATTATTTAATAGTAAAGATGCATTTTTTAGTTGTAAGTTATAACAAAAGTCAGTAAAGTTGCTGTTATATATTTAATACAATCTGTTAATACAACCAACCTTAACCCCACTCTCAACTTGTTTTTCTAAGGTATTGGTTTACTTAGTTTTTAAAATTTCAGTTAAAACAATTAGAATTTTAAATTCTATAAAAATCAAAAGCCTACGATAAGTTGAGATTGGCGTAACCTTACTGTAATTCTATGTATCATTATCAGTCTGTCATGATTCTAGACAATGATATCTTGCTTATTTGCGCGAATAAATTACTGCCGATGCGGAGTTCCAAATATGTCATATAGTTCACTACCTCTTACCTCTAAGTTATTCCGACTTACCTTTTTGACTTGTGCATTAGCCTTGGCGGGTTGTGGTGGTGGGGATGGCACAGACGTGATTGCGCCAACACCTGATTTAGGTCCTGAGAAGCCTAATAATGGTACAGATAGTTCCATAACTAACACCTCAGAAATATATATATCTTCTGAGAAAAACCAGTTGCTGACAGGTAAAGATAAAACTACACTCAATATTAGAGTGACAGACAAAAATGGCGGTATCGTAAGCGGAGTGCCTATTAATATTAGTATCGCCGATGCTGCTATATATGGTCTAGCTTTAGATGGTGCTTCTAATCAAATAACTGATGAAAAAGGCTTGGTTACAGTCGATATATTACAGAGTATGCAGGGAATAGATTCTCAATTAAATCATGAAAGTATAGTTACCGTTACTGCTAATGGTACTCAAGGGATTGTTACTCAAACATTACCTGTTATCGTATCAGGCACAACTGCAAATAATGTAGTTTCATCTAAAAATACAGTAAATGCAGGAGAGAATTTTAGTATATCAGGACAAATATTAGATGGCGTAGGAAATCCAGTCGCTAATGCAGAAGTTGTTTTATACAGTAATGACAAGCAGGTAGGGACTGGAGTCTTAGATAATAGCGGTAACTTTCTGTTTGATTTAAACTCTTCTAACTTAGAAGCCTTAAATAATAATTTTTTATTCAGTATTGAAGTTAAAGGGAAGAAGATAAATCAACGAATCCCCGATGTATTAACAGTAGTATCGACGGATAGTTCGAGTATCAGCTTTTCAAAGAGTCCTGATATTATAGTTGGAACAAAGCAGAAAATAACTCTGAATACTCCAAAGGCTAAAAATGGAGATGTTGTTTATATATCAACTAATAAAGGTGAGATTCTAGTTAATCAGAGCGAAACTCAAGGAAGTTCACGTCGCGCATTAACGGTTATGAATGGAAAAGTAGAGTTTTACATCGATTCAAATGTACCTGGAAAAGCCATATTAAGAGCAGAATATGGTAGTGAAACTAGAGAAAATATACTCACCTTTGTTTCGATTAATCCAACTAAACTATTATTGCAAACTGAACGTTCTATAGTAAGTGTGGGAGGGTCTACACCAGTCATCGCACGTGTACTTGATAAAAATGATGCACCAGTAAAAAATGCTATTGTGCAATTTACTACTATTAGAGATTCATCAGGTGGCAGTCTAGGTCAGGGCGTTGCTTATACTGACGATAGTGGCGTAGCGACTGTACTATATAACGCAGGTTCAAATCCAACCAGTACCAATGGCGTTGAGATAAAAGCTCAAGTACAGTCTGTTAAACTACCGAATAATCAAGAAAAAGTAGTTAATCCGATTCAAGCTACTTCATCAATTACCGTTCAAACAAAGTCTACCTATATAAGCTTTGCCTTTGCAGATAAGGTATCTAGTGATGATAGTGAGATTTACTATTTCCGCAGAGGATCAGCTAGCGTCCTTAACAGCTCTGGTAAACCAGCTATAAATCAACAGGTAACCATCAATTTAACGCCAGATAGCTATTTAAAAGGCTTCTTTAGAATTAATATGCTTGATGGTACACCAGTAGAATCTTTCAATTCAGTAGTTTGTGAAAATGAAGATAAAAATTATAATGGTATTCTAGATGCAGGTGAGGACTTCAATAACAATAAACAGTTAGATCCTATTAATGTCGCCGCTGTACTCACTGATAGTGGTCAAGAAGTCGGTTCTGGTAAAAACTTTAATTTTATTACAGATGACAATGGAAGAGTTGACTTTTCAATACGTTATCCAAAACAATATGCAAACTGGTACAGAGCTAAGGTCACTGTTAATACTCGAGTGGATGGTAGTGAATCACAACAATCAAGAGTAATTGACTTTCCAGTTTTAGTAGACGATGTTGATATTAGCGTACCATTTCGGCCTAATACTAATAGTCCATTTGGCACTGAGTTAAATTGCTCAAGTTCAAAATAGTAATAATTGCAAATATAAAAACCCCCAGCCCTCACGTTGGGGGTTTTTGTATTCATAATCTCAATAACCAAATACAAGCAACTCAATCAGCAAAGTTTTGCAAAAGCGATTAGAATAGTCAGTTTCCTATGCTGCTATGCATATTCAAAATAAGCAGCACGTTTTATTTTTAATTGGGCGCACTATGTCAACTACTACAACGTCAACAAACACAACTTCTAACTCAACAACCTCAAGCACACCTGCTACCAGTACTGCAGTGACGACAGCTATCGATACCGCCACACTACTCATCAAATGCCGCGACCAAGCGGGCATCGTCCAAGCGGTATCTGAATTTATCCATCGCTATGGCGCGAACATCATCACCTTGGATCAGTACTCAACCGCTTACGAGGGCGGTCAATACTTTATGCGCTTGGAGTTTGCGTTAGCAGGCTTGAGCGAAATTCTGGATAACTTTGAAGCCAGCTTTGGGCATACGGTGGCCAAGCGCCATAATATGGCGTGGCGCTTGCATAACAATGCGATAAAAACCAAGGTTGGCATCTTAGTGTCAAAGTTTGATCATGCGTTATTAGATTTACTATGGCGGCATCAGCGCGGATTACTCGATTGTGAGATTACCTGTGTCGTTAGTAATCATGAGGACTTGCGCCAAGCGGTAGAAAACTTTGGCATCACTTTCCATTATGTGCCAGTCACCAAGGATAACAAAGCTGAAGCAGAAGAGCAGATTCATACCTTGATGGCAGGCAATGATTTGCTGGTATTGGCGCGTTATATGCAGATTTTATCGTCTGACTTTGTCAAACGTTGGCCGATGCAAGTTATTAATATTCATCACTCGTTTTTGCCCGCGTTTGTCGGTGCCGACCCATATCGTCAGGCTTATGAGAAAGGCGTCAAGCTTATCGGTGCGACCGCGCATTATGTGACTGCCGAGCTAGATCAAGGGCCTATCATTGAGCAAGATGTGCATCGTGTCACTCACCGTCAAGGGGTGGCAGAACTGCGTGCAATAGGCCGTGATATCGAGCGCAATGTCTTGGCGCGCGCGGTGAATTGGCATGTGCAAAACCGCGTGATTGTGGCAGGTAATAAAACCGTGGTTTTTAATTAGATTTTTTTAAGACGGTGTTAAACCAAAATAAGAGCGTAAAAAAGGCCGTCAGTATTGGTATTTAATACTGGCGGCCTTTTTTAATCAAATTACCACTATCACAGAACTGGGTTTATAACAGCATCTCTAACACAAACTTACTACCGACAAAGCCAATTGCTAATAAGATAAACGCATAAATGGTCATGTTGGCAGCGCGTTTACCACGCCATCCTGCGCGCCAATTACCCAATAATAATGCGCCAAATAACAACCAAGACAGCAGGCTAAACACGGTCTTGTGGACGATATGCTGCGCCATCAAGTCCTGTACGTAAATAAAGCCAATCCCCAGCGCGATACTGAGCAATACAAAGCCGACCAATAGCATGTCGAACAATAGACTTTCCATACTCTGTAGCGACGGCAGTTTATTGACCCAAAAGCGATGAATCGACTGGTGTTTCAGCTCGCGTATTTGTAAGCGCAAAAATAGCGCTTGCAGCGCTGCCATCAGCAGCACACAATAGGCGGCAAGTGATAGTAGGATATGCGCCTCTAACCCGACACTGATGTCTGTAATCGGACGATAGGGCGCGCGGCCGATATAACCGATAATCATCCCAACTAGTGCCGTCGGTGCTGCTAAAATACCAAGACTGACAATAGGGCGGTATAAGCTAAAAATAACGTAGAAAAATAAGAAAAATAAACTGATCAGGCTAATGGTATTAAACAAGTTGAAATTTAGCCCATAAAGCGTGACCACATGTGGATAGAGTAGTGCGGCATGTGCGAGCATGCCGACAACCAATAAACCTAAGCTCACGCCCTTGTGGATAGGTTTATCGTGAATCAGCGCCCAGCCGATGTAGATGCTGACCAAAATATAAACCATGCCAGCCAGTAAAAATGCAAGTTGCAAGATAAAGAACCTCATCTCATGATGAGCGCACAAACGTCGCTCAGTTGAATGCTAAAATGGTATTATCAGAATGATTAGAATAATTCTCCAATTTATCATAAAATGGCAAGCAATTGAGCGCCATCTTACGGATTGATTATAGCGCTTGTAGCACAGCAGCGCTTATTAGAAAAATGCCATTTGCAAAACGACTATAAGCTTTATAGCCTCTTAATGCTATAGTATTGATAATATGCTACTTTTTATCATTAATTTTATAAAATACTGCTGATCGTTTGTAGCATCGCCAAATCATATAAATCAGCAAGCAACGCTGAACCAAATTTGACGACGTATTGTTGTCATAGTGTTTTTATCAAGAACCGCTTTTATCAAAGATTGTTTTTATCAAAGATTGTTTTCACTAAGAATTATTTTAATTGAGAGTTATTTATGTTTGATACCTTAACCGAACGCTTATCATCGAGCCTGCGTAATATCGCCGGTACTGGGCAGTTGACCGAAGATAATATCAAAGACACGCTGCGTGAAGTGCGCATGGCTCTATTAGAAGCCGACGTGGCGCTTCCTGTCACCCGTGATTTTGTCAAACGTGTCAAAGAGCAAGCGCTTGGGGCAGAAGTGCTCAAAGAGTTGGCGCCAGGACAAGCATTCGTTAAAATCGTCCACGATGAGCTGACCGAAATGATGGGCAGCGCCAATCAGCAGCTTGAAATGACGGGTAAACCGCCTGTTGTTTATTTATTAGCGGGTTTGCAAGGTGCGGGTAAAACCACCACGGCTGGTAAATTGGCGAAATTCTTACAAGAGCGCCATAAGAAAAAGGTGATGCTAGTTTCTGCCGACGTGTACCGTCCAGCGGCAATTGCTCAGCTTGAGCAAGTAGCAGGACAAGTCAATGCCAAGTTCGTCAATTCAACGGTTGATGAAAATCCGATTGATATCGCCCGCCGCGCTATCGAAGAAGCTAAAATCCAATATCAAGATATTTTGATTATTGATACCGCCGGTCGTCTGGCTATCGATGAGACCATGATGGCTGAAATCAAGGCGTTGACTGCGGCGGTCAATCCATCTGAAACCTTATTTGTCGTCGATGCGATGACCGGGCAAGATGCGGCCAATACCGCCAAAGCCTTTAACGATGCGCTGCCATTGACTGGCGTTATCTTAACCAAGACCGACGGTGATGCGCGCGGCGGTGCAGCATTATCTGTACGCGCCATTACTGGTAAACCGATTAAGTTTTTAGGTCGCGGTGAAAAACTCGACGCGCTCGAACTATTTCATCCTGAGCGTATCGCTCAGCGTATCCTTGGTATGGGTGACGTTTTAAGTTTGGTTGAAGAAGTCGAGCAAAAAATCGATCGTGATAAAGCCGAAAAAATGGCGAAAAAGATGCAAAAGGGCGGCGACTTCGACCTTGAGGATCTATTGACCCAGTTTCAGCAAATGAAAAGCATGGGCGGCATGGCAGGTTTTTTAGATAAAATGCCGGGTATGGGCGGCTCTGATATACAAAAAGCCGTGCAAGACGCTAAGCCTGAAGAAAAAGTACGTGAAATGGAAGCCTTGATTAATTCAATGACGCCGTTTGAGCGTAAGAATCCCGATAAGATTAACCCAAGCCGCAAGCGCCGTATTGCCGCAGGTTCAGGACGTGAGATTCAAGACGTCAACCGTTTGCTCAAGCAGCACAAGCAAATGGCAAAAATGATGAAAATGATTTCTAAGCCTGAAGGTATCAGTAAAATGATGAAGTCGATGCAAGGCTTGATGGGCGGCGGCGGTGCTGGTGGCGGCGGTCCGTTATTTGGCGGCGGTCAGCAAGGCGGTGCCAAAGATGTAAATCCCGCGCAGATGGCAAAGCAGATGGGACTGGACCCAAACAATATGCCGAGCACCGAAGAGATGCAAAAACAGATGCAAGAGCTACAAAACCAAGCGCCAAAGAAGTTTAAAACGCGCTTTTAATGAATAGACGCTCAGATTGATATAGTATTTACTTTTTAACAAATTCCCCAAGGCTGAAATAGTTTTGGGGTTTTTTATGTCTGACGTATTTGCATAAATATTGATGGATGCACTAGGAAAGTTTAGAAATTGATAAAATTCTTTTATCCTAAATGCTATGATAGGCGCTGATTGATGAGCGCATATTTTGTGGTATTAAGAAAATAAGCCGAGGTAATGATGTTTTTAGCAATGGATACCGTATTTGAGCAGTGTTCGATCGCGATTTTAGATGCCAATGGTCAGGTGCTATCGAGTCATACCGAACAAGGCAAACGTGAGCAAACTCAGCACATTTTGCCAATGATAGATGCGGCTTTATCTGAAGCTAAGCTCAATCTGGCGCAGATAAAAGCATTGGTATTCAACCGTGGCCCCGGTGCTTTTAGCGGTATCAGAATCAATACAGCGGTGGTGCAAGCCTTATCTGTCGCCCACGATATCCCTTGCGTGGGGGTTTCTAGCTTACAAGCCATTGCCCAGTGTGCGTATCAAAGGTATGGTTTGACGCAAGTTTATAGCGCGCTTGATGCGCGTATGCAGCAAGTATATTTTGGGCAATATGCACTAATAGACCATATCATGCAGCCCGTTGTGCAATTTAATGGCGAAGATACCGAGCGCTTACTTGATTATGGCAGCCAAACCGCTGCCAATCTGCCTGTCGTCGGTAACGGTGCGCCGCTATTAAAAGCGCATGACGAACAAGTTTGCCATGAAGAGGTTTGGCCAGATGCGGTAGTGATTGGACAATTGGGTATCGCTCAATTCATACAGACAGGCGGTAGCGATGCGGCTAATGCCTTACCAAAGTACTTGCGCAATCAAGCATGGAAAACGCTAAAAGAGCAAGGTAAGGCATAGTGCTTACATGATGATTAGTAAGCAATGTACTTTGTACTTCTACGTATAAACGATTATAAAAGCAACAACAATATAAAACAGCGGCTAGCGCTGTTTTTTTAGGGAAGCAACTGTGGATATACTGTTATTAATCCAAGCGCTCATTATGGGTATCGTTGAAGGTATCACTGAGTTTTTACCCATCTCTAGTACGGGGTATTTGATTTTATCAGCCGATTTGATGAGCTTTTGGACTAAGGAAAAAGTTGATTTGTTTGTGGTGGTAGTCCAGCTTGGTGCTATCTTAGCGGTCATTTATGATTACTGGGGCAGGCTCTGGCAAGCGCTCATGGGGCTACTGACTGGTAAAGCGGAAGGTAAGAGTAATCCAAGGCAGCTTGGTCTAAGCTTAATTGTGGCGACCATTCCGGTAATGATTGTAGGTTTTACCTTTGCAGACGAGATTAAGGCATATTTGTTTAACCCTATCGTGGTAGCGATTATGCTGATTGTCGGCGGTCTGCTGATATTTTATGTCGAAAATCGACCTAAAACGATTATTGCCCAAGAAGCAGAAGACGTCAGTCTAAAAACTGCGTTAATGATTGGTTTGATGCAGTGTTTGGCTTTGATACCCGGAACCTCACGCTCAGGGGCCACTATTATCGGCGCCCTCTGGCTTGGCGTGTCGCGTAAGGCGTCTGCGGAATTTTCTTTCTTTTTAGGCATACCTGTCATTGTTGGCGCAGCATTTTTGGATTTACTAAAGCATCATGATGTATTGACCAGTAGCGAAGACTGGCTGGTATTGGGTATCGGCACCGTGGTGTCATTTGTCGTCGCTTTACTTTGTATCCGCTTATTGGTCGCTTGGGTTAGCCGTCGTGACTTTAAAATCTTTGCTTGGCTACGTATTGTTACGGGCGTATTAGTACTGATTGCCGCTTGGGGTTTTGGCTATCAGATGGCAGGCTAAGTTTTAACGATGTGGCGTTATCATTTTCAACTGGGTAAACGGTAACGTTTTAAACCGTAAAACATTAAGAGGGAGGGCAATCATGAGCAGTTTGCAACAAACATCAAGCGACTTTATGCATTGCGAGCTTTTTTATGTCAATGAAGCCCAACAAGCGCAAATAGCCAGCCTGCAAGCGCTGGTAGTCAAACATCAATTGCCTATTATTCTAAACATTGAGTTATTTAGCGAAAAGCTCAATCAAAAACGTCGTCAGCAATTAAGTCAGTATTCTATCCAGCCTATCTTAGTATTAGATGAAAAAAATAAACTGTCATGGTTAAGCGATGGGCTGAGCGTGGCGCCCGAATGGGATAAGCTACAGCGCCGAGTGGTGAGTGCTGGGCGTAAGTCTGAGTTACTGCTACAAGCGGCTAAAATTACCGCGGATAGCACGGTCATTGATGCGACGGCAGGCTTTGGGCATGACAGCCTGATATTAGCCAGTACTGGCGCTCAAGTCATTATGCTTGAACATCAGCCCTTGATAGCGCTGCTTTTGCTAGCTGAACAGCAGCGGATGAGTACGCTACCAAATTGGCAAAAGCTGATGCGCCGACTACAGATTATCAATACCGATGCGCTGAGTTATTTTGAAAGTATTGATTTTACAGATTCTAGTAATGGTTTGACCGCTAATAGCCATCAGACTATTGATGTGGTATATCTTGATCCTATGTTTCCAGAGGATAGCTATCAAGATAGCAAAACGGGTAAAGGCGCGAAAGTGGGCAAGCATATGCAAGCCTTGCACCAATTGGCACGTCCACCAACGCTAGAAGAAGAGTCACAATTGCTCCAAAGTGCACAAGCAATCGTCAGTCAAAATGCAAGCCAAGGCCGCGTCGTCGTTAAACGCCCGCAGCTCGCACCATTACTTGCGCATCAACAACCAAGCGAAAGCTGGCATAATGAAGCGATACGTTTTGATGGGTATTTCGTTTAAAAAACCTTTCGTTACCATGCATGGAGTCAGTTTAAACTTTTAGAGTTAGTGAATTTAGGAGCAAGGAATGTCGACACTAATTATTTGGGTAATGGGAGCGGCGCTATTACTGATAAATATTATGCTGCGTACGAGAATTTTAAGATTGGAAGCGCGCTTAAAAGAATTGAGTCGCCCTGAAGATTACTTGAGATTCTTGCGACAGCAAGCCGTACAAAAAGAAAAAGTTCCTGCCATTAAAGCCTTACGCAAGCAATATCCTGAGTTGTCGCTCATTGAAGCTAATAATTTGTGGCAACAAATCCAATAGCTCGCCAACCCTTTCGCTTCTATTCGCTTAACCTAGCAGCTTGCAAAAAAGTATATAAAATTTATATAGATGATAATAAAACGCCATGACATTTAATGACAAATTACAAGCCTACCTACAACTAACACGCTTTGATAAACCTGTAGGTATCGAGCTGTTACTCTGGCCAACGCTTTGGGGGGTAATGCTGGCGGCGATGGGTCAAGCGCAGCAGCAAGGCATGGTAGCAGGTATGCCAAATTTTAGAGTCTTTGTTATTTTTGCGCTCGGTGCGATTTTTATGCGCGCGGCTGGCTGTGCAATCAATGATTTTGCTGATCGCAAGGTCGACGGTTATGTCAGCCGCACCAAAGGCCGTCCATTAGCAGATGGACGCTTGTCTGGTAAGGAAGCCATTGCCGCGTTTTTAGTATTGGTATTGCTGAGTGCCAGTTTGCTATTCTTTTTGCCTATTGCCGTTTTTTACTGGTCGCTTGGCGCCGTTATATTGGCGTTTATTTATCCATTCATGAAGCGTTTTACCCATTTGCCGCAAGTGTTTTTAGCCGCCGCTTTTGGTTGGGCAATACCGATGGCCTATGTCGCTATACAAGGCGCGCCTGATATCTGGTGCTGGTTATTATTTATCGCTTATATGTGCTGGACAGTAGCGTATGATACCCAGTACGCGATGGCGGATCGTGAGGATGATTTAAAAATTGGCGTCAAATCAACGGCGATATTATTTGGCCGCTACGATGTGATTATTATCTCGCTGCTGCAAACCGTCTTTTTAGTTATCATGGGTGCGGTCATGTGGCATTACTTTGCGCCAACCAGTGTGGGCGTGTTACCAGTATTTGGCTTGGCGCTCGTGGCGATGATGTTTGCCAAGCAGAACAGCGCTTGTGCCAGTCGTCAAGCACTGGCCTGTTTTCAGGCGTTTTTGGCCAATATATGGGTAGGGCGTTACGTCTTTGCTCTTATCGCAATCGCGTGTTTATGGACAACTTTTAATGGATAAGTTTAAGAAACTCTCAAAGTCAAAAGCTAGAAAGGTATCTGATGTTAAGGCGCCAGTTATCGATTATCAGGCAAAGCTAGCTGAACATGGCTTAACACGCGCACAAGTCATCGAAACTGAGCGCAAATTGGCGAAATTTGCCAATACCATGGATTCGCTCGTACGTATTCCCTTTACCAAACAAGGCATGGGGGCTGATGCGGCGCTGTCGACCATTCCGCTGGCGGGAGATTTGGCAGGACTGGCGTTGACCAGCTATGCTTTTATATTAGGTCGGCAGTTGGGCGTACCTGCGCATAAAATGACCCCAGCGGTTAGATTGGCGCTGATTGATATGGTGGTTGGTATTGTACCGGGTATAGGTACGGTGCTCGATATTTTTATTCGGCCCAGTCGTAAGACATTGAGCATCGTGCACGAGCATCTACACGATGAATATGGCATTACCGAAACCATGCATATGGATCGGCCGTTTTTGCATCAATCATTAGAAGATAGGCAGCAGCAAAGCCGCTTTGCGTTCTTTTGGCGTAATCCTATCGTTGCTTGGTTATATCTGCATATTCCTGACCTATTAGGATTAATCGTTATTGTGGTTATCGGTTGGGGCTTATGGGCGCTGATGAGCTGGCTGGTCAGTCTGTTTGGCAAGACCACTGGTTTTGGTTAAAGGTAAAGTAGATTAAAAAAGGCGGCAAATATAATAAGTATTTGCCGCCTTTTTTAGGGTTGAATTTATTATTTTTGACAGGTTCTAAGCCAAACTCTTATTGATAACATTATTCGGTAATGACTTCTGGTTCTACACTGATGGCCTCAAAGCTGGTCGTTTTATTGTTTTGAATAAGATCAATGCTGCTACCACCGCCATGACTGACCAGCTGAATACTGCCATCGTTTGAGCGATAAGTAGGGTTATTGCCTTGGCCTTCTGGCGCACTCAAGGTCATTTTTGGTTTGTTTGGCAGGGTGACGATAGCGTTAAGTACGCCTTTTTCTGAGGTTTCAAAGATAACAAATAACGTCTCACCGCTAGCGCTGCGATAATTGACATCAGTGATTTGCGCGCCTTTGATGGCTTGTTCTGGATTGGGCATTATCGCAGCACTACTTGTTGAGATATCCGCTGCGCTAAGCTCGTTTTCTGATTCATTTGAGCTTGTATCTTGCTCTAAAGTGGCTGCCGAATCAGTAGCGCTTGGCTTTGTTTCTGCAACTTTAGGCGCATTAATATTAGAGCTTACGGGTGTCGTTTGGGTGGTTGTATCAGCAGCAGTCTCTTCGGCGGTTTCAGGTTCTGGCGTCTTTTGGCAAGCACTTAGTAGGGATAGGCCTAATAGAGTGATAGAAATCGCTTTAAAGGATGGTTTTGATTTCACTAAGGTAAAAATATCGGTTTTCATAATAGACAGCTATCCATTTATAATCGTTATTTAAGTGTTTTAAACTTTAAGGCTAGTCTAGCATTATTCTTTAAGCCTGCTTCTATACTGTTATCAATACATGCCTTAGCTTTAAGAGCGTTTTCATAAATATTGATAAAAGTTAGCGTAACGTTAAATTGTTACTTTTTACGCTTTATGCAATCGCGCCCGATTGGGTGATAATCGCGCTAAGGTAACGGCAGATAAAGGCGCAAAGCAGCCGAGCATCATATCTGCTAATGCTTCAGCGCATATCGGGGCTAGCGCATAACCTTTTGCACCCATCGCAGAGAGCGTCCAAATGCGGCGACTTTGGGCAAGTCGTCCGACCAAGGGATGATAGTCAATCGTTTGCGTACGCACACCGGCGCGCGCTTGCCATGCGCTGGTATCGTCTGGCAAGACATTGCTTAATTCAGGAATATCCTCAAGCAATTTGTCATAATTTTGCTGATTTTCTTCTTCGCGGATATCAATACTGGCGTCAGCATCTACAAAGCTGGCACCTAATAAAAACTGTGGCTCATTGTCGCGAATGTTATTTATCTCAGCATCGCCGCTTTGCCCGATAAAGGGCGCGCAATAACCACTATATTTGAGCGGTAGTTTAGGCAAACCCGCAACTTGCTCAGCAGTAGGTGTAAACCAAGATAATTGCCCGCGAATAGTACGGCACTCAACGATACGTTTGTCTAATTGATGGCTTTCATAGGCGGCGCAAATCACTATATTGTCAGCGCAGATAGTGACAGAACTTTGACCATCAATACCGCTTTCTTTCTCACCAATCACCGTCACTTTATTGGCAGCTTCTTTGATATCAGTAACGCTAAGCTGCTGATAATTGATATTTGAGTGCTTAAGGATGAGCGTTTTTAGCGCTTGTGGATTGACCAATCCAGATTTTGGTAAATATAAATTGTCCGTTAAGTCTTTAGTTTTTAAGCCGCTTAATTGCTGCGCCTCTTCAATCGTAACCGTGGTTGCCATTTCATTGGGATAATCGGCAATTTGCACAGTTCCGATATTGGTTTTGATTAGCAAGTCTAACGCGCCTGTTTGCTCAAGTATGAGCGGCGTTTGCTGCAGCGCTGCTTGCCGATTAAAATAACGGTACAACCTGCCGCTATAGAGATAGCCGATAGAGTGCAAGTGCTCATACACATGATGAATGGGTGTCATATTTGGTGCGAGGAGGGCGCGCGGATTGCCAGAGGCGCCAGCAAGCGGCGCGACTTTATCTACTATCGACACAGCCACACCTCGGTTGGCCAGCGTCCAAGCCGTAAGTAGTCCCGCAACGCCTGCCCCAATAACCACTGTATGATTAGGAGTATGGTCATGAGGGTGTGGCAAAACGCAAATATTGTTATCGTCATTCAGTGCTAAAGAATCAGGTAAGAACTCAGTATTGTCCGCCATCGCTGCCGTTAACATTTCACGCTTGCGCCCAAAACCTTTTACCTTTTTAATGCTAAAACCATGCGCTTGCAAGCCACGTTTGACAATACCAGCACAGCTATAAGTAGCGGCCGTGGTGCCAGTACGAGATAAGCGCTGCATCTGGGTAAATATCGACTCCGCCCACAAGCTCTCATTACAAGAAGGCGCGAAACCATCTAAAAACCAAGCATCAACGTAAGGACGATTGATAGCAGTCTCAGTATTTAAAGTAGCTAAGCTCTCAAAACTAGCCAGACTTGCCAAACTATCGCCCGCATCGCCTAACCAAATATCAAGCGTGATATTATCGTCAATAAAGTTTAGTCGATGACAGCCCGCAATCAGCGGTGGGTAGTTGGCTAAAAGCTCTTTAATCAATTCGGCAAGTTCAGGGGCGCGCTGTGCCCATAAAGCGAGTATCTGCGTTAAGTCGTTAAGCGGAATGGGGTATTTTTCAGTGGTGATAAAGTGTAAGCGCGCGCTTGTTAACTGCGGCTGCTGAGCACGAAGCTCACGCCAAAGCTGCCATGTCGCTAAAAAATTCAAGCCCGTTCCAAAGCCCAATTCAGCAATCGTAAAGCATTGCTTATCAGCAAGGTTTGCTAGGCGCTCGGGTAATTGATTATGGGCTAAAAATACATGGCGAGATTCTGCTAAGCCATCAGCGTGCGAGAAATACACATCGCCAAACTCCCCTGATACTGGCACTTGATTGCCAGCATCATCGGTTTGCCATCCAATCTTAGCAGGGGTAATCACATCTGGCGGCGCGGGTTTCTTAGGGGGCTTGGTGGCTTTTTTATAAGTGGCAAGAGAGGTAGAGGTAGGCTTGGATATAGCCGGTTTAGACTCAGGTTTAGACACAAATTTGGACATAAAGCATCACATTTATAGAGGATTTACTACCAGCGGTCACGGCGGACAAACACCAACCACGAAATAAATATCCCAACCAATAAGCTCACTAACACCGTAAATGCGCCGTATAAAAACAATTGACCTTTGCTTTCATAAACCAAAACGTTTACTTGTGTTTGTAAGTCATTGACTTGACGCTGAAGCTGGGCATTACGGCTTAGCAATTCTTGATTGGCTTCAGAGAGCGCTTTAGTTGATGGTTGTAGCTGCGCGGCTAAAGTGTCGCTAATATTGGTCGCAGGCTGAGCACTAGTAGCTTGGTTCGCTGCTGTAGCAGAGACCGTATTTGAAGCAGTATTTGGTAACGCTAGTTGATTAACAGTATTGGGCGCTAATACAGCATTTGGCGCAAGCGGAGCCGTTCTTGCCGCAGGATCAGCATTGGTCACAGTTGGTGCTGCTTGTGCTGATAAGCTAGCAAGTAATAACAAGCTCGCAACAATAAGATTAGCGACGCGGCCAAGAACGTGCTCACTGGTATGATTAGAAACAGAACCATTTAATAATAACTGCTGAATCACGATACTGTTACCTTATTTGCTGGCTTGTCTGCTGGTTTATCTGCGGCGCTGTCAGTAGGTTCAGGTAAGGTCTGCACAAACGGCTTGATATCTACATGGCTATAGACGCCATCACGCAGATAAGGCTCAGCGCTCGCCCATGCTTGCGCAGCATCGAGGGAGTCAAAGTCAGCAATAATCAAGCTGCCTGACATCTCGCTTTTACCGTGTTCGATGGGCGTTGGACCTGCGATAATGAGTCGCTGCTCGCTTTGTAATACTTTCAGGCGGGCAACGTGTTCGGCGCGTGTTACCTGACGTTGGGCGCTGCTGCCAGCAACATCGTGGCCGATAATAGCAAATAAGGACATGGGACTTCCTCAAGTAAATAATATGAATAAAGCACTAATAACCAGAATAAAAAATAATGATGATATCTCTCATTATACTTTTAAGGCGTATATTATGATTGAAATAGCTTCTATTTAGTGGTTTTATCGGTTAATGCTGGATTGAGATGGTTTTTTAATACGGCAAATTGGGCAATCACAAATACCAACATAATTGGAATCCAGCCATAAGTTTTAAAGTTAATCCAAGCCTCATCAGACATCGTAAATGCCGTGATATAATGCAGAATACCCATAAAGGCAAAAAACAGTGCCCAAGCGACGGTCAGTTTTTTCCAGCCACTTAAGGTCAGTGAAAACACTTCTTTCATCGCCAATTGCATGAGTGGCTTATTGATGATGGCACTGACCAATAGCGTAACGGCGAAGATACCGTTGATGATAGGCGACTTCCAGCGTAAGTAGATGTCGTCACGCAATAGCAGCGTGCCACCGCAAAAAACGATGGTTAATAATAAAACGACCCACTGCTGTTTATCAAATTTGCCTTTTTGACGCACAAAATGGATGGCATAAATAATAATAGTGGCCACGAGCAAGGCGCCTGCCGCCGCTAAAATGCCATTGTAACGCGCGGCAATAAAAAACGCGATCAACGGAATGAAGTCTAATAAGGCTTTCATAGCAAATAGGATGTCCAACAAAAAACGTATGGGGTAGTTTACACGTCTACTGCTGCAAAAAAAAGCAAGTAACAGGATAATCATCCGTTATGATCTGCCTTCATGCGTTATCTTCGCCGCATTTCCCCTTTTTTACTGATAATATAGTCAGTAGTGACAGCGTATTTGAATGCACAACACTTTCAACACCTTAAGGCCAGCTTTATGAAAATCGACTTACATTGCCACAGTACTTGCTCTGATGGTACCTATGCGCCGACCGAGGTAGTACAGCGCGCGCACAATGCTGGCATTCATGTACTGGCGCTGACCGATCATGATACCTTGATGGGTATCGACGAGGCGCGCGCAGCGGCTGAGGCCTGCGATATACAATTAATTAATGGGGTTGAGATTAGCTGCGAGCATACACTTAGCGGCGGTTATGGCAAAAATAAATCTACCAATAAAATTATCCATGTATTGGGACTGGACTTCACCGACTTTGATAAAATGCACGCGACGCTGCAGCAATTGCAAGACAGCCGTGCCACGCGCGGTCAACGTATCACTGAAAAACTCAGTGAGCTATTAGATATTGATTATGCTGAACTATGGCAAGCGGTACTCGATAAAGCAGGCGGTAATCCACAAGCGGTAGGGCGTGCGCATATTGGGCAAGTATTGTTTGAGCGCGGTGCGGTAAAAACCGTGCAAAAAGCTTTTGATAAATATCTAGCGGATAATAAACCCGCCTACGTGGCGATTGAAGCATTAACCATGCAGCGCGGCATCGAGCTGATTCACGCTTGCGGCGGCAAGGCGGTACTCGCGCACCCAACCCGCTATCAGCTATCTGCCACTCGCGTACGTAAACTTATCGAAGAGTTTGCACGGCTTGGCGGTGATGCTTGTGAATTACCAGCGAATAGCGAACCAGTTAGTACCCGTAGAATGGTCGATCGTAGTATTGCTGAACACCAGCTTGCCGCCTCTATCGGCAGTGATTTTCATGGTAGTAATATGCCGTGGCGACGTTTGGGTGACGTACCAAACCTTCACCCTGAACAGCAGGGCATTTGGCAGTCATTTGCGACATTGGCTTAGTTAAAAGTATAAACCAAAACTATTATTTAAAATGATAAGTCGATCCTGTGACTCGGCATTGTAAATTGACCATATAATACGCCAATCTCAACTTATCGTAGGCCTTTGGTTTTTATATAATTTAAAATTCTAATTGTTTTAACTGAAATTTTAAAAACTAAGCAAACCAATACCTTAGAAAAATAAGTTGAGAGTGGGGTATATAATTGAAAATCATTATTAAAAATCATTACTAAAAAAACATAGGCCAAAATGAGGTGTCAGATATTGACGCATAAATCACTTAAACAGATTGATAATTAAAAGAAAAATTGCCACACTAAATGCGTCAGTTTAGATCTAACATAAATCATCCTTTTTACTTTCTTATTTGGTTTTAGCTCAATAACTTTCATTATCTGCGGTAGCCCATTATGGCTGTATCGATATCTCATCTAGGCTACAGAAAACTCTCGCGAGTGATTTTTGAGTGGCAAGCTGCTGATAGGGCATCGCTGCTGGCATTGTTTATTTTGCTGGAAGTGTCATCGCATTGGCTATGGTGTTTATTTGTCTGGTGGCGCCAAGATATCTATGGCTCCTACGTAAATATGGATGTGCTGTATCCCTTGTGGATAGGGCTCACCTTGATGGTCCTGTTTTTTTCTTGGATGGTTAGCCGCTTATCGCCGATTAGAAAAGACACGGATTCGTTATATAAGTGGCAAGCGATAATCGTCACGCTTTATAGCCTTTATATTGCCGTGGTCATTTTAGTCATGGGTCACAGTAGTTTGGTCGCGGGAGTATCACTCGTTGGCGGCGCGATGTTAGGTATGATGCTTATACGTCGCCGCTATGTCTGGAAAGCCTTTTTGGGTCATATTGTCCTGATTTTTCTCGTCACTTTGGTTCCCTATTTTGGCTTGACGATACCCAATCTACGTCAAATGACGATGAGCTCTTTTCCTTTAGATGGCTATAGCTATCTTACTTATAGCTATCTTACTTATAGCGAGATGACATCAATTGAAAATGCCATTTCTGCGTCGATTTTTAAAAATGGGATACTGAGTTGGGAGACCTTTAATCAACTGCGTTTGTCTTCAGCATTTTTTTGGCGCACCACTCATATTTATATGGCGCTGCCAAAGGCGATTTTTATCATCTATATGTTTCGCACGCTGCTATTGATATTGGATAACAGTAAAGCTGAGATTATGCAGTATGCCAATCAAGATGAATTGACCCAGTTAAAAAGCCGCCGCTACGGTTTGACGCAAATGCAGCAAGCACTGCTGGCGATGGGCGATAAACAAGATTTTAGCGTGATTTTATTGGACTTAGATTGGTTTAAAAATATCAATGACAATTATGGGCATGACGTTGGCGACCAAGTGCTGTCTGAGGTTGCTCAAACCCTATTAAACTCTTTATCAGAAGAGAGCATTGTCAGTCGCTATGGCGGCGAAGAGTTTTTGATTGTGCTACCCGATACCCAGCATGATAGTGCCATGACCATTGCGAAGCAGCTGCGCCAAGATATTGCGCAACATGTCATCAAGAGCGATGATGGAACGGATTTTAATATCACTGCCAGTATAGGGGTTTATACCCTGACCCATGAGGAGCGCGCCCGTATTCAAAGTGAATATAGGGCTTTGGCATTAGAAGAAAGTACGCAGCCGCTGGCGGAAACGCAGAAATCTCGTAGGCAAGAGGCCGATATTAATAAAGCCCGTACCGACAAAGCTAGCACCAACAAAGCCAGTACGCAAAAAGAAAGCTCGCAAAAAGAAAGCTCGCAAAAAACCCGCGCCCAAAAAAGAATCTCTCATAGAAGAAAACGCGCTGCCACAGAAATATTAAAGGCGCAGCTGCCCAGCGATATTTGTCAGCGCTTAATCTGTATCGCCGATAAAGCCTTGTATGAGGCAAAAGACCGCGGGCGTAATCAGGTGGTCAGTGCCAACCATATGCTCGCGGTAGAAAAAGACAAGATCGCTGTCCTTTATGCGACTAGCTAATAACTTTGAGTAACTTTCGCTACTAGCTAATCATCTGCAATTTAATTGCTTACATACATCACATAAGCAATTAGATAGCCATTCATTCTGATTTTTAGATCGTTATTGATGCTGTGTTTAGATTATGAACCAAACTTGCAAGCACACTGGTCGCAAAGCTACCCGTCGTTAAGGTAAAGCTCAGCACCAAGCTCAGCTCATTATCTATGTCCTGCCATTCCCAACTTAATTCTTCAATCGGTAATCTTAGCGCGCGTCGCTGTGCTTTGATATCGCGCTTCTCTAAGCCTGCTGCCAACTGACTTAGTAATGGACTTTTCTGTACGATATTATTTTCGATAGCGGCTGCTGCGCCACTGACTTTATCATTATCCACGCCCCATAATACCGCCGTTGGATGAATATCGCCGCTGGCAAGTCGCGCTTGCAAAGTGTCGTCCATTACTTCGCTGGCAAATATTGAACCTGAGCCATTCAAATTAAACACTTCACCGGCAAGCCCCGTATTCCAGCTACCATTACGCACCCGCGCTGCTAATATCTCATTAAATATCAAACTACGCGCCGCGGACAATTCCATACTGTTTTGCTCGCGCGGCGCCTGTTTGCGTTTGCTCTTTTTTGGGTTCGGACGACTTTCTGGTACAGGACGCGCAAATAACGCCAATGCTTCTCTGACATTATTACCGTTACGGCCAAAGCGCTGCGGACCAAAATAATTGGGCACGCCCGTTGTGCTGATATGGGCCAAATGCTGCTCAACCGCATCTTTGTCGTTTTGCCTAGAAGATAAACTCTGATCAGACATTGTCGCTGCTAGGTCTAAGTCCGCAAACTGAATGTCACGCAAGGTAATGATAAATTGATTGGCTCGGTGGGTCCCGCGATTGAGTTTTTTATTGTGCCACTGCTGTGCAAGGATAGTAAGCGATTCATTAACGCCGATATCAAGTGGCGCAAATTCAGATTCTGGTAATTGCTTTTTTGGTAGGCGCAGGCTAAACCACTGTGTCGTCAGCGCATGACGGTCTTTTAGCCCTGAGTAACCGACATCTCGCAGTGGAATCTCTGCCCATTCGGATAGTAGTTTAGCCAGATAGACGGTATTCATACCGAGCTTTTCGATATGCAGCCATAAATGCTCACCTTCGCCCGTAAAGTCGAGTGGCAATATCTCATTGACCACAAAATCTGTGGCATAGGCTTTATAGGTCGCTTGCCTTAAAGGCGGCTGCGTCGGCTGTGGCAATTTGGCCGTATCAGTGGCGGCGGTAATATCGATAGTTGAGATATCAAAGGTTTTATCAGTCAAAGGTTTGTTATTAGGAGAATCGTTATTAAATGAGTCGTTAGCAAAATCGTCTTGAGAAGTCATAAAAGGTATCTTTTGTATTGATAAAAAGGGGTAAGAGCAAAACGTTAAAGAGGGAGTAAAGGTAAGTTTACGTTTTGCAACGCAGTCAGTATATAAAAAAATGGCGTCTGGCAATGGGTCTTGCTAGTATCAAAGTATCTGGCAAGACATCTGGTCTTTTAATCACGTATTTTTGGCATTAATATTTTATTTAAAACGCCAATAAAAAGTACATTTGCAGCAGGAAATAATAAATTTTAATAATAACCGTTAAGGATAACTCATGAGTAAAGCAACGATTCATACCGTCACCATTAGCAAAGCCGACATTCCAAATGGTGGCATGAAATCCTATAAACAGGATGACGATAGTATCATTTTAATCACCCGTGATGAGGACGAATTTAGTGCCTTCGATGGTAAGTGTCCGCATGCTGGCGCAGATTTGGGTGAGGGGCTGCGCTGTGGTAATCGCGTCGTGTGTCCGTGGCATCACGGTACTTTTGACAGTCGCGACGGCACGCTATTGGAGCCAGTCGCCATGCGCGGCTTAACCCAATACGAGTTAAGCGATGAGGGCGATAGCATCGTCGTCAATACCGCCGCAAAGATAGATAAGCGCGTGGAAAATGACAAGCTGATGGATACTCATACCATTATCATTGGCGGCGGCGGCGCGGGATTTATGACTGCCAATCAGCTGCGTCATAGTGGCTATGGCGGCAAGATTACGATGATTAGTAAAGATGATAAAGCGCCTTATAATCGTCCTTTATTATCCAAGATGTTTTTGGCTGGTAAAATGAATGAGAAATATTTGATGCTTGGCGGCGCGGATTGGGCGAGTAACAATAATATTGATTTGCGCTTAAACCAAACTGTCAGCGAAGTATTACCAAACGCGCGTACTATCGTCATAAAAGGCGAAGATGGTAAACGTGAAGAGCAAACGGCGGACTTCTTAGTGGTGGCGACAGGCGCTGAGCCAAAAGTGCCACCGTTTAAAGGCGCAGATGCCAAGGGAGTCTATACACTGCGTAGTATGGATGATGCCAAAGACATTAAAGAGGCCAGTGAAAACAAGCAGGTAGTTATCGTCGGTACCGGCTTTATCGGTATGGAAGTGGCGTCAGCATTAATGGAGGCGGGGAAGGTCGCTTCTATTACCATCGTTGGTCGTAGCCCTCGGGTAATGAGTAATATTGTCTCCGAAAGTATCAGTGATGCTCTGATTGGTTTGCATAAAGAAAAAGGCGTGAACTTCGCCTTTGGTGCCAACGTTGCTGAGATAGCGCAAGATAATGGCACAGTGAGCGGGGTTGTCTTGGATGACGGCAACAAAATTGACGCCGACATGATCATATTGGGTACAGGTGTAGCACCGCGTACCGAAATAATAGACGAGGTCAACGATCCTGATGGCGTGCAAGTTAACGATTATTTAGAGCTGCGCGACGGCGTTTATGCGCTGGGTGATATTGCCAAAGCCACCAATCAGATGGGGCGTATGCGTATCGAACATTGGCGCGTGGCCCTGCAACACGGTATCGTTGCGGCCGCTGCTATCTTAAATGAAGACAATGTCAACTCTTTAGCCGAGCGTATTCCATTTTTTTGGACAGCACAGTATGGCAATAGCCTACGCTATAGCGGTCATGCCGCAACGCCTGACCATAGTATTATATTCGGCACGCCGAGTAAATTCGACTGTATTGAGTACTATTTTGATGACGAAGCAGAAAACACCCGTGCAAGTGCTGCTATCTCACTTGGCCGTGATAAAGAGTTGATTGCCTTCTCTGAGCTACTGCGCCGTGATCATGCGCCAACGCGCGCGCAAATCAATGCTGGGTTTGATATTATCGAGCAAGCCCATGCGTTATCGCGCTAGTAGTAAAAACGGATACGTATTATTATAAAGGCTGGCTTGGTTATCCGAGTTAGCCTTTTATACAATAGATTTTTATAAGACATGAATGGAAAAGGAAAGCCGATGCTATGAATAAAGACCACATCACTCAAGAAGCCTTAAACAAAACAACCGTATTTTTACGTCAAGCTGAAGCAAGTGATGTCGACGCACTCGAGCAATTGCTCAATCGCTGTTATCGACAAGCGGAAGGCTGGACCAATGAGGCAGATTTGGTCGGCGGTATTCGTACCACCAAGGATGAGCTATTGGCTGTCATTAATGACCCAAAGCATTACGTTTTTATTTATCCAAAAACCACAACAGGTGAGCGTGATGGCAAAGAAACGGGCGAGCTATTGGGCTGTATCGCGGTCGACATAAAAGATGATGTCGCTACAAATCAGCGCGCGGGTAACCAAAAAGCTTATATCGGTATGTTTGCCGTCTTGCCTGAGCTGCAAGGGCTTGGCGTCGGTCATCAGATACTGCAGGCGGCTGAGACGTTTGCGCAGCGGCATTTACAAGCAAATACCCAAACGCCTGCACAAAACCCTGCGCGTTTAACGATGTCTATTCTCAGTCATCGACCAGAGCTCTTGGCGTATTATCAGCGCCGCGGTTATCAGTTAAATGGCAATAGCATGCCGTTTCCCGTCGACGGTAATAATGGCGAACCTAAGCGCCAAGATTTAGAATTATTAGAATTAGAAAAACTCGTAAGCTAATGATAAGTCAATCAGTTTTACTAAATCTGAAGCCATTCACATCAGAGCAATTAACGTAAAAGCCATTAACCCCAAAAACTGCCAAAGGTCATAAATAAACCCACACTCAATAGGAGAAATGCCACGATAATTAAGCGCTTAAACCAGTTAAAACCGAGCAGGCGCGTGGCATTATCATTGGACATCAAATAAGCAAACAAGCCGATTAGGCTGGCGACCAAGGTCATGATACCAAGACCAATCGGTAAGATAGAAAAATACATCTGCCACACAAGCATCTCGCAACGGTGATTATTAAACGCATCATAGCAGTATCGTGATTGTGCTGTCTGAATTATCTGCCTCTTACGTTTGAAAAACGCTATCAGCATAACAGGAGGTGAAGGTGGGAAAGTTTAAAAAATTGACGCTATTCCTCTTATTTATACTATTTTTTGTCACCTATTCTAAAGCACCTCCTGACAGTACGGTTGAGCAATTGATCGCAGCGCAATATAAAGAAGGTATCAAGATAATGCAGGCTGCTAAAACGAATGCGAGCAATAATAAGAATGACAAAATGGCGCAAGATATAAGCAGTTTGATGGAGCGCATGATGCCAACGCTTGAGCGTGTCGAGAATATCGACTGTAACCGCGTCAAGGGTAACCGTAATTTTAGCTGTACCGCTGATATCACCCAAACGATTGTGGGAAATAGCCAAACTAATAAAACCATATTTAACGTTTATCATGCCAAGGGAGAATGGACGCTGGATAATTAATGGCTTTGATAAATGAAGATTTATATTAGAAACGCCTTAATGACGTCTAATAAAAAAGCTACCTCGTTAAAGGTAGCTTTTTACTCATATTATCTGGTCTATAAAAACTAGCGCATGGTCACAAATTCTTCTGAACCTGTCGGGTGAATGGCAACCGTGTTATCAAAGTCAGTTTTCGTCGCGCCCATTTTTATCGCCACCGCAAAGCCCTGAATCATCTCATCGACACCGTAGCCAATACCATGTAAGCCAATAACCTTTTCTTCTTCACCCAAGCACACCAGTTTCATCACGCACTTTTGACGATGCTGGGTGACTGCGCTATACATAGAGGTAAATGTTGATTTATAGCATTTGATATTTTCTTTGCCATGCTGCTCAACGGCGTCGATTTCAGACAAGCCAATCGTACCGATAGCAGGGTGGGTAAAGATGACCGTCGGTATCAAGTCATAACTGAGATGCTCATTGGTTTTATTGTTAAATAAGCGCTCTGAAAGCCTGCGACCGGCAGCGATAGCCACTGGCGTCAAATCAATGCTGTTTTCGATAATATCGCCGACCGCGTAAATGCCTTTGACATTGGTGTTTTGAAATTTATCGACTTTAATTTTGCCAAATTCAGTGGTCTCAACGCCGGTTACTTGCAAGTTGATATTGTCGGTTGAGGGCGCACGTCCAATCGCCCAAATCAAGCAATCTACCGTATCAAGGCTACCATCTGCGGTACATAACGTCAGGCTACCATCTTCATTTTTATGAATCTCAGTGAGTGTGGTATTGGTATGCAACTGGATACCGTCTTGCTCCATCTCTATCAGCAAGGTTTCAACGATAGTATGGTCAAATGAGCGCAGCGGCGAATGTTGACGCACATACTGATGCACCTCAGCACCAAGGCTATTGAGCACGCCAGCGATTTCGACAGCGATATAGCCAGCGCCAACGATGGCAACCCGTTTTGGCATTTCATTTAACGCAAAAAAGCCATCAGAATCGATGCCGTATTCTGCACCTTTGATGTCGGGGAGAATCGGATGACCGCCAGTAGCGATCAAAATATGATCGGCGGTAATGAGCTCGCCATTGACCTCGACAGTGTTAGTATCGACAAAGGTAGCAAAGCCTTTTATCACTTCAACGCCATTTTTCGCCAGATTATTATCATAAGAGCGATGAATGTTTTCGATATATTGTTGGCGGCTATGGATCAGTTTTTGAAAGTCAAAACCTTTGACCTCGACGTCAAAGCCATAATCTGGTGCATATTTTTCGATGGCTTCGGCCACTTGCGCGCCGTACCACATGACCTTTTTGGGTACGCAGCCTAAGTTGACGCAGGTGCCGCCCAACTGCTCAGCTTCGATAATGGCGCATTTTTTGCCATAGCTTGCAGCGCGGTTAATTGATGCAATACCGCCGCTACCGCCGCCAATGGAAATATAATCATAATGTTTAGTCATTGTTATGTCTCTTGATTTGGTTTTTATTAGGAAGGTTGTGAAATTGGTATTTATAGGGAATAGGGTAAATATTAGCCTTTTTAACCCTACAAAAAGTATGCTTGATGATACCATGAAGTGTGACTGGTTTTAATAAGGAAAACTCATGCATATCGTTATCTTAACTCTGACTTTCGCGCTACCTGGCTGTAGCTCACTCAAAGAAAAACGCCAACGGATGGGCGGCTTGCATGCACGCTTTGGCAATATCCCAAGCGTCGCGGTCTGTGAGAGTGGTGAGCGTGATCGGCATGACGCCAGCGAATGGACGTTTGTGATCGTTGGATTATCCAAACGTGAGGTCGAGTCGCAATGCAGCCAAATCGAGGAAAAAATAGAACGGACAATAGATGCGCGGGTGATGGATGTTGAGAGGGAGTTTGTTTAGGAGGATATATTAAAGGATGCTTTCTGAACAGCGACTCTGATTAAAAGAATACAGTTGGATGCTTCAATTGAGAGTTAAGTAAATATTTTGACTCTAGAAAACGAACTATAGTTTATTTGTTGATAGACTTTTGTTTTTTGCTATGATAATCTCTTTCAGCAATTCAGAAACATTACTTACATTTCAGTTACATATTCAATTATATATTGCTATCAATCGGGGTCATGCAAGATATAAATTTACGGTAGTAAAGCTCTAAATTTATAACTTCATGATTTTAATTGAGCTATTTAATTTGACTGTATTTCTCAACTAGGACGTTTAATGAAAACTGTTAATAAAATAAAAAGTGCTTTAGTTTTGACTACTATTACAACTTTAGTAGGTTGTACCACTGTAGCTGATATGGCAGGGTACGATACTGCTACGTTAAATACTAATGCGGCTAAAAGTTACTCTCAAGTGGTTTCTAAAGCCAATGGTCAAGGCGCAGTAGATAATACTTCTGCCACTGCTATTCGAGTTAAAAATGTCTTCAATCGTATGAAGCCTTATGCCGTTCGTGCTAATACAACAGGTGTTCCTTTTGACTGGCAAGTTACCGTTATACGTTCACCTGAATTAAACGCTTGGGCAATGCCTGGCGGTAAAATGGCTTTTTACACCGGTATTGTAGAAAAGTTGAAGTTAACAGATGCAGAGATTGCTGCGATCATGGGACACGAAATGACCCATGCATTATCTGAGCACAGTAAAAAAGATGCTGGGCAAAAAATTCTGACCGGCTTAGCTCTTCAATTAGGCGGTGCTGCGATACAGGAAAAAACAGGACTAAATGCTGAGGCAATGAG
This sequence comes from Psychrobacter sp. YGAH215, assembly GCF_007280595.1. Taxonomy (NCBI): domain Bacteria; kingdom Pseudomonadati; phylum Pseudomonadota; class Gammaproteobacteria; order Moraxellales; family Moraxellaceae; genus Psychrobacter; species Psychrobacter sp. YGAH215. The sequence goes on along the minus strand of NZ_VKLR01000006.1, from coordinate 31,240 downwards.
TTTAATTAGTGACTACGGCCTTGATAAGCCGTTTTCTCGTAGTCAAGAATCACAAGCCGATGCTGGTGGTTTACGTTTGATGGCACAGGCAGGCTACAATCCAGAAGCTGCAATTGCAGTATGGCAAAAAATGGAGGCAGCCAATGGTCGTAGCAATGCGATAGTTACTTTGATGTCTACGCATCCAAACTCTGGGCAGCGTATCGCTAAAATTCAGGCCCTGTTACCTGAAGTTATGCCAGTCTATCAAGCGGCGGCTAAAGCACCTGCTAAGGCAACTACTGGAGTAACTACTAACGCCACTACTACTAGAACTATTAAACGTAAATAACTCAGTAAGTATTCAAAAAAGTAAATGTTACCACAAAAGGTAAGTCAAACGACTTATCTTTTTTTTGCAAAAGGATATGTACAAGTGGCTGATTTGATGGTTATCTTATGTCTTAAGGGCTAGGTGTGGCAAGCTGTACTCATTTGGCAATACGCCAAGCGTCGCGGTTTGTGAAAGTGGCAAGCGTGATCGGCATGATGCCAGCGAATGGACGTTTGTAATCGTTGGCCTGTCTAAACGTGAGGTTGAGTCGCAATGCAGCCAAATCGAGGAAAAAATAGAACGGACGGTAGATGCGCGGGTGATGAATGTTGAGAGGGAGGTTGTTTAGGTAGCTTGAATTTGTTTTCCATCTGAAGAAGTATGATAAATTAAGTTATTTACATTACAATGAGAATTTCATGATGGCTAGAGATGCTATAAAAGAAATAATGGAGTTAAAATCAAGAAATGAGTTTGCGGACAAGCATCAGTTTTATTTAAGACTTTATTCATTGCAAGAGTTACTGAAAAATAATTCTAATAAAGGTCATTTAAGTGAAGAAGTTTTCAAATATATACCCATAGCTCTGGTTGCCTGTATGGAAGGGCTTTTTCGCTCTCTATATGCAGAAATTATAGATTATGGAGAACCTTACTCGAATAATGTCGAAAAATTTAATAATTCAAATAAAAAATTTGACTATAATATAGTTAATGCTATTCAGAGTAAAAAATTAACAATTGGTGAGTTCATTTCGCACACACTATCTTGCAATAATATAAGTGATATTGATAATAATATCTCAATATTATTAGGAATAAAGTTCTTACATGAACTAAATAACTTTGAAACTCAAAGTGTTTTTGATGAACAGAGACTAATCAATAGTAGTTTTAAAAATAATGCTAATGAAATTCTAAAGAGTGTTGTTACTGTATTTGAATTAAGACATATATTTTGTCATGAGTTTGGGACAAAGGTAGAAATTAATGAAGATATTATTCAAGAGGTATTTTCAAATACTAAAATATTTTTGGAAAATACTACTGATTTCATTCATTATAAATTATATCCAGATGCCCCAGAAACACAAACTGACATGAACATTCATGCTCACAACGAGTTCGATCAAATAGAGATAAAGCTTGAAGGTTATATCAGTAAATTAATAAATAAAGATTTTACTGACATGCTAGATTTTGACAAAGATTTATTTAAGGAGTCTATCCTTAAATGGAAGAAATATCGCGAAAGCGAGGCGAAGTATAAGTCTAGCGTAGTTGAAGGTGGTTCTATGCAGCCTATGATTTATTCTATGAGTATGCACACTACTACATTACGGAAAATTAAAGAGTTAGAAGAAGATTATCCTGAGTTATTTCAACTTTAACTAATTTCGTAAATGTTGCGTCGAGAAGCGAGATTACCTACATCCTATTTATAATCAGAAAATTACAGATTTTTCCTACATTGGGAGACCATCGCATATTCTGTGTAACTGCCATTTAGATTAAATGCTTACTGATACGGTCATCAAAAAAGGCCACTCCCTAAAGAGTAGCCTTTTCATCAATTATTACCTAACTTCTATTAACTCACTTCTTTCATCTTTTGCTTAAGCATAGGCTTTAAGAACTCGCCAGTATATGAACCTTTGACTTCTGCTACTTCCTCAGGCGTGCCTTCCGCGATTATCATGCCGCCGCCTTTACCGCCTTCAGGGCCAAGGTCAATCACCCAATCAGCCGTTTTGATAACGTCAAGATTGTGCTCGATGACCACGATAGTATTGCCTTTATCGCGCAAGGTGTGAAGGATATTGAGCAGCTTATCGATATCATGGAAATGCAGACCAGTGGTTGGCTCATCCAAGATATACAGCGTCTGTCCGGTATCACGCTTGGCAAGCTCACGTGCCAGCTTGACGCGCTGCGCTTCACCGCCTGATAGGGTTGGCGCTGATTGACCCAAACGAATATAGCTCAGACCAACGTCCATCAGCGCTTGCAGGCGACGATGAATCGCTGGAATCGCTGAGAAGAATTCAGTCGCATCTTCAACCGTCATATCAAGTACGTCAGCGATGTTTTTACCTTTATAGTGAATCTCTAACGTCTCGCGGTTATAGCGTTTGCCATGGCAGGTATCGCACGGCACATACATATCCGGTAAGAAGTGCATCTCAACTTTGATAAGGCCATCACCTTGACACATCTCACAGCGCCCACCTTTGACGTTAAAGCTAAAGCGACCCGCTTTATAACCACGAGCGCGCGCTTCTTGCGTTTGCGCAAACATCTCACGCACTGGCGTAAATACACCGGTATAGGTCGCAGGGTTTGAGCGCGGCGTACGGCCAATCGGGCTTTGGTCGATATCGACCATTTTATCCAAATGCTCAAGACCGCTAATACTGTCATGCTTATCAGCGATAAGCGTTGAAGCATTGTTTAGCTGGGTGGCAGCGATAGGCATTAAGGTGCGGTTAATCAAGGTCGATTTACCAGAACCAGAAACCCCTGTAATACAAGTCATAATGCCAATCGGTAAGCTTAAATCGACATTTTTTAAGTTGTTGCCTATTGCGCCTTTTAGCTCAATCGACATCGGTACTTGTTTGGGTTTGGCTTTACCTTTTGCTTCAACTTCAATGGTTTTGGCTTTATGACGAATACTTGGAATCTCGATTCGTTTCTCACCAGACATATATTGCCCTGTGAGCGAGCCCTTGGTTGCCATAATGTCATCAACCGACCCTTGGGCAATGATATGACCGCCATGAACGCCCGCGCCGACACCGATATCAATCACGTGATCCGCTTGGCGAATGGCATCTTCATCATGCTCAACAACCAGCACGGTATTGCCCAAATCGCGTAAGCGCGTTAAGGTTTTTAATAAACGATCATTGTCGCGTTGATGCAGGCCGATTGATGGCTCATCGAGCACATACATGACACCCATCAGACCAGCACCAATCTGGCTGGCAAGACGAATACGCTGCGCTTCACCGCCTGATAGCGTTTCAGCAGAGCGGGCAAGGGTTAGATAATCAAGCCCAACACTGACAAGGAAGTTAAGACGTTCATTAATCTCTTTAAAGATTTTTTCGGCGACTTCACCTTTATGACCGCCAATCTTGAGCGTTTTATAATAGTCAGCAGCATCACCGATAGACAGCTTAACAACTTGGGCTATGGTTTGATCGTCAACGCGAACATTGCGTGAGATTTCATTCAGACGCGCGCCATCACAGACGTTACACGTGGTATCAGCGAGATATTTTGCCAATTCATCACGCACAAGGTTGCTTTGAGTTTTGGCATAACGACGTTCTAAATACGGCAGTACGCCTTCAAATGGCACAGTTTTATTGGTTTTACGACCACGCTCATCGGTAAAGTTAAAGGTCAGCTTTTCTTTACCCGAGCCCTGCATAATGATATCTTGCTGCGCTTTTGGCAAATCTTGCCATGGCGCATCCATATCAATTTTGAAATGATGGCAAACGGTCGATAGCAAACCAAAGTAATAGGCGTGCCGCTTATCCCAGCCATTAATCGCCCCTTGATTGAGCGATTTTTCATGATGGGTAATTAGCTTATCGCTTGAGAAATACTGACGTTTACCGAGACCATCGCAACTTGGGCAAGCACCATAAGGGTTGTTAAAACTAAACATCCGTGGCTCAAGCTCAGAGACGGCGCGATCACACACAGGGCAAGAATGCTTGGCTGACATGACTTGATTTTCGTCGCCGCCTTCTTTTGGATTGCCATCCATAAAGTGTAGCGTGACCAGACCTTGACCCAAGCGTAGGGCAGTCTCGAGACTTTCAGCGACGCGGTTGCCCAAGTCATCACGGACTTTAAAGCGGTCAACGACGACTTCAATCGTATGCTTTTTCTTCTTATCGAGCGTTGGCAGCTCATCGGTATCATAAACATCACCATCGACGCGCACACGTACAAAGCCTTGTCCAATTAATTGCTCAAGCAAAACCGTATGCTCACCTTTACGCTCACGAATCACCGGTGCCAGTATCATTAGCTTGGTGTCAGCAGGCAACGCCATGACTTGATCGACCATCTCGGTGACCGATTGCGCCACCATTGGCTCACCATGCTCAGGGCAGTAGGGCGTTCCGATTCGTGCATAAAGCAGACGCAAATAGTCATAAATCTCGGTAATCGTCCCAACGGTCGAGCGCGGGTTATGGTTGGTAGATTTTTGCTCAATCGCAATCGCTGGCGACAAGCCCTCGATACTATCGACTTCTGGCTTTTCCATTTGTGAGAGGAACTGACGCGCATACGCCGACAAGCTTTCAACGTAACGACGTTGCCCTTCGGCATAAAGCGTATCAAACGCCAAGGACGACTTACCAGAACCTGATAAGCCAGTGATTACCACGAATTTATCGCGTGGAATGTCTAAATCGATATTTTTTAGGTTGTGCGTACGTGCGCCGCGTATTGCAATATGGTCATGTGCCATCGTTGATAGGTTTCCTATTTGCTAATGGTATATAAAATCTAAACGTTAAATATAGTTAATGAATGGGCTGTTAAGAAGATGTTTGGTTGTTAAGTTGCTATGGCTTTATAAAAATCTGTCGTTATCACGAAATTTTCTTAATAAAACAACAGTTATAAAATAGATTTTCATACGCTAATTTTTTCATAAAGCGTCAGTGATGTAGGTTTATATAAGCGTAACGTTCAAACCTAACTTAAGTCTTAACCTTGAAATCATTAAAACAATCTAAATGAAATGTTTGTTAACTAACATAAGTGCTTTGTTATAGATTGAATTAAGCTTTGTTTTCCAGTTTTTTCAGCATAGTTTTCGAGAAAATGTCGGTTTTGAATATTGTTAGTTGTAAGCACGGCTTTTTTAAGTATTACTTGTTTATGTCATGCCACTTTAGATTTTATTATTTTAAATATCGTATTTCTTAAAAGCTTGGCTGCTTTAAAAGCCATTATACTTGCTATAAATCTGTATCATTAAAATCAGTCTAAAAGCTGCCGTACAGTCAAGGCAAGTATCTTGTCAACGTCTTACTTTATTGTCATGGCAGCGGCATTATTCAAGGTGTAATGAGTCATTAAATGCACTTGGTAACAAAATTATCGCCTCTATAAAAAGCGCAAGTAGAAGCCAACCGTGCGGCTGCAGCAGTAAGATAAAAGTTTCGGCAAGCAAACGGCGAATGACTTATACTAGTGGGCTTAATTTGTAGGCTAACGCCTTGATAAAGGCGTGATAATACCAGCAAGCCGCAGTGATAAACCAGCAATGATGAACCAGTGAGGCAAGTATGAATAGCGTAGAAAAACGGGCAATTCTCGGGGTCGGTGGTATCTTCGCTTTGCGGATGATTGGCCTGTTTATGATTGTGCCCGTGTTTTCGGTGTATGGTGATAATTATGCGCACGCAACGCCGTTTCTGATTGGTTTGGCGGTCGGTATTTATGGGCTCGGGCAAGCGATTTTTCAGATACCGATGAGCCTTGCCGCGGATAAGTTTCCGCGTAAGCCGATTATCTTTTTGGGTCTGATATTATTTGCTATTGGCGGCATCATCGCTGCCAATGCCACTGATATCTACGAAGTCATTATCGGGCGGGCGCTGGCAGGCAGTGGCGCGGTATCGGCGGTATTGATGGCACTACTTGCTGATGTGACGCGTGAAGAGATGCGCACCAAAGCGATGGCGACCATGGGTTTGACCATTGCCACCTCTATTATGCTGGCCTTTGCCTTTGGGCCTTTATTGGTCGGCTCGCTAGGTATCTCAGGGCTGTTCTGGCTCACCGCTGGTTTCGCTGTTTTAGCGATGTTGCTATTATTGTTCGTACCGACGCCGCTACGGGTGCTTAAGCACAATCTCGATAACAAGTCGATTGGTCAGCAATTGGCAGATGTGCTAAAAATTGGTGATTTAAACCGTTTGCATATCGGTATTTTTGCCCTGCATTTAACCATGACGGCTATCTTCGTTATCTTACCGCATCAACTTAGTGAAGTACTTGGTTTATCGGTACGTCAGCAAGGTTTGGTTTATTTGCCGTTATTATTTATTGGTTTTGCCGTAGCGATACCCTTTATTATTATTGCTGAAAAGAAGCGCAAAATGCGCCAAGTATTTTTGGCAGCGATTGCGTTAATGACCGCGGCTCTGGCATTATTAGCACTTGGTAGTCAGGTCGGGGTTGGTATTATTCTAGGCTTGTTGCTGTACTTTATGGGCTTTAATTTACTCGAAGCGACCATTCCCTCATGGATATCGAAGCGTGCGCCCGTTGCAAATAAAGCCACGGCGATGGGGCTAAACTCATCGAGTCAGTTCTTTGGTGCTTTTGTTGGCGGGGCGATGGGCGGTTTATTATTAACCCAGCCAAATCTGTTGGCATGGGGTATCTTAGCCGTCATTATGGGCGCGGCATTGCTGCTGATTATTCCGATTGCTGATCCACCGTATTTATCAAGCACCACGGTGACCATTCCCAAAGATATTAATATCCAAGACTGGTCACGGCAAATGCTGGCGGTAGATGGCGTTGATGAGTTGGTCGTGATGGCAAAAGAGCAGGTCGCTTATTTAAAATTGGATAAAACGCAATTGACAGATTCTGCACGACAAGAACTGTCGCATTTAGCGCAAAGCCCCCTAGATATTTAACAGAAAAATGGTTAAAGTGAAGTCATATTACTGCTAGTATTCATACTCTATATTAAATACTCGATTAAAGCTGGCAAACAAATTATTTATAAGTAAAAGGACGATATTATGCGTGGAGTTAATAAAGTTATCATCATCGGTAACCTTGGAGCAGACCCCGAGGCTCGCCAATTCAGTAATGGCGGTAGCGTGACCAACATTTCGGTTGCCACCTCAGAGCAGTGGACTGACAAGCAAAGCGGTGAAAAAAGAGAAGCGACAGAATGGCATCGCATTTCATTGTTCAACCGTCTAGGCGAAATCGCAGCGCAATATTTGCGTAAAGGCAGTAAGGTTTATATCGAAGGTAGCTTGCGTACGCGTAAATACCAAGATCCTAACGGCCAAGACCGTTATATTACCGAGATTCGTGCTGAGCAAATGCAAATGCTCGATGGTGCGAGCGGTGGTAGTAATGATGGTGGCAGCTTTGGTGGCGCTCAAGGCTCGAACCAATATCAGAACCAAGGCGGCTATGGCAATCAGGGCGGCGGTTTTGCTGGTCAGAACCAAAACCAAGGTGGCCAAAATAACTTTGGCCAACAGGGAAATAACCAACAAGGCGGTTATAACCAAGGCGGCGCTCAGGGTAGCAACCAAAATAGCTTTAATAATCAAAATGCGCCTGCACAGCAGAACCAATTTAATAAACCTGCCCAAACAAAGCCGACGGCAATGCCTGACGGTCCGGTAGATGATGATATTCCGTTCTAGGATGCACCTTAGACCATAGTGTTGATTAAATCAGAGAAAAGAGCCTACATTTAGAGGCTCTTTTTTTTATATGATAAATTCTATTTAATATAAAAGTTTATTTTTTTGGAAATAGTTATTTGCTTACTGGCATTTATTATTAAATATCAATCAATACTTGTGGCGGTTTATATTTTTGTTTATATTACTGCTACTTACGATTTTTATTACGCATAAGTTTTTAGTAAAAATCCAACTCGGTTATAGCCTTAATATAAAAGTGGAGTTTACGATGAACAAAAATAACGTCATAGATTTAAATAGTTTAAACGTTGATGAGCTACGCGCGATTACTGAAAATGCGCAGCAATTGATTGAAGAAAAACAGCATCAGCGTTTATATGACGCCTATATGCAGTTTGAAAAAATCGCTGAAGAAAGCGATGCCAGCATCGAAGAGATTTTGCAAGCAGGCGAGAAGCTTGAGAAAAAACGCAGCATTAAATATCGCAATACCGATAATAATGAAGAAACTTGGACTGGGCGCGGACGCAAACCAACTTGGTTGGTAGATGCACTAGCGTTAGGTCGCAAGCTTGAAGATTTTGCCATCTAGCCATTTAAAAACTCTTGGTTAAAGGCTTATTCTATTCTGCTTTCATGTATTATTAATTATGATGGTTTCATAAAATAAGTTGCTAGATAAAAGCCAGTCTCTTTATCGCCACTATTTTGGTGCAAAGATACTGGCTTTTTTTCTGTCATCTGTATGCCATTGTTTGCTATGATAATGACGTTTTTGTCTTCTATAAGAGTTAGCTTACCGTGCCTCACGTTTCCACGTCGTCTCACAAGCGTCCCCGCAAGCTCTGGTGGCTACTTGGCTTTATATTCTTCGCGCTATTTGCCGTGTTGCAAATGCCAGCAGCCTGGCTGCTTGAAAAATATGCCCCTGATACGCCGTATGTACAACATGTATCTGGTAACTTATGGCAAGGCTCAGCGATTTGGCAGCTGCCCGTGTCAGCAACACCGCTTACCGGTGCTGCTGAGTGGTCGTGGCAGCCGTGGCATCTACTATTAGGCAAATTAGGCGCAGAAGTCGATATCAGCTCAGAGCAGACCCGCTTAAATGGTCAGGTGAAAGTAGGCACCAGCTCATGGCAAATTCAAAACATGAGCGGTAAAATTGCCCCTGAAACTTTAGCCAGTGTGGTCGATTGGCAGTTGCCTAATACCCCGATTCAGGTCAATAACGTTTCATTAAAACGTCAATCTGCAAAAAATTCTGAGTCAAGCAGTTCAGGTAAAAACGCCGCTGGTTTTAGGGAAGCAAGCGGTCAGCTAACATGGGTTGGCGGTGAAGTTGGCTATCCTAGTGGCGGTAAGGTCTTTTATATCACCATGCCCGCGCTACGAGCCGAGCTTAGTGCCGAGCAAAAAAATAATAAAAATCTGCTGCATGTCAATCTTATCAACAATCAAGATAAGCGCCTGGGCGATTTGTATATCGATGGCGACAATATGCTAGATGTGAGTTTAACCCAGCGTCTACTAGAAAATATGCCAGAATATAAAGGTCAAGCCCCACAAGATACGCCTGTGGTCAGTGTGCGCCAGCCATTGCTTAGTGGTTTAGGGGCGCGCTAGATGATGAATGTTGCCGATGTATCTAGCCGTTTAAAACCTGTTATTAATACCCTCAATCGCTTTGCAGCAGCACTATTGCTATTAGCGATTGTTTGGCTATGCTGGAGCGCGGCGCGTTTGCTTTGGTTGCTGCTGGCTGCGCCATTAGCGCCTACCTTACCAGTTGCTCCTTTACAGAGTACGGTGAACACCAGTACAGATCATAGTGGTTTATTTGCCATTTTTGCTGACCCAGATCCTATCGCTGCGCCAGTACAGCCGCCGCCTAATGTTTCGTTAAAAGGTGTACTTATCGCCATACCAGAGAGTCTGTCTTCGGCGATGCTGGACGTCAATGGCGAAGTGAAAAATTACCGTATCGGAGACACTTTAAAAGACAGCGACTATACGCTGGTCGCCGTCGATTGGAATGAAGTCATTATCGCCGATGCTTACGATAAAGAAGTCGTCATCAGAATGCCAGAAGCCATGCCGCTTGATCAAAGTGCCATGCTGGCGGGCACGGTAAGTAATCAGCGTTTGCCAGATAATAGTATGTTGCCAAACCTGTCTAATGCGCCAATGTCCGAGCAAGGCAATCCTGAGATGCAGCCAAATGGCCAAGAAAATGGTCAGGCAACCGATCAAAGCGCGCCGCAGTCGCCAATTGATGAAGCCGTCACCGAATTACAGTCAAACCCAGCCAGTTATTTAAGTCGAATGGGAGTGATGGCATCTGGAGAGAGCTATCAAGTCACCGCCGCCATGCCAGCCAAACTGCGTAACCGTTTAGGGCTAGAGCCGGGTGATAAGGTACTGACCGTCAATGGTCAAAGCGTTGGCAGCAATCCCGGCCAAGATGCCAGTATACTGCAGCAAGTAAAACAATCTGGCGAAGCGCAAATAGAAGTACAGCGCGGCGATCAAGTTATTACCATTCGCCAGCAGTTTTAGTAAAAAATTTCATCAGTTAATACATGTGGTTCATATTATATTCAGCAAAAGATTTGTTCAGTAAGTACGAAAATCAGTATATCCGCGTCATCACTGTAGGTAATTATCAATATGGTCAGTTCTCAAAATTTTTCGGTCACGCCTTTGTACCATATCTTGCAGCGTTTGATGCGTTTGTGTCGGCCGCTATGTTTAGCCGTTCCGCTATGGGCAGCGAGTACAGGGCTGGTCAATGCAGAAAGCTGGAAGGTTAATCTGCAAGATGCCGATATTAAAGCATTTATTAATGAAGTGGCGACCATTACCAATCAAAACTTTGTCCTCGACCCGCGTATCAACGGTAACGTCACGGTCATCTCTAATAAAGCGCTGTCACGTGACGAGATTTTTCAGCTGTTTTTAAGTGTCATGCAGGTCAATGGTATTGCCGCTATCGATTCGGGTACGACCATTAAGCTGGTACCAGATAACGTTGCCAAACAATCTGGCGTGGCGGTGGACTTACGCGGGGACAGTGTCGGTGAAGCCTTAGCGACACGGGTGATTTATTTGACCAATACCCAAGCAGCAGAAGTGCTTGGCGTCATTCGACCGCTGATGCCGCAGTCCGCCCATGCAGCAGCGGTACCGGGCGTTAATGCGCTAGTATTGTCTGACCGTGCTGATAGTCTTAATCAGCTCACGTCACTTATCCGCGATTTAGACAGCAACGTCAATGACAGTTTGCAAGTCATACCGCTGCGTCATGTCGACGCTGAGCGTATGATGGAGTTGATTAGTGCCTTGGTGGCAAGCGCAGGTAGCGGGCAAGCACAAGGTGGCAGTAATCAGCTAAAAGTCATTGCCGATACTTCTAGTGATAGGCTGCTCGTCAAAGGCAGTCCGGAGATGATTGCCAAAGTTCAAGAAATGGTCAATCAATTAGACACTACGCCTTCGAGACGTTTAAGTGGTCTGCGCGTCTTTCGCTTAAAATACGCCAGTGCCGGTCACATTGCAGAGATGCTGCGCGGCTTGCTTGCCAGTCAGTCTATTAATAGTGCTGGTGCGGCCTCAACTTTAGAGTCAGCTTCACTAAATGGTGCCAGTAGTACAGGCTCGGCTCTTAACAATAATACTAATGCGCTTACCAACAGTGCTACGAATACCAGTACTGGCGCTACGGGAGCAGCGTTATCTACTGCAAGTTCAGGTGGCACAGGTAATGGTATCGGCGGGCGACCTTTTAGCATTATCGCGGATGAAACGCAAAATGCTGTTATCGTCAATGCCGCGCCCGAGCTGATGTTTGAGATTGAAGATGCCGTCGCTCAGCTCGATAGCCGCCGTGCCCAGGTTTTGATTCAAGCGGCGATTGTTGAGGTTTCAGGCGATGATGCTACCCAACTTGGCGTGCAGTGGGCCCTGGGTAATGCCAATAGTGGCTATGGCGTGGTGAACTTTAATAATGTTGGCGCGAGTGCCGTCTCGCTTGCCGCCGCCGCGTTATCAGGTGGCGCAAATATTAGTGCAGCAGCGGGCTCTATTGCTGGAGCGTTAATTGGTATCGGCGATAGTAAAAAAGACAGCCAAGGTAACACTCAGTTTTATGGTGCAATCTTACAAGCGCTTGATTCGTCGACCAGCGCCAATCTGCTGTCGATGCCATCAATTTTAACCTTGGATAATGAAAAGGCCAGTATTTTAGTCGGTCAAAACGTGCCTTTTGTCACCGGCTCTTATACCACAGGCAGTGACTCATCAACCAATCCATTCCAGACCATTGATCGCCAAGATATTGGTATTAATCTAAATGTTATACCTCATATCGGCGACAATGGCACCGTACGTCTAGAGGTTTCGCAAGAGGTTTCGTCGGTAGTGCCTGGCAGTGCCGCCAATGCCAGTGGCCTGATTACCAATAAAAGCTTGATTAATACCACCATCCTAGCCGACGATCAGCAGACCATTGCTTTGGGCGGTTTGATGCGCGATAACACCACCACTCGCCAACAAAAAGTTCCCGGTTTGGGCAGTGTACCCGTCATCGGACGGCTGTTCCGCTCTGATAATGACAGCACGCAAAAGAGTAACTTAATTATTTTTTTACAGCCGACCATCTTACGTGATGGCGGGGCAGTCGCTAGTGTGACCGAGCGCAAATACAATCAGATGCGCGTCCTGCAACTGGTCATCGATAAAAACGGCACTATTAAACAGCTGCCACTTAGTGGTACAGAAGGTTGGAATGGCAACGTCAGCGCAGACTATGAATTGATGCCACTCAATCCACTGGTACCTAAGCGTGACCAAACGCCAAAGCCAACTTCGCAAGGGTTTACTAAAGTAGATACACCTAGTACTAGTGGTATCACGACTTATCCTTTAAAACGCTAAATTCTAATATAGAGCGCTTGCGAACGGATAACGTAGGCACTAACTTCTTGATTAAAGTAAAGCCCATCTCATCAGTAAATGTACGGCATGATAGCGCTGCCGTACATTAGCTTGCGTATTCATAACACAGATAAACATAGGGCGTCTTCAAGCGGCGTATAATTAGAGTGTCTCTAATAACCTATTGCTTTTATAAGCAATTTTTTAAGATAATTATTTAAATAACTGTCATTTAAGTAGACTGGTTTAAGTTAGTAATTTTTAAGCTAATAAGTGAAAAATGGCTAGAATCTTAAAAGTAGCTAGAACCTATAGGCGGCACTAATGAGCAATCTTGATCATCAAAAGAAAAAGAAATGGTTAATCTTCAGTGCGGTCGCCATGGCTCTATTACTGATTCCGCGGCGTAGTAGTAAAAAGGCTGATAGCCAATTATCAAATAATAATAACGATGATAAAGGGCCTGACGAAAAAGCAGCTAATAAATTATCTAATTTGAATTAAACGTCTATATTTAAGAAAAATAATGAAAATTATTAAATTTGGAGTCTATTGATGACTGCGATTGACGCCTCATTTAACGCTAATGAGAAATTGCCTACTATTTTTCCTCTCATTGATACTCATACCCATTTTGACGCTCCCGTGTTTGATGTCGACAGAGAGGAGCAAATACAAAAAGCGTATCAGCGAGGCGTGCGCCATTTGGTATTGGTCGGTTATTTACACAGACACTTTGACCGTTTATACGCAACTAAAGAATTTATTGATAAACAGGCACATGCTGTTTCAGAACAGGCATTTAAGCAAAAAGAAATGTCTCTGCATGCGTATATTGCCCTAGGTTTGCATCCTTTTTATATCGATCAGCATACGGATGAGCATTTAGAAAACATGGCGCAGATGTTAAATAACAAGCGTCCTTTAGCCATTGGTGAAATCGGCTTTGATACCTTTACGGATGAGATGAAACAACCTGATATGGTCGCCAAGCAAGCGCGTTTTTTTAAAGCGCAATTGGATATGGCGGTTAGCCACAAGTTACCTGTCATGCTACATATTCGTAAAGCGCATGCTGAAGCATTGGCGTTGTTAAAGGCGCATGACTATGATGCCCATAAGCTTGGCGGCGTTGCTCATAGTTTTAGTGGCGGTGAACAAGAAGCAAAAGCCTTTGTAAAGTTGGGCTTTAAGCTTGGGGTGACCGGTCAGGTGACCAATCCCAATGCCAAAAAGCTACGCCGTGCGATTCAAGCAGCGGTCGATACTTATGGTATTGAGTGTTTGGTCATCGAGACGGATTGCCCAGATATGACGCCGATAATGTGCCAAGTTTCGAGCGGTAATCAGTCAGCGCTTGGGCAAAGCCCAGATGATGAATGGGGCGATGCGCCCGCTCATAATAGAAATGTCCCAGCCAACTTACCTTATGTATTAGGCAGTTTAAGTGAATTACTTGCGGTGCCAACTGAGACGCTTGCTGAGCAATTGTGGCACAACAGTTGCAGTGCTTTACGTACCGATTGGCGTTATCCAGCTTAAAAGTAGTCCAAAATACTTATTAATAATAAACAACCTTTTAATCGAGCTCTAATTTGTTATGACCGAAGAAACACAATTGCAGCAAACTATAAAGCAAACAGATACTTTAGTTAATAAAGAAGTCACTGCGCGCAGCGAGCAACAACTTGCTGCTAATAGCGACGATGTGATTGATGAATCGTCAGCGCAGTATGAGCGCCGTTTTAAAGGCACGCAAACCCTTTACGGTGCCTCTGCTGTCGATACCTTTGCCGCAGCGCACGTTTATGTTATTGGCGTTGGCGGAGTGGGTTCTTGGGCGGCAGAAGCGCTGGCGCGTACCGCCGTTGGGACGATTACATTGATTGACTTGGATATATTGGTGGCGTCAAATGTCAATCGTCAGCTGCCAGCGTTAGACAGTACTTTTGGGCAAAGTAAAATCGCGGCAATGGCCACACGTATCCGTGAGATTAATCCGAAAGTTAAAATAAATCTGATAGATGATTTTTTAACACCTGAAAATGTCGCAGCATTATTGCCTACGCGCGAGCAAGCAAAAATGGCTATACAAAAAAATCCGATTGTTATTTTAGACTGTGTCGATGATATGAATGCCAAGCTTGCTATTGCCCTGCACTGCCGCTTTAACAAACTAAAATTGGTGTGTGCAGGCGGAGCAGGTGGTAAGATAGACCCAAGCCAGATTCGTATAAGCGACTTACGGGACAGTTATCAAGATCCGCTGTTGGCAAAGCTACGCAATAAGCTGCGCCACGAAAAAGGGATTAATAGTGCGCTTAAAGAAAAATTTGGCATTAAATGTGTCTATTCGACAGAGCCGCCGCGCGTCGATAAAAGCTGTCAAACAGGCGGCTTACATTGCGGTGGCTATGGTTCGGCGGTCGTCGTCACCTCAGTGGTCGCGATGCTGATGGTTAGTGAAGCATTACAATTATTGCTCAAGCAAGCGGCGGTTAAACCAAGCGTTTGATATGAATTAATGGAGTCCATTTTGTCTACATCTAACTCGCCAGAAATTGGTTATCGTTATCCTGTTGCTGTGGAAGACGCTGAGCGTATTAATAAACTCAAAAAATATCAGGTACTCAACAATAATGAAGAACCTGCTTTTGCGCGTTTAACCGAGCTTGCGAAATTGTTTTTTAATATACCAGTCGTAGCCATTACTTTTATGGATGAGGAAACCCAGTATTTAAAATCGGTACACGGACTTGATGGTATTTGTACAACGTCACGCAAAGTCGCTATTTGTAATTATACTGTCCTGTCGGATGAGGTTTTGGTACTGCCAGATTTGACAGAGGACAGTCGCTTTAGTCAAAACCCGTTGGTGACAGAAGCGCCATATTTGCGTTTTTATGCTGGCGCGCCGATTATTATGCAAGAAGATGGCAAGACCTATCGTTTGGGTTCTTTATGTTTGATGGATATGCAAGCGCACCACGATTTTACCGAAAAGGATGCAGATATATTGGCGCAGTTTGCTGCGATGGCTGCCGATGCTTTGAAACTTCAAGACCAGCAGCGCCATGCCAAGCATGCTAATGAGATGAAGTCAGAGTTTCTGGCCAACATGAGCCACGAAATACGTACGCCGATGAATGGCATCATTGGTATGGTTGAGATGCTCGCTGAGACTAAGCTGAGCGCTGAACAACAAGAGTACGTCGATAATATTAAAGTCTCAAACGAGCACTTATTGGCGATTATTAACGGTATTTTAGATTTATCAAAGGTTGAGTCGGGCAAAATGACCATCGATTCAATACCGATGAATATATCGAGCCTTTGTAATGAAGTGGTGAGTTTATTTGCGGTCAAAGCCCGTCAGCGAGGTTTGACGTTAGATTATCATTATACCGAGGCATTATCGCCTTATATCAAGGGTGATCCGGTACGCATCAAACAAATCATGGTGAATTTGGTCAATAACGCGATCAAATTTACCCGTGAAGGCGGACGGGTAACCATTGACGTTAAACACATGGAAAACAACCCTTATGAGGATAAATACGGTAATCATAAGTCTATATGCAGTCATGAGCTACAAGTAGAGCAAGCGTCTCATTATAATACTGATGATAGTGGTTCGGTTAATCATCAAGACATGACGCTCTGTATTGAGGTTACAGATACCGGTGTCGGTATCAAGCCAGAATCTTTAGAGGCGATATTTGATGCTTATGATCAAGCCAATAAATCGACTCATCGCCTTTATGGTGGAACAGGTCTAGGTCTGTCAGTTTGTAAATCTTTGGTAGAGCTGATGGGCGGCTATATCGAAGTAGATAGTGCCGTTGGTATTGGTACGACCTTTACCGTATTATTGCCGCTACCTCCTATCGATGAAGCACATTACGAGAACTGGCAAGACTCAAACGACTTTGGTATGACAGAACCAAGTCATGAGCTTATTGGTCATATATTGCTGGTTGAAGATGATAGCGTCAATGCCATGATTGCTAAAAAAGCACTGAACAATAGCGGTCATACGGTCACTCACGTCACGGATGGACAACAAGCCATAGAGGTTTTTTCGTTAAATCCTGAGCAGTATGATGTCATTTTGATGGATCATCACATGCCGATTATGGATGGTGTACAAGCGACGATTAAACTGCATGAGCTTTATGACCCGCAAGCATTGCCGCCTATCATCGCCTTGACCGCCAATGCGATGGATGGTGAGCGTAAAAAATATCTTGATGTCGGTATGCAGGATTATTGCACCAAACCCTTTAAACAAGAGCAGCTTAATGCCTTGGTGCAATACTGGCTGATGTATAAGCAATCGATGGAAGAATAATTTCCTCATCTAAAAAGCATTTGACATTAAAAAAGCTTAACCCCTAATAGCGGTTAAGCTTTTTTTAAACGAGATAAAGACGCTTAGTTAACGCGCGTTTGGTAATCACCAGTACGGGTGTCAACACGAACCACTTCACCTTGCTGGACAAATAACGGTACACGTACCACAGCACCTGTCTCTAGGGTTGCAGGTTTGCCGCCACCACCTGACGTATCTCCGCGCACACCTGGATCGGTTTCAGTAATTTGCAGTTCAACAAAGTTAGGCGGCGTTATAGATAACGGCACACCATTGAATAGAGTGATGGTGCAAAGCGCGTTACTGTTTTCTTTTAGCCATTTTAGCGCATCACCAATCGCGGTTTTGTCGGCTTGTAATTGCTCAAAACTTTCGGGGTGCATAAAGTGCCAAAATTCACCATCGTTATAAAGATAGTTCATTTCAGTGTCTAGCACATCCGCCGCTTCCAAGCTATCGCCTGATTTAAACGTCTGCTCGAGCACGCGACCACTGCGTAAGTTGCGCATTTTGACACGGTTAAAGGCTTGCCCCTTACCCGGTTTGACAAACTCATTCTCAAGAATGGCATACGGGTTGCCATCGAGCATGACTTTGAGACCAGCTTTAAATTCGTTAGTAGAAAAACTTGCCACGGAAGACTCCTAAGGGTTGTAAGTATTGTCATCAATAATTGGATGTGGGGTTTGCGCCTTGCTGTGCTAAAGCTGTCTATGACGCTCGAGGTTTATGAATAATTCGTATGCTTTGATAGCAGACGTACTAAGAGCGTATAATAGCGGCTTTTGGGCACAGGTATAAGGTTGTCATGATAAACCATTTAATCACACAAAAAAACTGGCAAACGCAATTATCCGAAGCGATAACCTCTATTGATGAGCTGCTTGAGCTACTAAAGCTTGAATCATTGCGCTCAGAGGTCTATATACCTGAACATTTTGTGCTGCGTGTACCGCGCGGTTTTGTGGCAAAAATGACGGTTGGTGACGTTGATGACCCTTTGCTTAAACAAGTATTTCCCAATAAACAAGAACAAATTGCTGTGACCGGTTATGTGGCAGACCCTTTAAGCGAGAATACGCACAATCCGGTGAAAGGTTTACTGCATAAATACCAATCAAGAGTCTTATTAACCATTACGGGTGCTTGCGCCATCCATTGTCGTTACTGTTTTCGTCAGCATTTTGACTATAGCGCCAATATGCCAACCGCCGATGCCAAAGAGCATATTATCAATTATATTAGCGCCCATTCTGAGATTAACGAGGTGATTTTAAGCGGCGGTGACCCGTTAAATGTTACCAACAGACGCTTATTTGCTTGGCTCGATACCTTAGAGGCGATTCCGCAACTGACCACCATCAGGCTGCATACCCGTTTGCCATTGGTCATTCCAGCGCGTTTAGATGAGGCGCTATTAGAAAGACTGTCGCAAAGTCGCTGCCAAATCGTGATGGTGATTCATTGTAATCATGCCAATGAGATTGATGCGCTGACCGCTGAGTATTTGCAGCGTGCGCGCGCAGCGGGCGTCACTTTATTAAACCAAGCGGTACTGTTAAAGGGTATCAATGATAGCGTGACGGTGCAAACGGCATTGAGTCAGCGCTTGTTTGCTGCTGGCGTCCTGCCTTATTATCTACACGTGTTGGATAAGGTAGCTGGTGCTGCCCATTTTGATAGTGACGAGCAAGCTGCTATTGCGCTTTATTGGTCGTTACTGGCAGTATTACCTGGTTATTTAGTGCCAAAATTGGTGCGCGAACTACCGAATAAACCCTTTAAAGTACCGATTGATATTTACAATGAAACTTAAAATAGGTAATATGGTACATCAGAATTTTAGTAGACAAATAACGATTAAATTATTAGGTTGTGTTCTAAAAAGTATGCTGGCGATAAAAATCAATAAAAAATCTATGCTAAGTTCTCTGATTTTATAGGGCTTTCAAGGCTTCAAAAATTGTTCAAATTTTAATCAGCATACTTTTTGACACACCACCAATTATTATTAATAGTAATTTTTAGTGATAAGTTTAAAAATTCTCATAAATAGGCACTGTTAAAGTACTCTGAGTCAAACTCATAAAGTGGTCAGTGAGCAGTCAATTTGAGATCTATGCCTAAATAGTTTGTGCCCGAGTGGTTTGTACTTAAGTGTCGTCGTCTATAAAGGTAAATTCTAGAGATAGACTTCTATTGATAGCCTACGCAATTACTAAGGATAGTAATGGTAAATTTATCGACATTTCAGCAGTATTTAACAACGAATGCGCCCTTATCGCAACCATTGCCTAGATCGTTTAATAGCGATGAGCAGCATTTGCGCAAATGGGCTGCGCTGTTGCCCCTGCAAACAGAGATGCAGCAAATAGAGCAATTAGAAAAAGTGCTCACAGAATTGCGCACGGCAAATATAGATGATCGACAACGCCTGACGCTATTTAATATTGTGCTGAATGCGGCCAATCAGCTGATTGCGCTGCTGCGCCAGCATTATATCTATGAGACGCAGGCTTTCAACGCTTATCAGTTGGATTATGTGGCACAAGTGAAGTCGCTGTACTATTTAATGATTATGGGTTACGACGGTGTTATAAAGCAAGAAATTGCTTTTTTAGCAGATAATGAGTCGCAATCAGCCATCAATCTGTGGCAGCGCTATTTTATCAATGACAAATCCTCGCCGATTACTTTGGCCATTGCAACCTATCAGACGCTGCTGATGTATCAAAAGTTACTGTTTGAAGAAGCGCTTTGCTATCAAAAGCCTACAGCGTCCTTATGGTTTAATATTAATCAGCTCTACTATATGGCTTGCCAACAGCGGACAGTTAATATTGATGTCAGTGCTTATATCCCCACCCACTGTGCGGATACTATCCATCAGCTATATGCTCAGTTATGTTTGCATAGCTTGTTAAACGTGCGTGCCATGCGCCGAGCCAATATATTGATGGTACAGCGTTTGCTATTAGAGTGGAGTGAACACCTTATTATAACGGTAGAGCCGCAGACGGAGACAAAGGTGTTCGTCAATTTAAATAGTGACAGCGCACCGACGTATTTGACCGCCCATTGTGCGATCAATCCTTATGATGCCCATCATGATTGTGTATTTATCGAGTTAGCACCGCTGGTCGCTCATTTAAAATCGCGTAGGGACACACTTATCGAGGAAGGTCGAGAAGGCGCTGAATATTGCTTGCTTAACACGGTTGCCATGACATTAAGCTATCGCTATATCCAGCCTCGCTTGACACTAGCCATCAAGCAAAGTGCCAAACAAGAGGCTCACGTCATCACGGGATTCAATGACATTCATTACCGCGTCAGTAACCAGCAAAGCTTATCAAGTTTGATTGTTGCTAAAGTGCTGCCAGATTATCAGCAACCCCGCTACGATACCTTGCCAAAAAAACATGCCAACGATAAAGGGTTAGCGGTAGAGACATTTGACGGTAGATTTAATGATGGCGCTGTCAATAATGACGATTTTTCTGTTCTTCGTACCTTGCGATTATTGCCCAAACCAAAAGAACCAGTGGCAACGGCTGAGCATATGGCGTGCAAAAACGTTCATTCATTTTTTGGCCCTGAGGCATCAATAAAAAGCAGAGAGACAAATGATACCCTCGAAAAAGACTATAGTCCTAAAGGTATAAAAGATATAGCAAGTATTGCTAATAATGACGTGCTAGATTCTATTAAACCGCCATCACTGCGTATTATGAGTCTGTTCTTATTATGTCGTCCTCATCAATCAGCGTCACCTGACTGGTCAATAGGGGTGGTACGCTGGCGCGAGATGGATAACGAAAAGCCTGAAATTGATTGGCAAGTACTGGGTCATCAGCTCATCGCCTGTGGTATTCGTCTGCACAATAGAGACAATCGCAGTCGGCATTTTGTACCAGCGCTTGTCGTTGGGGGCGATGAGCAATTACAGGCTGTTTGTAGTTTGATCGTGCCGACTTCCCATTTTCAAGTAGGAGATAAAGTCATGATGCGTATTGATAGCAAACAAAAAACATTGCGCTTGGTACGGCGTTTAATGATGAACGACGAGTTTAGCCAATATGAAGTGGTACAACTTTAAATAGTTATCTATTAATAGCTTAGATAAGTTTAGGACGATCAATACTTAAGAATTGATCATAGGTTAAGCATGTTTGGTTTAAGTTTGTTTAAGTGTTTATAACATCGCCTTGAGGTTGTAACTTAAGCAGCAGTCGATTACATTATTGTTTATAATGAAAAAATCGCTACTACCATTTAAAAGGCTTCTTATGCGTACTCAGTCTATCCTAAACTTATTAGTAATCGACGACGACCAGCTTTATGCTGAGCGTATCGTTGACTTGCTAGGTTCATATTATGATAGTGTGAACTTAGGGTTTTTAGATGATAAAGAGGAGTTGCTAAAGGCGTTACGCCAGCCGTGGGATACCTTGGTGTTTGGGCAAGCTTATGATATGAACTTTACCGAGGTGGTCGGTATTGTTCAAGAGCAAGGTATTGATTTGCCATCGGTTTGTTTGATAAATAAAGATACGATAGTCAACGCTCATAACGAAGCGGGCTTACCTTCTATTTTAAATGGCACAATGGTCAAAGCGCTGAGCGCCGATCAAGAAATGGCAGTAGTCATGGCGATTTGTTTGCTCCATGACAACCTACGCAGTCGTCAACAGCTTAAAACTTTACAGCATGTCATCTCTGAAGCAGAGCAGCGCGCCAATGTGCTGATTAAAAACTCTAAAAGTGCCGTTGCTTATATCGATCAAGGTATTCATATTTTTGCCAATGACCCGTATTTGCAGTTGTTTGGTTTTGAGTCAATGAATGACATTATTGGCATACCGGTGATTGATTTGATAGCGGGCGGTGACAATATCAAAGCCTTTAAGCAGTTTTTACGTCAATTCGATAAAGGCAACCGCAAAGACGTTGAGTTTAATTTTGAAAGCAAACGTACCGATGGCAGTACCTTTGAAGCAAAATTACAGCTTGCAGTCGCGACCCTTGATGGCGAGCCCGTTACCCAAATTATTATTCAGCAAAATAATGCCAACAGCGCCGACGTTGCCAAGCGTTTGGCAGCAGCCGAACGTAAAGATAGCTTAACAGGTATTGATAATCGCCTCGGTTTTGAATTGCAGCTGACTAAAGTGTATGAGCAAGCAAAACAAGGCGCTTTGACGGCAGGATTATTTTATATTCAACTCGATAATGTGGGTAAGATTAGAAGCAGCTTGGGTTTACAAGGTGTTGATACCACCGTGCAGCAAGTCGCGTATGCCTTAGATGAGCTAATGACAAATGAGATAGAGGGAAACAGCCATGTGAGTCGCTTTAGCGATACCGCTTTTACTATCTTGGTAGAAAATCAAAATACCGCTGCGCTTGAGAAATTGGCTAAGAAAATTGGCTCGACCATTAGTGACATGCTAATCGAGGTAGATAAACGGACGACAAGTACCACAGCAAGTATTGCGATCGTAAAAATAGAAAAAAATACGCCTGAACCAAGAGTGTTGCTCGAGCGGGCACTGGATGCTATCAATCAAATTATGATTGAAACCTCCAATCATGGCGATACATACCATCTGTATGACGCCAGTGAACATGCCAATAGTGATGATCATGCTTTGGCTGAGTCTTTAGTCGATGCCATTGCTAATAATCGCTTTGAGCTGTCTTTCCAGCCCATATATGATATCAATCATGATCGTAGTGATTTCTTTGAGGTATATCTGCGTTTGCCACTAGCGGATGCAAATAATACAGTATTGACCCCCGACCAGTTTATGGCGGTGGCCAAAGCGCACAAGCTCCTTGAAAAAATTGACCGCTGGATATTGATCAATGCCTGTAAAAAAATCAATGACGTGCGTAAATCCCATCCAGATGCAAGGTTATTGGTACAACTGACCAATGCGTCGTTGATAGATAAAAAACTGCCGAGCGTCGCTAGTCAACTCATCAATGCTGTTGGTGGCAAAGCGGGCGCGTTAACCTTACAGTTTAACGAAAAAGACATTGCCGATCATTTGACTGTCGCAAAATCGCAATTTAAAACGCTTAACCAAGTAAACTGTCAGCTGGGTATTAATAATTTTGGCTCGTCTGCTAAATCGGTTGAGCTGGCCAATTTTGTGCAGCCTGATATGGTGCGCTTAGCCCGCAATTATGTCGATAGCCTTGATAACCCAGAGAATTTAGAAACGGTTAAGTCGCTCATCATGCGTACCAATGAAATTAGCGTTGATGTCTTGATGCCATATATTGAAGATGCGGCGACCATGTCAGTCGCGTGGAGCGTGGGCGCACGCTACTTACAGGGTTATTATTTAGAAGCACCTAGTAATACCATAAAAGTGGCAAGCGAGAGTTAAGTCTAGGTAACTAATTTTTATTTTTACCACATAACCCATATTTAACGGTTAGCAACGATATATACTTCTACGCAGCGTTATGTTTGTTTATCCTTTTTATCTTGTATTATGGTGAAGGTAGGCGCATACATAGCCTCTGCTCCTCAATTTAAGATTATTCCACCATGTCTATTATCAAAAAATACTCATTAGGCGCTGTATGTGCCGCTATGCTATTGCTCACCGCTTGTGAAAAAACACCGCCTGATTATCGAGATCCGGTCACGCTGCCGCTTTATACTGAGGGCGATGCCGACAACGGCGCGCTGATATACCAAGATGCTTGTGGTCAGTGTCATCAGCTCAACCCTGGACTCAATAAAAAAGGGCCGCAGCTGATGAATATTTATGGCGCAAAAGCCGCCGAGCTAGAAGATTATACCTATAGCGAAGGGCTTGCGGCATCAGGTTGGGTATGGGATGCTAAGACGCTTGATACTTATATCGCTGATGCTGAAAAAGCCATGCCCGACTCAAAAATGCTGTCAGATCCGATGCCCGATAGTAAGGAGCGTGCCGATGTGATTGCCTATTTATCTACGCTGCGGGCACCGGTACCAACAGTTGATGAAACAAAATAGCAGCAACGCCTGATTGAGAAATACCTGACAGAGAAGTATTCTTTTTTAAACCTATTTCATTAAAAAATGAGCCAAGAATCGATAATGAACCAAGCCACCAATGACTATCGCCATAATCAGCAAAAAATTGCTCAGTTAATGGCGCAATTAAATCAAATAGTGCTAGATAAACCCGAGGTGGTTAAACTGGCGCTCAGTGGTATTTTGGCAGGCGGGCACTTGTTGTTGCAAGATCTGCCAGGTATGGGTAAAACGACGTTGGCGCAAGGCTTGGCGCAATTGCTTGGGTTGAGCTTTAGCCGCGTGCAATTTACCAATGATATGCTGCCAGCAGATATCTTGGGTATGAGTATTTTTGACCAAAGTCAGCAGCAATTCGAGTTTCGTCCCGGCCCTATCTTTACGCAGTTGTTACTCGCCGATGAGATCAATCGCTCTAGCCCTAAAACCCAAAGCGCGTTATTAGAAGCCATGGAAGAGCGGCAAGTGACGCAAGATGGTCAAACCTATCCATTGCCGCAGCCATTTTTTGTCATTGCTACCCAAAACCCTTTGCAGCAAGCGGGCGTCTATCCGCTGCCTGAATCGCAGCTAGATCGTTTTTTATTGTGTTTGTCACTTGGTTATCCATCGCCTGCCGCTGAGCGCGAGCTGTTAAAGGGACAAAATCGCCGTGAGCTATTAAAACAGCTTGGCGCCGTACTAGATACCGAGGCGGTCCTATTAGCGCAGCAAGGCGTCAAGCAGGTTTATGTCGCCGATGTGGTGCTCGATTATCTGCAAAGACTGGTTGCAAAAACGCGTGCAAGCTTTGATTATCATGGTTTATCACCGCGTGGTGTGCTATCACTACAGCGTGCGGCGCAAGCATATGCTTATGTATCGGGACATATGGAAGTGACGCCCGAAGATATTCAAGCGGTGTTTGCGGCGGTCACTGACCATCGTCTTGGTCAGCGTTTCGTGCCTGCACACGTGACTGGCGGACAAGTCACACAAACTATCGCTCAACGTATATTGGCAGACGTGGCTGTCGTTATTTAATTGTTTGCATCTTTTATGGTAAGGATAGGGTAGTCATGAGTGTGTTGCCAAAAGCCTTAACCGTACCAGCTAGATCATTATTAAGCCGTTGGTTTGCCGCGCGTGCGCCCAAAAGCGATAATGCGACGCTGAATTTGCGTAACGTCTATATCTTTTTTAGCCGTGAAGGGTTGCTGTTTGCCGTTTTATTAATCATCACCTTTATCGCTGGTATCAACTATGGTAATAACTTGGTATTGGGGCTGTGCTTTTATCTCATTAGTGTCTGGCTCATTAGCTTTCATGTGACCTTTGCACATATCTCGGGTCTGCAAGTCCGTCTGCTTGATGTCACCATGGCAGAAGCCGGTGCGCCTGTTTGGGTCACGTTGCAGCTGCGTAATGACAGCCGCCGACCAAGACGGCAGTTATTATTTACCTTTGATCAAGTTGCCTCTGAGCAAACTGAGCAAAAGCTTCATAAAAAGGCCGATAAAAAAGCCAATAAAAACAACGATAACCAACATGAGATTTACGCTGATAGTCAGCTCTCAGTATTGGTCACGCGCCTACAAGACGAGCAAATCATTCGTTTGCCGGTGCAGACTTATCGTCGTGGGCAGTTGCAACTACCAAGATTAAAAATAAAAACCGTTTACCCCTTAGGGATTATGCGCGCATGGTCATATGTCTATTTCGCCCGTAGCGCGTGGGTTTACCCAAAACCTGAAGTATTTGACTGGCAAGCACAATATGCCATTGCCAGTCCGGAGGATTTGCCGATAGGCGGGCAATATCGCCAAGGTCAAGACGACTTCGAGCGGCTTGATAACTATATCGAAGGCGAGTCGTTAGCACGCGTTTCTTGGGGTCACGTGGCGCGCGGCCAAGGGATGTTTACCAAGCATTTCGCTGATCCTGTTGGCCATGAGCAAACCTTAGACTATACTGATATGCCAGCGGCGCAGCATGAACAAAAACTGGCGCAAATGGCGTACGGGGTGCTGACATTGGGTGAACTTGGCGTCCCATTTAACATGCGCTTACCCAATGAGATAACGGTTAATAAGCATGCTACTGCAACGATGGGCGAAGGTGAGGCGCTTGCACAAGCATGCTTGTTAAGGTTGGCAAAAGCACCATGAACAACTTCAAACACCATGCTGCAAGTGAGACACAGATAAATCCTGCGAACTTTGCGCAATTGGCATTGGGGCAAAATATCAGTGCCCCTAATGGCGTGAGCAGCCATCATAAATGGACTCGCAAGCTACTTGCCTTGCCAGCCTATTATTGGGTATTGATTGCGCAAGTTATCGTTATTTTACCGCATGCAGCGCACTTGCCGTTATGGCTCATAGGTTTTGCGCTGGTCAGTATCATTGCCCAACTACCGTGTATTAAAGCTAAGTTTAAAAAACTGACGCATTTAAAGCGCGTTTATCAAAGCATGCAAATGCTTGGCTTTTTACTTGGGCTAGTAGGTTTATGGCTGACCTATAACACGGCATTTGGACTGGATATGGGTGTGGCATTTTTAGTACTGTGCCTTATCAGTAAGCTGTGGGAATTGTACAAGCGCCGTGATGCTTATGTGGTGCTCAATTTATCTTTGTTTGTCCTTGCTTCACTGTTTTTGATGGATCAAGGTATCGTGACGACAGTAGAGGTAATCATCGGCGCGGTCATTGTATTGTTAGCATTTATTGCGCTTAACGATGATGGCAATACTCGCGGTGATGGTCGCCTGCGTACTTTGGGCGTGCTGGGTATTGGCGCATTGCCGCTGTTGGTCGTGCTGTTTTTATTCTTTCCACGCTTGCCGCCACTATGGTCAGTACAGCTCTCAGGTCAGCAAGCGACTACAGGTGTCTCTGACAGTATGTCGCCCGGCGACTTTGCCAATTTGGGTCAGTCGACTGAGCTAGCTTTTCGGGTAGAGTTTTCAGATAAGCGCCCGCCACAGCAGCAGCTTTATTGGCGTGGTTTGGTTTTTAGTAATTTTGATGGGGTCACATGGCGTCCCAGTCCGCAGCAACGAGAATGGCAACCCGCCCCGCAAATGCCAAATTGGATAGCGAATGCCTTAGCGACCGTTCCTGATGAGGTGAAAACTACCCCGAATCGATATCAAATTATCTTAGAGCCGACGCAGCAAAACTGGCTATTTGGCCTGGATTATCCTTTTGCTCAGCAGCAAGATATCAGTATTACCTCAAATTTTACCTTAAAAAAAGATCAGCCGGTTACCCAGCAGCTGCGCTACGATGTCTTGCAGTTTGCGCCGATGCGTATCGACCCTGTACTGTCTGATGAGTCGCGCCGTCTTAATCTTGCATTGCCAAGTAGCGGTAATCCGCAAGCACGCCTACTGGCGCAGCAGTTATTTGCCCAGTCTGGCTCGGATCCCGTGCGCTATATACAGGCAATCGAGCGCTGGATAAACCAAACCGAATTTCGCTATACGCTATCACCGCCACGTTTAAATACCAACCGTATTGACGAGTTTTTATTTGACACCAAAGCGGGATTTTGTGAGCATTATTCTTCTAGCTTTACCTTTATGCTGCGCGCTGCTGGTATTCCTGCGCGAGTAGTGGCAGGCTATCAAGGCGGTGAGCCTAGCCGTAACGGTAACGTTTGGGAAGTACGGCAAATGGATGCGCACGCTTGGACAGAAGTCTGGCTTGACGGTCAAGGCTGGGTACGTGTCGATCCGACAGCTTTTGTAGCCCCTGAGCGCGTCGAGCAAGGCATGGATGCGCTGACACAGGCGCGAGGAGCGACAATGTTTGGCGATGGTGCTGGGGCACAAATCAGCTATCAGCAGTATCAAATGCTGCAAACCTTACGCCGTCTATCAGACCAAGCGAGCTACTATTGGCAAAAAGACGTCGTTGGTTATGATCAGGATAAGCAAGCTGACTCATTGCTCAAATGGTTTAATATTCGCTCAATCATGCAGCAAATCACTTGGTTGGCAGTAAGTGCCATTAGCGTTATGGCGATTCTTGTGTTTGTTATCTGGCAGCGTCGCCGCAAACGTTGGCATCCAGCAGACCTGCCACTTGCCCAACTCTCAAAACGCATCGCTAAAGCGGATAAGTCGCTTGCTCGTGATGATAGCGAAGGCCAATTGGCTTGGCTTGCGCGTTTGGCAAGCGCAATCGATGATGGCAGTGGTCAAAATAGTAGCAAGCATAGTAATGTCAGTAAGCTAACTGCTAGTGGTGACTCAAAAACTGTCCAAGTAAAAATTGAGCAGATTCAACAACACTATCGCAAGCTACGCTATGGCCGTTTAAGCACACTTGCAACCAGCGATAGCGAATATCAAACGGTGCTTAAACAGCTCAAGAAAGAGACAAGTGAATTGTTTTAAATAATTTTAAAAGAACCACTTAATCACTTAAATTATACAAAGAGGCCCTAATCATAAGATTGGGGCTTTTTTTCATCCATCATAACTAACTAAATTTAAACGGGAGATTTACGCTATCAAAAAAAAGTTGTTTTTGAGGTTTATTTAAGCTAGGAGGTGAATGACTGTTTAGTTATATATCTAATATAAATTTTAGTTCTATATTGCCTACCTTTGTTAATAGAATGCTATTTTCAATATATTTATTTACAAGAATATATTATTTGAATAAATAAATTCTATCTTACTGAAAAACCTGATGAACGGTTCTAATACTAAGATGAGTGACGTTGTGCTTTTGTATATATATGTATTAAAATGTAATAAACAAAAGTTCTAAATATTTATAGGCTTTTAAATCTTGATTAAGTAATTTTTAGATATAGCAGTTTAGCGTACTAGTAGTTTGTGCTCATCTATGTTCCGCCATAACCACTAAGCTATTCATCTTTTAATGAAGACAGGGAAATTCAGTATGAACCGTAATTACAAAGTTATTTGGAATGCCTCATTAAATTGTTTTATGGCCGTTGCAGAATATGCAAAAAGTCGTGGCAAGTCATCTAGTGGTGCTGTTACTTCAAGTACAACAGTGACTAGTGGTAGCGTAGTTGCAAGTGGCACGAATATTTTGCGTTGGAGTGCGTTATGTACTGGTATGATCGCGGCTGGTTTTAGTATGCAGGCGATAGCAGCAAACTATGATGCTGGTGGAGGGGCAGTAAGAGCTGCTGATGGTATTGCAATAGGTAGTGGTGCTATCAGTGGTACGACTACTCCTGCTACCAGAGAGAGTATTGCTATTGGGCATTTATCTTCAGCTTCAGGTGACCAATCAGTGGCGTTAGGCGCAAACACTCGTGCTTCTGGTAACTCATCAGTAGCAATTGGTGGCGATGATATTGATAAAATTGCTGATAATGTAACAAAAAATGATGCATACCAAGAGATTACGGGTGTTAGGTTAATTAGAGGTAATGTTTCTGGTGGTAGTTACCGAGGTACATCAGGTGAGGGTGCAGGAGCTTCAGCATTTGGGGTGCAAGCACTTGCTAAAGGTGACTTTTCAACGGCTCTAGGTATGACATCACTGGCTGAAGGAGCGGCATCTGTAGCATTAGGTGTTAATTCAAAAGCTACAGAAAAAGGGGCATTGGCAATCGGTGCCGTCTCTAGTGCTTCTGGGGTGGGTTCTGTTGCTTTAGGGATTAACTCAAAATCTAGTGGATTAAACTCTATTGCTATTGGCTCTGGTAGTACCCCAACAACAGGTGCTAATGCGTCAGGTGAGAATGCAACGTCTATTGGGAGTCAATCAACTGCTGCTGCTAACGCTACGGCTATTGGATCGGGCGCAAAAGCAAATATAGCAGGTGGCGTTGCTATTGGTACTGGCTCTGTCGCTAATACTGCTGCCGGTATTAAAGGTTTTGACCCTTCTACAGGTGGCGCAACAAATAAAACATCAAATGTATGGGTTTCTACTCGTGCAGCAGTAGCATTAGGAGATAGTGCTACTGGCATTACTCGCCAATTAACAGGATTAGCAGCCGGTACTAATGATTCTGACGCAGTCAACGTTGCTCAGTTAAACACATTAACGAATCAAACATTTAAAATACAAGCTAACAATGATACGGCATCAGCTGTCAAATCTAGTGATACTGTTAAGTTCAAAAATGGTAGTAATGTAGAGATCACTCGCAGTGGTAATGATATTACTATCGCTACCTCAAGTAATCCAAGCTTCACTACGGTAACTTCTACTGGAGCTATGAGTGCGGGTTCTTTAAATACTGGGGGGGCTCTAACTGTCGCTGGTGTTGCCACATTAAACGGTGGCGCTAATTTAAATAATAAAAAAATTAGTGGTTTAGCTATTGGTACCGAACTTACAGATGCTGCAAACGTCGGACAATTACAAGCTGCGACTAATGGCGTGACCAACACTGCCCCTGTGGTATATACCAAAGCGGACGGTACACAAGTTTATAAAGTTGGTAGCGCGTTCTTTGACAACGCTGCTGGTACAGGTACAGCAGTTGCGAATGCAGATATCATCACTAGTATCCGCAGTGCCGATGGCAGCACCACTAGAACTACTAAACTTCGTAACGTTGCTGCTGGCAGTATTGCTACAAACAGCACGGAAGCCATCAATGGTAGCCAGCTTAATAACATCGCACAAAGCAACAAGACATTACTTGGCGGCGCAGCGGCTGTTGATGTGAACGGTGTTGTGACGTCTACCAACATTGGCGGTACAGGTGCGAGCACCATTGACGGTGCTATTTCAGCTGCGAATACCCAAGCGAACAAAGAGTTAACCTTTACAGGTAATGTGCTTAGCGACACCGGTACAAATGGTAGTCAGCAAAAACTTGGCAGCACGCTGAACATCAGTGGTGGCGCTGCTACTACAGCGACTTCAAGCAATGCCAACATTAAAACAGTGATCACTGATGGCAAGGTTGACATTCAGATTGTTGATGCCCCAACGTTTACCGGTCAAGTAAAAGCCAATGGCTTTGATGCAAACAGTCAGAAGATTGTGAATGTGGCTAACGGTGCGACCACGAGTGGCAGTAAAGACGCCATCAATGGCGGTCAGCTGAATACTACGGCGGGTTCTATTGCAAGCCACTTAGGTGGCGGTGCAACTTACAACGCGACGACGGGCGCCATCACAGCCCCAAGTTATCAGTTGGACAAA